>DATJNL010000027.1:0-40806 GCA_035508175.1 Myxococcales bacterium
GTCTCGCATCGGCGCGGGTCCCGCCGGTTCCAGGTCTCGCGGCTGGCTACGTGGGAAGGGCCCAACTCCGCGCGCTGTCCGAGATCTTGCAGTGCCCAGAGGTCCTCGGGAGGGCCGTGCTTCTCGTGGTTCACCACGCGCCGCTGCGCCCGAGTTCGCGCCGTGACTGGCCGACGCACGGGCTGCTCGACGGCCGCAAGCTCCTCACACTGGCCGGCAACGGCGGCGCGGTGGCCCTTTGCCATGGTCACATCCACGCGCGTTACCGGCTCCCCGGTCCGGGACGTCTTTCGTTGTTTTGCGCTGGATCCAGCACCCAGGCCGGAATGGAGGGGTATTGGGTTCTCGACGTCGACCGCGAGGGCATCCGATCGGCCGAGAGCGTGAGGCTCCAGATCCCGTGCTGAGGGCTTACCCCCGCCATTGCGCTCTGCTGGCGCTCCCGGTCTTCGCGTGCGCGCGTCACCGCGCTCCCCCGGACCCGCCTGTCGCCTGGTCTACCGCCGCCCCTGGGCTGGACGTCGCGAAGGTCGCGCCCGCTCCGGACGTCGAGGCTTGGGCGGTTCGCTACGATCAGGACCTCTATTCCCTGTCGCTGCGTTGGTCTCCCACGGGCCTCCGGATTCCAGACGCGCTTCCGAAGGGCTTCGTGGCGGCGGTCAATGGAGGATACTTCGAGAGGGATCTCCGGCCGAGCGGGCTACTCATCGTGGACGGGCGCCAGATCCAGGCGGAGAGCGGGCACCACGGCGCGCTGGTGCTACGCGACGGGCGAGCCAGCCTCTCGTATCTGCACGACGTGCGGGCGAGCGAGACGGCCAGCGTACTCCAGGCGTGGCCCTTCCTGATCGAGCCCGGGGGCGCCGACGGCATTCGCACGGACGACGGAAGGCGTTCGCGCCGGACGGCGTTCGGGATCGACACAGCGGGGCGGGGCCTGATCGTCGCCGTCCCTGACCAGGGCCTCTCTCTTCATCAACTCATGTGCTTATGCCGTCGACTCGGTGCGACTTCGGCGGTGAACCTCGATGGAGGCCCCTCGACTGGGTTTGCGCTCGCGCTGCCACCGGGCTGGACGTCCGAGACTGCCACCGACGTATCGAACTTGTTGGTGCTCACCCGCAGGGCTCCACTGCCTCAGGCGGCGGACGAACGGTCGCCCTCGGACCCCGCGCGCTCGACCGCGACCCACGCGTTGTAGTCCGGCTCCGAGGACACCGGATCGTAGCGACGTACCAGGAGTTGGTTGCATTCCGGCCAGTACGCCTGGAGGGTTCCCTCGCGCACCGGCCCGACGTGGGCGATTCCGGTGAAGGCGCCGACCTCCGAGCGAAGGCGAACAGGATCCCCGGCGCGAAGGGACAAGCGGTCCATGTCAGCGACCGCGAAGAAGACGGCCTGCCGGCCGGCGTTGCCCATCGAGGCATCGGCTTCCTTCAGAACAATCGAGTTGAACTGCTTCCCGCGTCGCGTGGCCAGCTGAAAACGCCCCTCGGGCGCCTCGCGCGGGGGAATCTCGATCGTCGAAAAGCGGGCCCTGCCGGAGGGCGTCTTGAACCGACCGTCGGCGCACAAACGAGCCCCCCCCCACTGCACCCACTGCCCCTCGGCCTTCAGGCCGGAGATACCCTGGTAGAGGGGCACACAGCGCTCCATCTCCGCCCGGAGCGCATCAGTAGTGGACCAGTTGAAGAGGTGCGGGCTGTCCGGGTAGGCCCGACGCCCCAGACGTGCAGGGATCTCCCATTCCGGGAGCGCTTCGCCGACGCGGGGGCCAGCGATTTCGGGCGAGAAGCGAATACGCCGCTCGGTAGACGTGCTGGTGATGCCTCCGGGTGTCTCGTACCGGGTCGCCGCGGGCAAGAGCAGCAGCCATTCGCCAGGCTCGACCAGTTGCTGCGCATTCAGGACGATGTCCTGATGGATTCGGTAGCGGATCTTGCCCAGTGCAGTCCGCACGTAGGCGGGGTCGGGCAGCGTCTCCAGGTAGTTCCCGCCAATGGAGTAGAGGCAATCGATCCGGCCCTCGCCCGCCGCTTCCATCACATGTGCGGCGCGCAGCCCCTTCTCTGTCGGGACCTGCCACTCCCACAGTTCGGCGAGGCGGGCAGCACCGGAAACACCCACCGGATCGCCCGTGCAGTACTTGTCGGGATCGACGCCGACCTCGGACGTGCCCTGGACTCCGGAGTGTCCCCGGATGGGGAGGATGCCGCACTTCGAGCGGCCGATCATGCCTCGGCAGAGGGCCAAATTCACGATCGCCTTGACGTTCTCAACGCCGAAACGGTGCTGTGTGAGCCCCATCGAGTAGACGATGACGGCGGTCTTCGCCCGCGCGTACCAGTCCGCGAATCGGGCCATTTCTCGCCGCGGCAGACCGGACGCCTGCTCCAGCGCCTCCCACGGCAAGGCCGCAATCTGCGACCGCAGGGCCTCGAGACCCTCGGTGTGCTTGGCCACGAACTCTTCGTCCAGCGCGCCTCGGAGGAGAAGTTCTTTCAGCACGCCGTGGATGAAAGCGATGTCTCCTCCCACCCGGACCTGGAAGAAGTCGTCGCAGAGCTTGGTGCCGAAGAGAGCGCTGCGCGCGACCGAGGGCACCCAGTAGCGATCGAGCATGGGCTCTCTCGCGGGGTTAACCACGAGGAAACGCGTCCCCGCCTTGCGGGCAAAGTGCAGGTACTTGGTGGATACCGGCTGGTTGTTGGGAAGGTTCGTTCCGAACAAAATGACCAGATCCGAGCCAATGAGGTCGCTCAGCGAGATCGTTGGCGCGCCGATGCCGAGGGTGTCACGCAACCCGGCGACCGAAGCGGCATGGCAGAGGCGCGCGCACGAATCCACGTTGTTCGTGCCAACGACACGGGCCAGCTTCTGGAACGCGTAATAGGCTTCGTTGCCGAGTCCGCGGCTGGTCGCGAAGAAACCCATTCGGTCCGGGGCCACCTCCCGCAGCGCGGCTGCGGCGAGTCCTTCTGCTTCGTCCCACGAGATCTGCGTGAAGCCCTTTTCGCCGCGACGACGTAGATAGGGATGGTCCAGCCTACCAAGGCGCTGGAGCCCACGCCCGTCGAGCTTGGTGAGGCCGTTCGTGTCGGTCAACCGCCCCGGACCAATCGCTCGCATCGTGTTGAACCGAAGGAGGGAAAGGCGCGTCAGGCAAAGATGAACCCCGGCGATGACGTCGTCCCGAAGTCCCCTGGGGCCGAGCGAGCAGCCATCGCAAACTCCGTGGCGGAGGATGCGCCATGCATATCCCCAGGATCCGCGGTTGTCCCACGCCACCTGAAACATCTCGCGGTAGTGCCGGGGCTTGCCGGGATACAGCAGACCGAAGGGGAAGTAGAGTCGAATCCAGTTCCAGAGCTTCCGAAGAGTCTTCATTTGCTGCGACCTTGCCAGAAGAATCGCTCGGGGCGAGCGTAGATGTTGAAGCCCCTCTCACGCAAGAAGCCGATGAGACCGAGGCCACGCTCTTCGGCGAGGGCGATCGCCAGGCTCGATGGGGCACCGACGGCCGCGAGCGCAGCGAAGCCGCCGGCGATCGCCTTTTGGACGAGTTCGAAGCCGGCCCGACCGCTCACCGCCAGGAGTTGGCCGGAAAGAGGAACACGCCCGCTCGAGAAGGCCCGTCCGACGATCTTGTCGACCGCGTTATGCCGGCCGACATCTTCGGCGAGATCCCTCACGCCGAGCGCCTGCGGCTCAATCCAGGCGGCCGCATGCACTCCACCCGTTCGCGCGAAGATGGCCTGGCGCGCGCCCAGGCGCTCCGCGAGGCCCGGAAGAGCTCCGATGTCGATGGGCGCGCTGGGCGTTACAGAGCCTCCGGGGGCGCGGATCATCGAGAGCGAGGCCTTCCCGCAGACGCCGCAGGAGGAGGCCGTGTAGAAGTTTCGCTGCCACCCCCCGCGTTCGAGGACGGCCGCCGTCACCCGCACGTCGACCACGTGCTCGGCCGCCTGCTCCGTACCGATCACCTCGGCCTGATCCAGCACGATTCCCTCTCCCCACAGGAACCCCAGCGCGAGCGCCTCGTCGTCGCCAGGGGTTCGCATCGTGACGGAGATCGCGCGGCCATTGAGCCGCAGCTCGAGCGGTTCTTCGGCCGCCACCTCGTCCTCGTCGGTGGCGGTACGTCCGTCCCGCCAGGACATGCGCTGAACCAGGACCGTGCTCCGGGGTTGCGGTTCCGCGCTCGCCGCCCTATGTACCTTGGCCGCCATGCCGCCTTCGCACGATAGCACGCGGAAGGGTGCCCGAGCCGTGGTCGCCGTAGCGCTGCTTGCGGCATCGCCTGCGGCTCCGGCGTCGACGCTGTCGCCCGTCGTCAACCTCCCGCGTCCCTCGGCGGGAGAATGGATGGGCATCTATCTCCTTGGCCGGAAGGCGGGTTACAGCTTCGATCGTGTGTCGCTCGAGAAGCGTGGCGGCATTCCCGTCGTCGTCGCGATTGACGACACGACGCTGCGGGCGACCCTCGGGGGCAAGGACGTCAGTCGGCATGTCCGCGAGGAGAGAACCTATGACGCCAGGCCTCACGGACGCCTCGTGCACTTCGAAGCAGTCCACGAGGGCGATGGAGGCAACGAGACGCTGTCTGGCGATTGCGACCGAGCGGGGGTTCACCTGGTGCGGCGGCGGGCCGGGCAGCCCGACGAGAAGCTGGAGCTTCCACCCTCGGCGGACGTCGTGGAGAACGCCGACCTTCCCCGCCTCGCCGCCGCCCGTCGAGCCGATGTGTCTGGCGTGGCCTTCGATGGCCAGTCGCTGCGGGACAAGCCCCAGAAGGTTGCCTATCTGGGAGAAGGAGATCTGGTCGCGGGGGGGACGAGACGGAGGGTCGCGCGCGTTTCGGTCACCGAGGATCAGGGCAAACTCGCGGCGGATGTCGCGATCGACCTCCGGGATGGTCGGACTCTTCAGCTCAAGTTCGGTGGGGCCTTGCTTGCGGTTCCAGAGCCCGAAGCGCTCGCGAAGAAGCTCGACAGCGTCGACCTCTTTGCGCTGACGCGCGTGCCGATAGCCCAGCAATTGCCGAGCGGGGTCGTGCCCGAGACCATCACCTACGAGATTGCCGGCCTGCCGGCCGCCATCCGACCGGCGCCGGAACGACAGACGTACGAGGCCTTGCCCGATGGATCCGTCGCCGTGACTGTGCGCGCGGAGCGGCCGAGCCATGCCTTGGCCGCTTCCTCGCCTCCCCCAGAGGCAGATCTGCGCGCCACCCCCGACATCGAGAGCGATGACCCCGCAATCCGCGCTTTGGCGAAGAAGATCACGGCCGGAGAACGCGATCCGTTCCGGCGAGCTACTAAGATCTCGTCCTGGGTCTATGGTCACGTCCGCGCCGCTTATGGGGCCTCCAGCGATCGCGCCACGGACGTGCTCCGACGCAGGGAGGGCGACTGCACCGAGCATTCTCTTTTGGCGGTGGCCCTCGCTCGCGCGGCCGGCGTTCCGGCCAGGCTCGTCCATGGGCTGGTCTATGCGCAGGGCAGCGACGGTATTTTTGGCCTCTACTGGCACGAGTGGGTGGAGGTCTGGGCGGGCCAGTGGCTGGCCATTGATCCCACATTTGGTCAGGAAATCGCGGACGCGACCCACATCGAACTCGGCGAGGGCGACCAGACCGACGCCGTCGCCTTGATGGGACAGCTCAAGATCTCGGTTCTCGAAAGGAAGCCCCAATGAACGCGCCCCGGATGGGCTTGAACCATGTCGCCATCGCGGTGAAGGATCTGGAATCCGCAGTGGCGTTCTATGAAGAGGTGTTGGGCCTTCATTGTGACGATCGGGAGCGCGTGGAGGACCAGGCGGTGGACGTCGCCCTCTTCGGCCACGGCCAAGGCCGCATCGAGCTGATTTGCCCGTTCACCAGCGATTCCGGTGTGGCAAAGTTCCTTGAGAAGCGGGGGGAGGGACTGCACCACATCTGCCTCGACGTACCGGATATCGACGCCGCCCTCGCGGCGCTGAAAGCCCGCGGGTTGCCGCTGATCGATGAGCGCCCTCGCATCGGCGCTGGCGGCTCTCGGATTGCCTTCGTGCATCCAAAGGGTGGGCGAGGAGTGCTTATCGAGCTGCGGCAAGCGTAGCGGCAAACGACTCACGCGAATCCTTTACAGGGCGACGCAGCGCGCGGTAAAAAGCAGGCGCTCTTGCTTCACCCGCCCGGGAGGGCTCTCGTGCAACCCATCGGAAAGCTCTCCGGGTTTTTGGCTGCGGCCGTCGTACTCTCCGCCTGCAGCGGGCCGTCTGGGTCCTCGGACGGCGGGGATTCTGGCGTACCTCCGATCGCGGACGCTGGCGTCGACGCTGGCCTGGATGGCGGACCAGACGCGGGCCCTGCTCTGAAGCTGTGCGGAGCCGCCGGGAGTCCGTGCAGCGGGGGGACATGCTGCGGAAACCTCGATTGCCAACAGGGCGTCTGCACCGAAATCTCGGGGCCTGCTTGCGCAGGATACGGGGAACCCTGCGACGCGCTGCCTTGTTGCGTGACGCCCCCGCCGCCAGGCGGCTGGCCGGCGGGCACCGTTCCGCCGATTCCGGGCTGTCGGACGCTGGACGGAGGACCCTCGGTTTGTTACATCGGCACGCAACCAGGCGACCCCTGCGGGGCGGGGCTGTGGGGCTGTACCGATGGCCTCGCGTGCATCTCGGGAAGTTGCGCCCTGCCCTCCACGAACCAAGCCTGCCCACGCGACGGCGGGCTGTGCTTGCCTGGTGACGACTGCACCGATTTCGGGAACCAAGTTTACGGGGGCAGCGCGGCGGCCGATCCGTGTCAGAACTCCGGGCTCGACTGCGAAGAGGTCCTGCCTCTCGGAAACACGCTCCCGTTCGCAGCGGGGACGTTTCTGTGCTTCGAGCCGGAAGTAGTATCTCCGCCGGACTTTCCGCTCGCGGCGGAGGATTTCTCCCAGTACTCCGTGTGCAGCCCCCAGAGCGACTGCGCCCCTGTCCCGGGTGACACCGCAGCGGTAGGCTGCGGGAGCTTCTTCATCGAAGGCGAACAGGGCAACGCCGTCGTGGGGTATCCGGTTCCCGTTTGTGTCGAGCTGTGCCAATCGCCGGATGAGTGCGGAAGCCTCGCTTGGGATTGCCTGGGCGCTGCAGGTGGAAGCCAAGGCCAGTGCCTCCCCAACTATTGCTACGCCGAGACCGACTCTTCCGGCGACGACATAGCGACGGCCCTTGGCAACGCGCAGGGCACCCCGGTGAGCTCGGACATCTCGGTCCTTTTCCAACCCTGCTCCCACGGTGGGCCCAACACGGTCTGCTTGCCCCAGAACGACAACAACTGGAACACGACCACCGGCATCTGTTACCGCGTCGGACCACCCGATGCAGGCGGCGTCGGTGCCAGCTGCGACCCCACCGGCGCTCGCACCGATCTCGGTGGCCTCTGCGCTGCGGGGACGCTCTGCTTCAAGGGTACCTGCCTCCCCTGGTGCGATACGGGCAATCGCACCGTTGCCTCTTGCCAGACCGGGCAGGACTGCGTCGCGGTGGGTGGAAGCCTCGTGAGTTCGACGGCCAACGACAACGGCACCGGCGTCTGCACGGAGAGCTGCAATCCCTACCTGGACGCCGGGTGGAACAGCTGTCCCGTGGTGGACGGTGGACCGCCCTTGGTGTGCAAGCCCGCCGGGACCGACAACGACTTCTTCCCGAGCCCCGGTGTCTGCGTGGGGGGCAGTTCGGCCTCCCTCGCGCTCGGACAACCCTGCAGCCCCTTCGGCTGGGTCGATCCCTGCCCGTCCGGAGCGGTTTGCGCTCCCGCGGGCGATGCTGGAACAGCCTTCGTCTGCTCGCAAGTCTGCGACCCGCAGCCTTCCCCAGGCATCGACGAGCCGGCCTGTCCGACGGGAGCGACGTGCACGCGCCTCGGCCCACCCTGGTGCGTGAACTACAACAATGCCTCCATCGACTACGCGTGCTACCACGTTGGCGTGTGTCTCTAACGTGATCCCTCGGCTCCTCGCCTTGGCCGTGCTCTGTGGGGCATCGGTGATTGCAGTTGCTGCGACGCCGGTAGCCCTCGCGCCGGCTCCGGACTTTGCCGGGCGGGGCTCGGGCTCGTCCTTGGAACGAGGCGTGCGCAGGGCGCTCGAGACTGCCCGTGTTCCGCTCGTCTCTCCGGCGCTGGCGGCCGGCCGAGCCCGCGCGGCCCACGTCGCCTGGGGCCACGGCATGTCGCCCGCGCAGGCTGGTTCACTCGCCCAAGCCAACCACTGGGCGGGGGTGGTCATCGTCGAGGGGAGCAAGCGCCACCTCGGCATTCGCCTCGTCGATGCGGCCGGTGAGACGGTCGTCACGCAACGGCTCTTGGTCTCTCACAGACGGGCCGCGCCGGCAGACATCGAGGCCTTCGCACGCGCCGTCAGCGCAACCCTTGCTTCGGCGACCGCCGCCGCGCCACCTCCCCCTCCCGCCCCGGCGCCTCCCCCGACACCACCGCCTCCTCCGCCGGAACAGGCCGCGCCGCCCGCCGAATCGACGCCGACAGCGGAGACGGAGGCACCCGAGAGTCCCAAGGAGACGCGCCTCCAGAGGTGGGACGTCGAGCTCGGCGGATTCGCGGGAACTCACAAGTTTGACTTGCCAGGAACGTTCTCGTATCGAACCTCGTTTCCCTACTCGGGGCCCGCCATCGCCGGGGCAGTCTTCCCGTTCGGCGCGCCTGGTTCGTGGGTCGAGGGCTTCGGGATCGTCGCTGCTGCCCAACTCGGAATCGTCGAGGCCGAGGTTTCCGGGGGTAGCGGTACCTTCACCGCGACCGACTTGCAGGCGTCGCTGGATCTGGCCTATCAGTTCGCACCGATCGACCGGCCGTTCGGTCCACGCCTGACCGTTCGCGCCGGCGGTACGCTTCGCTACTTCGATGCACCCGCCAGCAGTGGCGTGGCCGACGACGACCGTTTGGCCCCTGAGGTGGCCCTCGACCTCGAGCAACCCTTGGTCCCCGCCTACCTTCGCGTCACCGGAAGCTTCGGTTGGTTGCCGATAGCCAACCAGGGTCAGACAGCACAGCAAGCGCTCGGCACCTCGTCGGGAAGCGGCTTCGAGTGGCAAGCCGGCCTGGCGGGGCGGATTTTCCGGGCGTTTGGTTGGGAAGCCCACGTACTGCAGCAACGCTTCGCGGACGCCCACCCGGGCAGCGTCTCTGCGGATGACATCGACACCTCGTACGATCTGCTGCTGACGCTTCAGCGCTGACTTCAGGCGACAGACCGCAGCTCTACGCTTCGCGCCGGCGCTGCAGGGTGGCGGCGCGCTCGATCTGGCGACCGCGCCAGACCCGCTCGATCACGCTCGGCCCTAGGCTGCCTACCAGACGCCCGTTCTCGACGACGGCGATGCGGGATACGCGGCTTTGAGCGAGCCTCTTCAGCACCACGTCCAACATCTCATCCGGCGACGCGATCGGACCGGGCTCCTGCATGACCGTCGTGATCGGCCCAGATCCGTCCTGCCCCGGCCGCAAGACAGCGGCGGCCGCGACGATGCCCAACAGGCCGCCGTCGGGAGCGACAACGAAGACCTCGGGGGTGCCGGAGGAGCGGATTCGCTCGGCCACCTCTCCGATGGTTGCCGCGGGATCGACCATCGGGGGGTTACGGTCCATGATCTGCGCCACCCGGAAGCGCTTGACGAGTTCATCCAACTCCACCTGCCGCGCCTCGGCTCCCGCGCCCATGAAGATGAAGACCGCGATCAGGATGAGAATGAAGTTCCCACCGTAAATTCCGACCACACCCAGCAACACGGCCAGCACCCTCCCTACGACGGCAGCCGTTTTCGTCGAGCGGACCCGACCCAGAGCAGGCTGGAGGGCGGCCCGCAGGATGCGGCCCCCATCCATCGGAAATGCTGGAATCACATTGAATATCGCGAGAACCAGGTTGATCTCGCCCAGGTAGAAGATTCCGAAGCGCAGGTCGTGGGCACCTGCGGGCAACAGGCGATACCCGACCAAGCAGAGCGCGGCAAGAAGGCCCGACGAGACTGGCCCGGCAAGCGCCATGAGGCCTTCTGCCAGGGCGCCCTGGGGCATCCGCGTCATGTTGGTCACACCCCCAAGGATCATGAGTGTGACGTCGTGGACCTGGGCCCCGGCCCGGAGACCAACCACGATGTGTGAGAGCTCGTGCAGGAGCACGCAAACGAAAAGCGCGATCGCGAGAGCGAGTCCCCACAAATATGGGCTCAAGCTCAAGCGCGCCGGAACCACGCCGGCGATCGCGGCGGCTTGTTTGAACTGGTAGCCGATGATCACCGCCAGGTACGGAAGGACGAGCAACAGGCTCCAGTGGATGCGGACCGGTATGCGTCCGATCTTGAAGACCGTCCAAGCCCCCCCTGTTCCCACGAGTCGCCTCCTGGGCCCACCGCGGGCCCAGGTTCAACATACGCACGACAATCCCGCGGCAGATCGATCGCGGGCGGCGCTTGCGCTCAGGCGTCCTTCTTGATGGGCGTCGGCACGGCGAGCGTAGGCTTGGCGGCGCCCTGGCTCGACTGCTCCATCTTGCAGTTCCCCTCGAAGATGACGCCCTTGTCGATGGACAGGGCGGGCGCTTCCAGGTTGCCACGCACCTTGGCTGGCTGGTGCAATTCTATCGACGTCTTGGCCCGGATGTTTCCCTGAACTTCTCCGTTCACCACGACGGAGCCCGCGGCTATTTCCGCGTTTATTTTTGCTCCCTCGCCGATGACGAGTACGTCATTCGTGTGGATCTCGCCGGAAAACTTGCCGTCGATCCGCACTGTGCCCTCGAACGTCAGCTTCCCTTCGAACTCACTGCCCCGTCCGAGCAACGCATTGAGCTCGCCACTGCCTCGGTTGGTGAGGTCGTCTTCCCTCTTCAGCATCGCCATGGTGATCTCCTTCTTCGGGGGGGTGTTCTCCGTCGTCCGACCGGACAAAGAGGCCCCGGGAGCACCCCCGGGCACCTCGGTGCTGCTCTTGCTGCCGTTCCAGAAGGGCATGTCTACGAAAGGCGCGCCTTGCGCAAAAGAAGATCGGACAACCGGGCGAACTCCTCATGGCTCGAAAACGCCACCTCGATGCGGCCGCGCCCCTGCCGAGCGTGAATGCGCACGCGTGCTCCGAGCGCCCTCGTCATGGCGTCCTCCTCGCGGCGCGTGCTGGCGCTCGGCGTCTCTTTCTCTCGGGCTCTGTCCTTCCCGTCTCTTTCTTCACGGGTGAGGCGCTCCACCTCGCGAACCGAGAGCCTGCGCCGGACGACCATTCGCGAGAGCTTGAGCAGCCGGGGCTCCTCCCGAACCGCCAGGAGCGCCCGCGCATGTCCCATCTCGATGTCACCACGCGCGAGGGCTTCGCGAACCTCTGGCGGGAGCCGAAGCAGCCGCATGGCGTTGGCGACCGTCGAGCGATCCTTGCCCACCCGGGCTGCGGCTTCCTCCTGGGTCAGGCCGTGGCCTTCAACGAGCTGCCGAAAGGCTTCCGCTTCCTCGAGGGGGTCCAGATCCTCGCGCTGAAGGTTCTCGATCAAAGCAACTTCGAACGCGTCTCGATCGCCCAAATCACGGATGATGGCGGGCACCTGCTGGAGCCCTGCTTTCTGTGCCGCTCGCCACCGCCGCTCACCGGCAATGATGCGAAAGTCGGATCCGTGCCGCCGAACCAGAATGGGTTGCAGAATGCCGCGCTCGCGGATCGATGCGGCCAACTCCTCGAGCGCCGGCCCATCGAAGCGCTTGCGGGGCTGGGTGCGCTCTGGCTGTATTCGCTCGATGGGCAGCTGGGTCGTAGGCGCGCCCGCGGGGGCCGCTTCGGGAATCAGCGCCGCAAGGCCGCGCCCCAATGCCGGGCGGCGAAAGCCTTTGTTGTCCGTCTCCACGGGCGACACCTCTCAGGCGTTCATCGCCAGGCCTCTTCGGCCGCCGGCTTCGCGCAACTCGCGGGCAAGCTGCAGGTAGCTCTGGCATCCCCGCGACTGGATGTCATAGAGCAGGATGGGCTTACCGTGGCTCGGGCTTTCGGAAAGCCGCACATTCCGCGGGATGACCGTCTCGAAGACCCGGTCGCCGAAATACTGACGGACGTCCGTCGCGACCTGGTGCGACAGGTTGTTCCGCGGATCGAACATGGTGAGCACGATGCCCTCGATGTGCAGACCAGCGTTCAGTCCGGCCCGCACGGCCTCCACGGTCCGCGTCAACTCGGTCAGGCCCTCGAGGGCGTAGTACTCGGCCTGCAGCGGAATCAGGACCGATCCGGCTGCACACAGGCCATTGATCGTGAGTAAGCCCAGCGAGGGAGGGCAGTCGATCAGAACGTTTTCGTACTCGGGGGCGATCTCGGCCAGGGCATCGCGCAATCGCAGTTCGCGCCGCTCCAGGTTCACGAGCTCGATTTCAGCGCCCACGAGGTCCCGATGGGCAGGGGCAATCTCTAGGAACTTGAGCTCCGTGGCCCGGCGCACGCTCGACAGCGGCTGCAAGCCGATGAGCGCATCGTAAACACTGGGAGTTGCGCCACGCGGAACCCCCAGGCCGCTGCCAGCGTTTCCCTGCGGGTCGAGGTCTATCAGCAAGGTCCTCTGTTCCGCCGCCGCCAGTGAAGCGGCCAGGTTGACCGCGGTGGTGGTTTTACCCACGCCGCCCTTCTGGTTGGCGATGGCCAGGATTTGCGTCACGGCGCGTCGAGTCGATCGCACGCCGCCCTCGGCAAGTCAAGCAACGGGCGATTGTTCCACGTGGAACGCGGGCGCCTTCTCGAAGACAGCCACTTCCCGTGCTGGCTGCTTTCCTGCCTTGTACTGGACCGTCTCCACTAGCCTCAGCCCGTTCCTTGCCCCCTCTTCAGCGAGGCGCTCGTCCGGAAGCGGATTTCGACCGAGGAAAGCAATGGCACGCCCACCGTCACCGATGAGTGGCGCTGCCCGACTCAACCACTCGCCCAGGGGCCAGACCGCGCGGCTGAGCGCGAAGTCAAAGAGCCTGCTGCGCAACTGGATTCGTCCCTCGACTCGCACGTTCTTCAGGTCGAGCTTTGCTATCGCGCTTCTGAGGAAGGCCGCCCTCTTCATTCGGGGCTCCACGAGCGTGAACTGGCAGTCGGGCCGTGCGATGGCAAGCGGAATTCCCGGGAAGCCGGCCCCCGAGCCCACGTCGATGCCGACAGAGCCGCTCGGAAGAAATCTCGCGGCAGCGAGCGAATCGAGACTGTGGCGCTCCGTCCAGTCGGCCAGCGTGCCAGGCCCGACCAGATTGTGCTTCTGGTTCCAGCGCGCGAGCTCCTCGAGGTGAGCCAGGATCCGGCTGGCCTGGCCCGGCTCCAGCGCAACGCCCAGGGAGGCGCATTCCTGCCTGAGCGCCGCGCTCGAAGGTTCCACGTGGAACAACCTTCAATCCAACGCCAAGGGAGCGCTGCGGCGCCGGAGGTGGGCCGCCAGCACGGCCGCCGCGCTGTTCGTCATTCCGGGCAGCGCCTGGGCCTCCGCAAGCGTCCTGGGTCGGGCTCGTTGAAGCGCTGCAAGCGCTTCCCGGGAGAGGCCTATCAGGCCGTCGAAAGCGAGGTCGCCCGGGATCGGCAAATTGGCCAGCTCGCGAAGGCGCCGGCCGGCGACGGCCTGCTGGCGCTGATAGGGCGCATAACGCAACTCCAGAAACGCGGCGCCCAAGGCTTCGGCCTCTCGGCTCCGCGCTCCCGCCCCGACGCGTTCGCTCTCCAAAAATTCGGGCAGGGTCGTTGCTGGTTGGCGGATCCAGCGAATCTGCTCCCGTGTGAGCCGGTCCTGCACCCCCCGGATCCGGACCTCGAGATCCTCGCTTGCCCGCCACCGACCCTCCTCGAGCACCCCGAGATCGCGGCCGATCCGCCACAACCGAACCGCCGCGTTGTCCTCCCTCAGATGGAGCCGGGCTTCGGCCCGGGCCGGCAGAACCCGGTAGGGCTCGTCGAAGCCTCGCCGCGTCAAATCATCACACAGCACCCCCAGGAAGCTTTCCTCCCTGGCGGGGATCCAGGCTCTACGCCCCTGGCTGTGCAAGGCCGCATTCAGGCCGGCCACGAGGCCTTGGCCCGCGGCCTCCTCGTAGCCAGATGACCCGTTGATCTGACCAGCGAGGAAGAGCCCGGAGCAGACCCGCGCCTGCAAGGCGCCGTCCAATTGTGTCGCGGGGACGTAGTCGTACTCCACTGCGTACCCCGCGCGCAGCAGACGGGCGCGCTCCAATCCGGGAATGGTCCTGAGCAGATCCCATTGCGCTTCTTCCGGGAGACTCGTCGACAGGCCCGCGGGATAGACGACCCTGCCATGCTCGTCCTCGGGCTCGAGATACACGGGATGGTTCTCGCGCGCGGGGTACCCGACCACCTTGTGCTCCAGCGACGGACAGTACCGTGGGCCACGAGCGCCGATCGCGCCCGTGCGAAGCGGGGAGAGTGGCAGCGCTTCGCGAACCACTGCGTGGGTGGCCGCCGTCGTGTTGGTGAGGTAGCACGCCATCTGGCGCAGCGTGGGGTGACGCGAGCGGTCCGTCACCGCTGAAAGGGGGCCCGCGTCGGCCTCGCTCAGCTGGGCGACGCACGCCCGATAGTCGATGGATTGCCCCTCGAGCCTCGGGGGCGTGCCTGTCTTGAACCGTGAGAGCTCGAGCCCGAGGGCGCGCAGGGCCTCCGGCAGGCCCTCCGCCGAGCCATCGCCTGCCCGACCGCCGGCTTCGACTCGCTGGCCCACGTGCATGCGTGCCGCCAGGAAGGTGCCGGCGGTGATCACGACGGCCGCCGCTTCGAGCACCCGCCCATCGGTGAGCCCAACGCCCTCGATTCGGCCCTCACGGACCATGAGTCCGGACGCTTCTCCCTCCAGAACAGTCAGTCCGGGCTGCGCTCGCACCCGCCGTTGGACTGCCCGAGCATAGCCCAACCGATCGACCAACACGCGCGTGGCTCGCAACGCGGGTCCCTTGCTTCGATTCAGGATCCGGAATTGCGTGCCGCTCGCGTCGGCAGCCTGGGCCATCGCCCCGCCCAACGCATCGATCTCAGCGACGAGCTGGCTCTTTCCCGGCCCCCCTATCGCGGGGTTGCAGCTCATCAGGCCGGCACGCTCGACAGACAGGGTGACGCCCGCCACGCGGCAGCCCATCCTGGCCGCGGCCAGCGCCGCCTCGATGCCGGCATGGCCAAGCCCAAGCACGATGACGTCGAATTGCCTCATTATTTCCCGACGCAGAACCGACGAAAGACCTCGTCCTCGACCTCGGCGGCACTCGGGCCCTGGCCACACAGGCGGTCCAGAACCTCCGCCGCCCTCTCGAGCGCCCGCACCCGAAGGTCTTCCGTGGCGGACTCCGTCCTGGCGTCCTGCAGCAGATGAGCCGCCTCCTCGAGCAGGGCGGCCTGCCGCCGACTCACGCACGTGAACGGCCGTTGGAGCGCGCTCTCGATGCGCATCCTGAGCACGTCCAGGCCCCAGCCTTCGCGCACGCTCACTCGCACGTCCTCACGAGAGCGGGGCTCCGGGTGCGACGGAAGATCGCCCTTCGTGGCCACCCATAGGTCGACCTCCAGATCGTCGGGCGGACGCGCGGCCGGCGCGGACACGTCCGCCGTCCAGAGAACCAGGTCGGCCGCCCTCGCGAAATCGAGGGCCCGTCGAACACCTGCGCCTTCGAGCCCGGCTGCGCTCCTCAGCCCAGCGCAATCGCAGAGCGTGACCCTCCGGCCTCCGAGCCGCATCGGGGCCGTGACGACGTCTCGCGTGGTTCCGGGCTCCGAGTCCACCAAGGCCCTCGGCTCGCCCAGGAGTGCGTTGAACAGACTCGACTTCCCGGCGTTGGGAGGCCCAAGCAAGATCACCCGTGACCCTTCGAGCTCCCGGCGCTCCAATGTGCCGTCGCCGCGGAGCCGTCGCACTTCACCCTCGAGCGCACGGCATTCCTCTGGCCAGCGAAGCACTTCTCCAACCGTTTCCATCGGGTGATCCAGCGCACCCAGTGCTTCTGCCAGTGCGGCCTTCGCCCGCTCCCTCAGCGCGCGCAGCAGCGGCCCGGTCTCGCGGGCGGCGCGCGCGCGCGTCAGACCGTCCTGGTCTTCGGCCTCCAGGATCGCGGCCAGCGCCTCGGCGTCGACCAGGTCCACGCGGCCATTGTGAACGGCCCGGCGCGTGAACTCCCCCGGCTCCGCCAGCCGGCCCCCGGCTGACAACAGGCTCGCCAGCGCGGCCTCCTGCAATGCGGTTCCCCCGTGACAGTGAATCTCGACGAGCTCGTCGCCCGTGTAGGAGCGCGGCGCCAGGAATGGCACGACCAGCACGTCGTCGAGGGGCTGACCCGACGCATCCAGCAGCCGGGCGCGCTGCATCTGCCTCGCAACGGGCGCTGCCGGCAACCCAACCAGCCGCCGCCGACAGAGCGCCAGCGCTCCCGGACCATTGATTCTCAGGATACCGATCGCCGCCGGGCCCCACGCCGTCGCCACGGCCACGACGGGCCGATCGTCGGGCGCTTCTCCCTCGCCTCGGGAGCCCAGCACGCGCGAGTCTCAACCGCCTTCGGGGACCACCGGCACCGGCGCCAGCTTCTCCGGCACCACCAGAAGCCGGCGCGCGACGCCCTCGCCCTCGCTCCGGCTCGAGACGCCGGCGATCTCCTTGACCGCCAGGTGGATTGAACGGCGCTCTCGGGGGCCCATGGGTCCGACGACCAGGATCTTCCCTAGGGCCTTGGCCCGCTCGGCGAGAAACTGGCCAACCTTCACGAGCTCCTCGTCCCGCTCTTCGACGGGAGCCGATCCCGGCACCTCTGGTCCGGTCTGGAGGGTCACCCAGCAACGCTTCGAGGGATCCCGGTTGAGCATCTTGCCCACCAGGTAGCCAATAGGCTCCCAGAGCGGGGCACGAGGATCGGCCAGGCCGACCGTCTCGCCGCCGGCGGTGACCTGTACGCGAATCGCCACGTCTTCCCCCACCTCCCGCGGCTCGATCTGCGCGGTGACACCGAGGTGGCTCAGCAGCGTCGAGAGAATCTCTTGCGCCCGCTGCCCGCGCGCTCCCGCGGTCGCCGCCTGCGGCCTCTCTTCCATTCCTTCCATTCGCTACGCTCCTGCGGCGGCGACCCGCCCGGTGGGTGGCGTCCCAGGCGGCTGGGTCCGCGCCCGCACCCAGGCCTGCTGCACGATACTGAGCAGGTTGCTCGCCACGATGTAGAGGTTCAATCCGGCCGGCAAGTTCAAGAAGAAGAACGTCATCATCAGCGGCATCATCCACATCATCAGCTTCTGCTGCGCCCCGTCCGCCATCTGGGGCGCGAGCAACTGCGTCACCAGCATCGTCGCGCCCATGGAGAGGGGCAGGATGTAGTAGGGATCCGGCGCGGTCAGGTCGTTGATCCAGCCCGCGATGAACGGCTCCCGGTAGAGCTGGATCGTGGTGCCGAGCAGTCGATACAACGCCCACCAGATGGGCAGCTGAAGGATCATCGGCAGGCAGCCGCCGAGGGGGTTCACCTTCGCCTCGGAGTACAGCTTCATCATCTCGAGGTTCAGCCGCTCCTTGTCCTCGCCGTGCTTCTTCTTCAGCTCGTTCATCTTCGGCTGAAGCGCCTTCATCTTCTCCATCGAGCGGTACTGCGCGTGCGTGAGCGGCCAGAGCAGGAGCTTCATCAGCACCGTCAGGACCAGGATGGCGACGCCCCAGTTTGGGATCCAACGATCGAAGAACTGCATCACCCGGAGCATCGGCACGCAGAGCGCCGTCCAGAAGCCGAAGCCGACGGCGCTCCCCATCTCGGCGTCCTCGTGGTGACCCGGAAGGATGCTGGCGCGCTGCAGCAGGTCCAGGTCCTTGGGGCCCAGAAAAATCCCGAACGTCCTCGCGAGCGGCGCGCCCGCCACGAACGGGAGCTGGAGCTCGGCCCTCACGTCGCCCGACTTCGTGCTGGAGAGGGTGCAGCTGCCTTGCCGGTCTCCCTGGGGCGCAATCGCCACGACGAAGAACCGCTCGTCGAGCCCGCCGAACTGAACGGCTCCCAGCTTCGGGGCGGCAGGCAAGGTCACCTGCTCGTCCTTGTCGCTGGCGCTCGACTTGCTCTGCCCGTCCACACGGCACACCGCCGTGGCCACGTTGGGATAGGATCTGACGAAGTGCGAGAGGAAGCCGCCCGGGCCTGCCGCTGCCTTCGGGGGCTGCTGGCCGGCGTACCCGATCGACAGACCCTGCGCGGTGGCACCGGAAATGCTCACGGTGAGCGCCAGTTGGTAGGGCGCCACGGCTTCGTAACGCTTCTCGATCACCGCGCCGCCGACCGTGCGGCGGAAGACCACCGCCTTGCCCCCCACCTGCGCCACCGGTTCGTAGTCGGCCAGGCCGTCGACCTGGCCGAAGCTCGCTCCTGCGAGCGTCGTCTCGAGATCATGGCCTTCCGCCCCCGGGCCCCGCACGAGGTCGATCGGCAGATCGTGACCGTCGACCCGGCGGCGATACTGCGGGTTCTGGAGAACCGCGTGGGCGAGCGTTCCCCCGCGGCTCGAGAAGACCAGGTGCAGCTCCGGGGTATCGAGCGTGGTGAATCGCTCGGGCGCCGCCGGCGACGCACGTCCGGGTTCGACGGGGACGACCGCCGCGGGCGGTGCAGCGGGTGCGCTCGGCTTGGGCGGCGCAGGAGCCGCGGCGACTGGCGCCGGCGGCGGCGCTGGCAAGGCGTGCCGGCGCGACGCAAGCATCCACGACCAGCCGGCGTAGATGCCCAGGCAAAGCAGCACGGCGAGGAGAAGGCGACGGTCGTCGTTCATCCCGTTATGCCTCAACCCCGATCCCTCGCCGGCCGCGACGTGGGGGCACGGGATCCAGGCCGCCGGCCGAGAAGGGATGGCAACGCAGCAAGCGGCCCAAGGCGAGCCGGCCTCCCATCCACAGGCCGTGCCGTCGAAAGCTCTCTGCCGCGTACACCGAGCACGTCGGGTGGAAGCGGCAGGCCGCCGGCAGGAAAGGCGAGAGCAGGCGGTGGTACGCCGCCAGCACCCAGGCGAGGGCGCGGCTCAACTCACGACCCCCGAGCAAGCGCCCGCGCCAGCAGATCCAGATCGCGCGTGACGGCGGCGTGTCCTGCCTCGGCCGCGCCACGCCGCACCACCACCACGAGCTCCAGACCCGGCGCCAGCTTCGTTTGCGTCTTGCGGAACCATTCCCTGATCCACCGTTTCACCCGATTGCGAACCACCGCCCCACCCACTTTTCGGCTCGCGGTGATTCCTAGTCGCGCTGTGGCTTCTCCGCTCGTGATCCAAAGCGCCTGCAAGTTCCCGCGCGTGATCCTGCGCCCGGTTCGTTGCAGCCGCTCGAATTCGCTGCGTGCTCGCACCCGGGCCGCCCTGGGGAGTCCCTCTGGGCGCCGTGGCACAGCCGCCTACTTCTGCGCAGCCCGGACGGCCAGCCGCTTGCGGCCCTTGGCTCGGCGTCGCTTGATGACCGCGCGCCCAGCCTTGTCTCTCATCCGCTTGCGGAAGCCGTGGGCTCGATTGCGCCGGATCTTCTTCGGTTGGTAAGTGCGCTTCACTGCTCCGTCCTCCTCGACGCTCTTCGCGATCAGCGCGCGAAGGCGGGGGAGTGAACCAACGCGAGGCCACAAAGTCAAGCGCCATTGCCCACCGTGCTCCTGGCCAGATCCTGCGTCGAAAGCCGCCCGGCCGTTGCGAATTCGTCACAGCGCTCCAGAAATCCCAAGTCGTTTCCCCGTCCTCTGACTTTGGCCTTGAAAGGCCACAGCGCCTTTGCTACCAAAGTTTCACTCGACGCCATTCGATTTTCATTCCCTGGCAACGCGACGCGAGGAGCCGGGAGGGTTGCTTTTGCATTGCCTGACGAGGGGGGTTTTGCCCAGGTGTCGTCGTCCGAGAGGCTGTTGGTGACCACCGCTCGCCCGCTCGCCGAGGGTCACGAGCTGTGGAAGCGCGTGCTCGACGAGCTTCGAGGCCGCGGGGTCTCCCAGCACCTGCAAGGCCTGCTTGGCCAGCTTCGCCCCGTCGAGAGCGAGCCCGGACGCCTGCGGCTCATCGCCCCCAATCCTTTCATTCGCGACTGGATCGAGGACAACTACGGGGCGACCCTGGGCGATCTGCTGCACAGCTGTGCCGGCGACGCCTGCGCGCTCGAGCTCCTCGCAGAGCCGCCTCCTCATGAGGCGGGCCAGGCGTCGTCGCCGCCCGCGCCCGGGCTGCCGGCAGGACTGAACCCAGCCTACACGTTCGGCAACTTCGTGCTCGGCAAGTCGAACGAGCTGGTCTTCTCGGCTGCCCAGGGCGTGTGCCAGAAGCCCGGCGAGGTGAACAACCCGCTCTTCATCTACGGCGACAGCGGCCTCGGCAAGACCCACGTGCTGCACGCCATCGGCAACGAGATCCTGCGGCTCCGCCACAGCGCTCGCGTGCGCCTCATCAACGGCGAGCAGTTCATGAACGAGTACATCGCGGTCACGCACGCCGGCAACCGGACGCTCGAGAAGCGGGAGGAGTTCCGCTACAAGTACCGGAAAGACTGCGACGTGCTCCTGCTCGACGACATCCAGCTCTGGCGCGGGAGCGCCGTCGAAACCCGACATGAATTCTTCCTCACCTTCAACGAGCTCTACGAGGGTCGCAAGCAGATCGTCATCACGAGCGACCGGCCACCGCACGAGCTGCCCGACATCGAGGAGCGCCTGAAGACGCGCTTCCAGCACGGGCTCCTCGCCGACATCCAGCCGCCGGCGTTCGAGACGCGACTCGGGATCCTCCAGAAGAAGGCGCAGAGTCGCAAGCTGACCCTCCCCGACGACGTCGCCTCCTTCGTGGCGGAGCGCGTCCGCAAGAACGTCCGCGAGCTCGAGGGCGCGCTCAACCGGCTCATCGCGGTCCACGACCTCACGCGCGTGCCCATCACCCTCGAGATGGCGCAGCAGGCGCTGCGGAACGTCCTGCCGCCGCCCCAGGTACTGAACCTCGACAGCATCCTCGAGGAGTCCGCGCGCTACTACGGTCTCCCGGTCGATCGCCTCGTCCGCGGTGGCAGACAGAAGCGAGTCGCGCACGCGCGTGCCGTGGCCATGTACCTCTGCCGCTCCCTCACGAGCTCGAGCTTCCCGGAGATCGGCGCCAAGTTCGAAAAGGACCACGCCACCGTCATGTACGCGTGCCGCAAGATCGAGGCGTTGAACGAGTCGGATCCCGGCGTGCGCCGCGAGGTCTCCGAGATCCGCAGCCGCCTGGCCTCCTGACATCCCGGTGAAGATCCTGTCGGCCGAGCGGTCGACTCCCTGACGATGACCGACTGGTGGCGCTCCCCTTTCCGCAGGGCGTCCGCCCGTTGCACCGCCGGCCCCCCGGATGTTAGATGCCAATCCACACTTTGCGCCTCGGGTTCCTCTCAGGCAAAAGAGACGGGGCGGCGCGGGGTTGGTGGAGTTCTCAACCAAAATCGCGCGCTCTACGGATGACGGCTGTTTGAAGTTGAAAGACTCTTGTTTGTACAGACGCAGCAACCGGAGCGGTCATGGAATTGAAGATCCCCGTCGAGGAGCTGTCGAAGGCCCTCTACCGCACGCAAGGCATCGTCGAGCGGAAGACGACGAACCCCGTTCTTGCGAACGTGCTCCTCGAAGCCAAGAAGGACGGCGGTCTGACCGTCTCGGCCTTCGACATGGAGATTGGCCTCATCGGCCAGCACCGCTGCGAGGTCCTCAAGGAAGGGGCCGTCGCCCTGCCGGCGCGCCACCTGTACGACATCGTGCGGTCGCTCCCGGCGGCCCAGGTCTCCCTCAAGCGCGCCGCCAACGGCCAGGTGGAGATCCAGTCCGGCTCGGCCCGCTTCAAGATCGTCGCGACGCCGGCCGAAGACTACCCGGCGCTGCCGAAGCCCGAAGGGCAGGGCGGGTTCGAGATCGCCGCGGACGTGCTGGCGCAGATGATCGAGCGGACGGCCTTCGCCATCTCCACCGACGAGACCCGCTACAACCTGGGCGGCGTGTACCTGGAGCAGGCCGACAAGGGCGCGCTGCGCATGGTGGCCACGGACGGCCATCGGTTGAGCCTGGTCGACCGCCAGGTGTCGGGCAGCGCCAAGCTCGACAAGGGCGTGCTCATCCCGAAGAAAGGGCTGCTGGAGCTGCGGCGCCTGCTGGGAGAGGACGGCGGCGCTTGCCAGCTCGGGTTCACCAAGGGCAGCGCCGTCTTCAAGCGCGACGGCGTGGTGATGATCATGCGGCTTCTCGACGGCCAGTTCCCGGACTACCGGCAGGTCGTGCCGAAGGAGAGCGAGAAGTCGGTCACGGTCGGACGCAGCGCGCTCTCCGACACGCTGAAGCGCATCTCCCTCATCGCGAGCGACAAGACCTCGGGCATCCGCCTCGACCTGGCTTCGGATCACGTCTCCATCAGCAGCCAGAACCCGGATCTGGGCGAGGCGCAGGAAGATCTGCCGGCCAAGGTCGTCGGCGAGGGGCTCAAGATCGGCTTCAACGCCCGGTACCTCATCGAGGCGCTGGCCGTGCTCGCGTGCGACGAGGTGCGGCTGGAGCTCTCGGACGAGCTCTCGCCGGGCGTGCTGCGCGGCATCGGCGAGGAGGGCTACCTCGCCGTCGTCATGCCGATGCGGATCTAGCGCCCGTTGAAGCTCCTCGACTTCGCCTTCGCGGACTTTCGCAATCTCGAGAAGGTCGAGGCCGCGCCGCACCCGCGCTTCACCGTCGTCGCCGGCGAGAACGGGCAGGGGAAGACCAACCTCCTCGAGGGCATTTACTACCTGCTCGCGCTCAAGCCCCTGCGCATCGCCAAGCCGCGGGATCTGGTCCGCGTGGGCCAGCCCTGCGCCCGCCTGGCGGCGCGACTCGAACGCGGAGGGGTCGAGGAGCGGCTCGAGGCCCTGATCGAGCCGGAAGGCCGCCGGCTGCTCCAGAACGGCAAGCCGCCCGAGGACCTCGCGCGTTACCTCGAAGGCGGGGCGGTGGTGGCGTTCACCCCCGAGGACCTCGGCCTGGTGCGGGCCGGGCCCGACCGCCGACGCCGCTTCGTCGACCGGGCCGTCTTCAACCGCTGGCCCGCCTACCTCGAGGAGTCGCGCGACTACCAGCGCCTCCTTCGCTCGCGCAACCGGCTGCTCCTCCAGAATGCGGGACCCGCGTTGCGGGAGAGCTTCGAGGGCCAGCTCGCGAACCTCGGCGCGCGTCTCGTGGTCCGGCGCCGCGCCTGGCTCGAGGAGATCGATTCCCAGCTGCAAGGCGCCTGGGAGCGCATTGGCCGGCTGCCCGGCGGCCTCGGCACGCGGTACGTGGGGCCGCCCGAGGTCGAGGAGGCCGGGGTGGAGCGCTGGCTCCTCGAGGAGCTCGCCGCCCGCTTCGAGCGGGATCGCGAGCGGGGCTTCACCTCGGTGGGCCCCCACGCCGACGACGTGCGCTTCACCGTCGAGGGCCGCGACGCCCGCCGTTTTGCCTCCCAGGGCCAGGCGCGTGCGCTCGTCCTCTCCCTCAAGGTCGCCGAGATCGAGAACCTGCGTGAGCGGCTGGGCAGCCCCCCGCTCCTGTTGCTGGACGACGTCTCCAGCGAGCTCGATCCCGAGCGCAACCAGGAGCTGCTCGGCTACCTCGCCGGCCTGCCGGCCCAGGTCCTGCTGACGACCACCGACCCCGCTCCGCTGCTCGGCCGGCTCGAGGGCCACAGCAGCCTCTGGAGGCTCTCGGCGGGCCGACTTTCCGCCGTCCCTTCGGTAGCTTAGAGAGGCCCATTTCCTGCCCGATTGGCTTGAGAGAAGGCTCTTCCCGTGCTATCAAAGAGGGTCCCCCGCGAGCGCTCTCGGCGCCCCGGCGGCCCTCGAGGAACCCTTGGAGATCGAAGCCCAGAAACCCACTCCCGATGGCTACACGGCTGCCTCGATCACCGTCCTCGAGGGGCTCGCGGCGGTGCGCAAGCGGCCCGCCATGTACATCGGCTCGACCGGCACCCTCGGCCTGCATCACCTCGTCTACGAGGTCGTCGACAACTCGGTCGACGAGGCGCTCGCCGGCTATTGCAAGAACATCGCGGTCACCATCCACCTCGACAACTCCGTCACCGTGCTCGACGACGGCCGCGGCATCCCGACGGAGATCATGGAGAAGGAGGGCCGGCCCGCCGCCGAGGTCGTGCTCACGAAGCTCCACGCCGGCGGCAAGTTCGACAACAAGAGCTACAAGGTCTCGGGCGGCCTGCACGGCGTCGGCGTCTCGTGCGTCAACGCGCTCAGCGAGATCCTCGACCTCGAGATCTACCGGGGTGGCAAGGCCTACCACCAGACCTACCGGCGCGGCGAGCCCACGATGGACCTCACGGCCACCGGCGCCACCGATCGGACCG
This sequence comes from Myxococcales bacterium, assembly GCA_035508175.1. Taxonomy (GTDB): domain Bacteria; phylum Myxococcota; class Myxococcia; order Myxococcales; family JAKAPL01; genus DATJNL01. Next base: position 24,341 of record DATJNL010000027.1, read on the forward strand.
GCACGAAGGTGACCTTCAAGCCCGACCCGCAGATCTTCGAGGAGCTCGAGTACAGCTTCGACGTGCTCGCCAACCGGCTGCGCGAGCTCTCGTTCCTGAACGCCGGGCTGCACATCACGCTCCTCGACGAGCGCAGCGGCAAGAGCCACGACTTCCACTACGAGGGCGGCATCCGCTCCTTCGTGGAGCACCTCAACAAGAACAAGGAGGTGATCCACGACCAGCCGGTCTACATCACGCAGAAGCAGGACGGCATCGAGCTCGAGATCGCGATGCAGTGGAACGGCGGCTACGACGAGAAGGTCTACTCGTTCGCGAACAACATCAACACGCACGAGGGCGGCACCCACCTCATCGGCTTCAAGAGCGCGCTCACGCGCACGGTGAATGCCTACGCGCAGGGGCAGGGCTTCTTCAAGGACATCAAGGAGATGCCCACCGGCGAGGACATCCGCGAGGGGTTGGCCGCCGTCATCGCGGTGAAGCTCTCGAACCCGCAGTTCGAGGGGCAGACGAAGACCAAGCTCGGCAACTCGGAGGTCAAGGGCATCGTCGAGCAGATGGTGAACGAGAGGCTCGGGAGCTTCCTCGAGGAGAACCCCAACACCGCGAAGCGCATCGGCGCCAAGATCGCCGACGCCGCGCGTGCCCGCATCGCCGCCCGGAAGGCCAGGGAGACCGTCCGCCGCAAGGGCGCGCTCGACGGCGCGTCGCTCCCGGGCAAGCTCGCCGACTGCCAGGAGCGCGACCCCGAGAAGAGCGAGCTCTACCTGGTCGAGGGCGAGAGCGCCGGCGGCAGCGCCAAGCAGGGCCGCGACCGGCGCACCCAGGCGATCCTGCCGCTCAAGGGCAAGATCCTGAACGTCGAGAAGGCGCGCTTCGACAAGATGCTCTCGAGCCAGGAGATCGCGACCCTCATCACCGCGCTCGGCACCGGCATCGGCCGCGAGGACTACAGCGTCGAGAAGATCCGCTACAAGAACATCATCATCATGACCGACGCGGACGTCGACGGCAGCCACATCCGCACGCTGCTGTTGACCTTCTTCTTCCGCCAGATGCCGGACGTCGTCGAGAAGGGCTACCTCTACATCGCGCAACCGCCGCTCTACAAAGTCGCGCGCGGCAAGAAGGAGATCTACTTCAAGGACGAGAAGGCCCTCGACGACTACCTGCTCGACCTCGGCACCGAGGGCGCCTCGCTGAAGACGCCGGACGGCAAGCTCGAGGGGCCGGGCCTCAAGCAGCTGCTCACCAAGGTGCTCGCCTACCGCGCCCTCCTCGACCGCATCGACAAGCGCCGCGACGCCCGGCTCGTCGACGCCCTGCTGTCGTCGACGCAGATCCGCCGCGCGACGCTGAACGACGCGCAGGAGCTCGGCAGCGAGATCGAGAAGATCCAGAGCGCGCTCGAGAAGACCCACGCGGACATGCTGCCCCTCGTGGCGCGGCTCGAGAACGACCAGGAGCACCAGTGCAAGCGGCTCGTGCTCAAGCCGCGCGGCAGCGCGCGCGAGACGGCCATCGATCACGCGTTCCTGTCGGGGGCCGACTTCACCGAGCTGCTCTCGCTGCGCGAGGCGCTCGCGGTGGCCGGCAAGCCGCCCTACGAGCTCACCCTCGAGAGCGGCCCCACCGTGGCGACCTCTCTCGACGACGCCTGGGCGGCCCTCAAGGTGGCCGCGGAGAAGGGCCTCACCAAGCAGCGCTACAAGGGGCTGGGCGAGATGAACCCCGAGCAGCTCTGGGAGACCACCATGAACCCGGAGACGCGCACGCTGTTGCAGGTCCGCGTCGACGACGCCGTCGAAGCCGACGGCATCTTCACGGTGCTCATGGGCGACGCGGTGGAGCCGCGGCGGCTCTTCATCGAGCGCAACGCCCTCGACGCGGGCAACCTGGACATCTGAGACGAAACCGCCCGCGTCAACGCTGGGCTGACGCGGGCGGATGCTGCTCGAGGCGGCAGTGGCCTCAGGAGACTTTACGCACGTTCTGCGCCTGCAGGCCCTTCGGCCCGCGGGTCACCTCGTACTCCACGGCCTCGCCTTCCTGCAGCGAGCGAAAACCCTCGGCCTGGATGGCGCTGTGGTGGACGAAGACGTCGTCGCCCCCGTCGTCCTGGGTGATGAAGCCGTAGCCCTTCGCATCGTTGAACCACTTGACCTTGCCTCGTGCCATATCGTTGCTTCCTTTGCTGCGAGGCCTCCCCGGCGGGAGCCTCTTTGTCGCCCCTCCGGAATTGGAGGGATGCGCTACCAGTCGATCGCTAGCACGGCTGGCGCCAGCGTGGAAGACCCCGGCGACTTGAAGTAGGCTGCCGCCCGTTGCTCGTTGAGGCGTCGTCTAACGGCAGGACGACGGACTTTGGATCCGTCTATGGTGGTTCGAATCCACCCGCCTCAGCCTAGGCCGCCGACGAGGTCTCTTCGGGGGCCGCGGACGCCGGCTTCGCGAGCGAGGCGGCCACCACCTCGGCCACGTCGAGCACGCGCAGCTTGCCCTCGCGGCCGGTCTCGTTGATGCCGTCCTTCACCATGGTGGTGCAGAACGGGCAGGCCGTCGCCACCACCTCCGCGCCCGTGCTCGCGGCCTCGTCCACGCGGTTCTGGTTGATGCGCTGGCCCAGCTTCTCCTCGAGCCACATGCGGCCGCCGCCGGCGCCGCAGCAGAAGCCCTCGCGCCGGTTGCGCGGCATCTCGAGGATCTGGAGGCCCGGCACCGACCGCAGCGCCTCGCGCGGCGCCTCGTACACGCCGTTGTGCCGCCCCAGGTAGCAGCTGTCGTGGTAGGTGACCTGCGCCTCGAGCGGCACGGTGGGGACGAGCTTGCGGTCGGCGAGGAGCTCCGCGAGGAGCTGCGCGTGGTGCTTCACCTCGAACACCCCGCCGAGCTGCGGGTACTCGTTCTTGAGCGCGTTGAAGCAGTGGGGGCACTGGGCGATGATCGTCTTCTTCGCCGCGCGCTCGTTCAGCACTTCCACGTTGGCCTGCGCGAGCGTCTGGTACAGGTACTCGTTGCCGAGGCGGCGCGCCGGGTCGCCGGTGCAACCCTCCTCCGTCCCGAGGATGGCGAACTTGAGACCCGCCTCGCGGAAGATCGACACGAGCGCCCGGCTCACCTTCTTCTGCCGGTCGTCGTAGGAGCCGGCGCAGCCCACCCAGAACAGGTAGTCGTACTCGCCGCCCGCGGCCGCGATCGGCACGTCCAGCCCTTCGGTCCAGGCTCCGCGCGTCTCCGCCGGGAGCCCCCAGGGGTTGCCCTGGCTCTCCATGCCCTTGAAGACGTTCGTCGCCTCCGGCGGAAAGTCGCTCGCCACCTGCACCTGGTAGCGCCGCATCTCCACGAGGCGCGGCACGTTCTCGATGAAGACCGGACACGCCGTCTCGCACCAGCCGCAGGTGGTGCAGGCCCAGATCGTCTCGGCGGCGATGGGTCCCCCGACCAGCGCGGGCAGCTTCTCGGCGGCGTCCTTCTCGAAGAGCAGCGTGCGCGCCGAGTCCAGCAGGTGGTGCTTGATCGTCTGGTTGAGCTGCTTGTGGGTGAGCGGCTTCCCGGTCACGTAGGTCGGGCAGTTCTCCTCGCAGCGGCCGCACTCGGTGCACGAGTACACGTCGAAGAGCTGCTTCCAGGTGAGATCGGTGGCCTTGCCCGCGCCGAAGTCCTCCGCCTCGAGGTCGCTCTTCTTGAGCTGCCCGCTGGGCGTGAGCCGCTTGAAGTACACGTTCGGCAGGCCGGTGATCACGTGGAAGTGCTTGCCGTAGGGCAGGAAGTTGCCGAACACCAGGATCACGCAGAGGTGCGTCCAGAAGCAGAAGGCGCCCACCAGGGCGAGCCCGGCCGCGGAGAGGCCCATCCCGGAGAGGAAGTCGGCGGCCAGCGACGCCGCGGGGCGCCAGCCGTCGCGCGTGTGGCCGAGCACCATCGCCGAGCCGTCGAAGAAGAGGTCGGTCAATAGGATCGCCGCGATGAAGCCCAGGATGAGGTGCGCCTCCCACGAGAGCGTGAGCCGGTCGGGCTTGCGGAAGACGCGGTTGGCCCAGGCCATGCCGCAGCCCACCAGGCCGCCCACCGCGACGACGTTGCAGGCGAGCGCGTACACGTGTCCCAGCGTGTCCCGCGGCCCCAGGAGCGGCAGGTAGAAGTGGTAGTCGAAGCCGATCCCGAAGAGCTGGATCTCGCGCAGCCCGAGCACCATGAACGCGCCGAAGATGAGCACGTGCATGATGCCGGCGGCCGGCTCGTCGAGGAGCCGCCGCTGGCCGAAGCCGAAGGCCACGAGCGCGTCGGCGCGATCCTGGGGATGGTCGAAGCGGTCGTCGGGCTTCAGCTTCCAGAGGATCCCGAAGCGCTGCAGCATGGTCCAGAGGAAGAAGGCGCCTGCGAGCAAGAGCAGCAGGCCGGTCGCGAGCGGGCTCATGGCGCGTGAAGGTAGGCGGGAGCCCGTCGCGCGTCAACGCGCCCGTGAGAGCCCCGGGCCGCGCCCGGCGGTGGCACCGGTCAGACGGTTGGGCTACGTTGGCCGTCAGGGCGAGACGATGTCGATCGACGGCCACCTCTTCTTCCACTCCCCGTGCTTCGACGGCGTGGCCTCCGCGGTGCTCGCCTGGGACGTCCTCGAGGCCGCCCACGGCTGGCGCGACGCCTCCCTACACCCGGTGGACTACTCGGTGCGGGGCCGCTGGGCGCGTACCCGCTTCCCCGAGCACAGCGCCGTCGTCGACTTCCTGTACCACCCGCGCGTCGAGTGCTTCGCCGACCACCACCCCACGAGCTTCCTCGCGCCCGAGTGGCGGCGCGCCTTCCGGCCGAGCGTCAAGGGCTTCCGGCTCTTCGATCCCGCGGCGCCGTCCTGCGCCGGGCTCCTGTGGAAGACCTACGGACGGTTCCTCAAGTCGCGCGGGATCGATCGCGCGGCGCTCGCCGCCGAGGCCGACCGCATCGACGCGGCCCGGTACGCCACCGTCGAGGAGGCCGTCTTCGGCAAGGGCCCGGCGCTCGTGCTGCGATCCGCCCTCGCGGCCCCCGAGGGCGTCGAGCTGTCGCTCGCGCTCGTGAAGCAGCTCCGATCGAAGCCGCTCGCCGAGGTGGCCGAGGTGCGGGCGGTGCGGGCGGCGGCCCGCGACGTGGAGCGCCGCACCGCGGCCGGGCTGCGCCGGCTGAAGCGCGCCGTGCGGCTCGACGAGGCCGGCACCGCGGTCTTCGACGTGGACGGCACGGACGTGCTGGTGAGCCGCTACGGCCCCTACCTGTTCCACCCGCGCGCGCGCTACTCCGCGGGCATCGTGCGCCTGCCCGGCCAGGCGAAGATCCTCGTGATGCGCAACCCCTGGCTCGACTTTCGCGGCGTGCCGCTCGGCCCCATCGCCGAGGCCTTCGGCGGCGGCGGCCACGCGCGCGTTGCGGCCGTCGATCTGCGCGGGCGGAGGGCCCGCCAGGCGTCTGCGGTGCTCGCCGCCCTGGTCGCGAAGATCGAGCGCCCCGCGCGCCCCGCCGAGACCGCGCGCGCCGGCTGAGGCTCCCCCTTGATCGACCGGCTGAACTTCTTCGATCTGTACGCCTACCTGCTGCCGGGCCTCACCTGGCTGCTGCTCGTGGCCGCGCCGTACGTGGCCGCCTCCGGCAAGCCCCCCGCGGGCGACTGGCTCTCGGCGATCGCCGGCGTGGCCGTGGCCTACCTGCTCGGCCACGTGCTCTACCAGGGCACGCGCGAGGCCCCCTGGTTCTCGACCCCGCGCGCCGGCCGGCTGGACTCGCAGGCGCTGCTCGACGCCGGCCGCCTGTCGCCCGAGGTGAAGGCCCGCGTGGCCCGCCGCGCGTACGAGCTCTGGGGCCTCAGCCTGGCGCAGCGCGACGACGACGTCCGGCGGCAGGAGATCTTCGAGCTGGCGCGCGCGTTCCTGCAGGCGAAGCGGCTGCCGTCGTACGCCGAGCAGATGCAGGGGATGCAGGCCCTCTCGCGGGGCTTCGCCGCGGCCCTGCTGCTCTCGGCGGCCAGCCTGTGCGGCTGGCTCGTCCTCGCGATTCGCCTGGAATGGGACGCCACCCTCGCCGCCTGGATCGGCCTGCCCCACCTGGCCTCGCAGGCCTTCTTCTGGGCAGGCGCGCTCGGGGTGGCCGCGTTCGCCTGGTACGAGCGATCGCTCGGCCAGGCGCAAGGGGACGCGCGCGGGCGCTGGGCCTGGGTCGTCTTCCTCGCCGTCGCGTCCGCCTTCGCCGGCGACGCGCTGGCCGGCCGGGCCGCGGCGAGCGTCCTCGGGCGCGGGGAGATCGTGGCGGTGGCCGCCGCGGCCGTGGCCCTCGCCGCGCTCTTCGTGCGAGCCTCGCGCCGCTTCGCCGAGGAGTTCGCGAGGCACGTGTACCTCGCGCTGGCGGCGACCGAGGATCGCTGAGCGGCGGCCAGCGCTGCCCGCCTCGGAGATCCCGTCTCGGAGCCGGAGAAAAGCGCTCGCGGCCGAAGGCGACGGCTTCCTGACCCGCGGGAGGGCGCGCGGCGCTGGAAGGGTGGCGTTCGTCGGGGCCAAGGCCGCGCTGCGGCGCGGGAGCGAGCAGCTCCCTGCGGCCAGAGGCCAGCTGCTGCGGCCGAAAAAGGGATCTCTCCGAGCCAGTTGGTGGCTTCTGAGGCGCAGGACCGACTCCCTCGCTCCAGGGAACGTGTCTCTGGCCGAGACGAAGGCCTTCCTGGCTGGGAAAAAGGCGCTCCTCGGACCGGCCAGCGACCCCCCGACCCTCGGAAGCGAGCTCCTCCTGGCCAGGAACGACCTTTGCGGGCGCAGAAACGAGCTCCTGCGCCCGAGGACAGGAGCGCTGGCCCCCGGAAGCAGGCTCCTGGCTCGAGAGGGTTCGCCCCTGGTCGCGAGGGAAGCGTTTCCGGGCCCCGCGAGCACGTCCCTGCCTCCCCAAGCCGCGTTCCTGGCTACTGCGATCGCGCGTGGAGGCCCCCAAGGGTCGCCCCCGAGGCGATCGTGTGACCCCCTGGTTGCCAGAAAGCCCTTCTTGGATCCCACCCGAGTCCGGGGGTCGCTGAACGAGGGCCCCCTCTATTCGGGGGCTTGCGGGCAAAAATCGCGAACTTTCGCGACGGATCGCGAACTTTCGCGATTTTTTTCGCGAGATCTCGCGATCGAAGCCGGGCCCTGGCGCGGCCCGTTCGCTCTTTCCTCTGCGTCCACGAGAGCTTGCGCCGTTGGCACGGTTCGAGGGGGGTCCTTGCATCTCAGGAAGGTAGAGGCCGACGGCCCGCGCCACGGCAAACGCGAGCGGAGCGGGTGGTCCGAAGCGCAGCACGCAGCGCAACCCGGGATCCGGCCCGACGAGGCCGGCGCTCCCAAACACGAGGAGTAGCAAGCAATGGCAACGATCATCTCGCAGCCGAAGTCGCTCAGCCCCACCCAGTTCGAGGCCGAGCTCACCACGATGGACCTGGGGGTCCAGAAGTACCTCCCGGCCACCGTTTCCCTCAACCTCGACGGCTCGGTGGTGAAGCAGCCGGCCATCGACACGCAGCTGCAGAGCTGGCTCCAGACGTTCAAGGCCGTGGACGCCGCGCGGCAGGCCCTGCAGGACGCGGTGAAGGCGCGGCTCGCCATCACCGTGGAGGCCCGGCAGTACTACAAGGCGCTCAAAGCCGCGCTGCGGCAGTACTTCGGCACGCAGAGCGCCACGCTGTCGAGCTTCGGCATCGCGTCCGACAAGCCGCTCGCGATCAGCTCCAAGAAGATGATGCAGGCAGTGGCGAAGCGGCAGCAGACGCGCGACGTCCGCGGCACCAAGGGCAAGAAGCAGAAGGCGGCCATCACGGTGGTGGGCAACCCCCCGATCACCCTGTCGTCGGACGGGACCCTGCAGGCCGGCCCCCCGCCCGTCAACCTCCCCGCGAGCAGCAGCAGCACCCCCGCCGCCCCCACGCCCGGCTCCGTCAGCGCCCCGGTCGTCAACGCGGCTCCCGCGCCCGCAGCTCCGGGTTCGGGCGGAACGAACGGCGGCAGCGGCACGCCGGCAGCGTAGCGAAAGGCACCGCCTTCGGCCCCCGGGGATCGATCTCCCCGGGGGCCGGGGGATGGTGCTTGCTGCGGGGAGGAGGGGCCGGCTCAGGTCCCGGGGGCGTAGAAGACCTGGTACACGTCGCCCGCGGGCGTGGAGACGTCGCGGCCCTTGAAGGTGTCGCCGTCGCCGCTCGCGCTGAGGGTGACGATCGTCGAGATGCCCGTCACCGTGGCCACGCCGGCGGAGCTGGTGGGCGAGGTGGTCGAGGCCGTGTCGAAGGTGTAGCCGGCAGGGTAGTAGAGGATGGTGCCGGTGCCCGAGAAGGTGACGCCCGCGAGGGGGTTCCCCAGGGCGGCGGCGTTGGCGCTGGCGTACAGCAGGGCGACGCCGTTGTCGAAGAGGCTGCCGGGGATGTAGCCGGCGGCGCAGTCGAGCAGCGCCACGTAGCTCGCGGGCATGGCGAAGGCCACGCCATCGGTGATGCTGGCGGTGGGCGTGCCGAAGTGCACCTGGCACGCCGACACCACGAACGAATCCTGGAAGCCGGCGTCGGCCGTGCCGTAGAGCTGGTCGCAGCTCGGCCAGGTGGTGGGCGCCGGGAAGCCGGCGTCGATGTCGGCGTCGGACACGATGGCGGAGAGGAGGCCCAGGCTGGCCACGCCGCCGCTGACGTCCACGTTCGAGAAGGTGATGGGGCCCTGGTCGTTGGTGGCGTCGAGCGGAATCTCGCCGAGCACCGTGATCTGCGCGGTGAAGCCGCTCACGGACACGCCCTCGAGCAGCAGGGTGTAGCCGCTCGCGAGGGACGGGGGCGTGAGCGGCTTCGAGAGCCCCGCCAGCGCCGCGAGGGCGGCGGGGTGCACGCCCACGGTCTCGAGCGTCACGCTGAGGCCGCCGCTCCCGCCGGTCGTCGAGGCCCCGCCGGTGCCCGCTCCCCCCGTCGTGCCGGTGCCGGAGCTGCCCGCGCCCCCGGTGGAGCTCGCGCCTGCGCCCGAGCTGCCGGACGCGGCGTTGCCGCCCGTGGACGACGCCCCCGCCCCGCTCGAACCGGCGGCTCCGGAGGCCCCTCCGGTGGAGGCTCCGCCCACCGTTCCCGCAGAGCCGGTGCCCCCGCTCGTTCCCTCCGCGACCGGCTGGCTACACCCGGCCCAGCAGAGGGCAGCGGCCAGGGGTATCCAGCGCGGCACGCGAGAGGTCCTCGGGAGCAGCGCCCGCTAGGGCGTGTAGAAGACCTGGTAGACTGAACCGGAGGCCGTCGCGAGGTCGAGCTTCACGTTGGTGAAGCCCGCGCCGTTCGCGGTGAACGAAGAGGGCGTGCTGTTGTTCGTGATGGTCACGACGCCGTTCGCGCCCGTCGGGGCCGCCGCTGAGGCCGAGCCCGCCGCGTAGCCGTCGAGGCTACTCCCAGGATAATAGAGGAGGCCGGCGGTGATGCTGCCGCTCAAGGTGACGCCCGCGACGGGGGTGCCGGTGCCGGGGTTCGAGCCGTTGCTCATGTACGCGAGCGCCACGCCCCCGGTGAGGAACGTGCCCGGCGTCTGCCCGGCGGCGCAGTCGAGCAGCGCCACGTAGCTCGCTGGAAGGGCGAACGACACCGCGTTCGTGATGTCGGCGGTGGGCGTCCCGAACTTCACCTGCGAGGCGGCGGTCACGAAGTAGTCCTGGAAGCCCCCATCCGTGCCGTTGTAGAGCTCGTCGCAGGTCGGGAAGCCATTGCCGGTCACGCCGCCGTCCGGGCTGGGCACGATGGCGCTGATGACGCCGAGCGCGGCGATCCCGCCGGAGAAGCTCAGGTTGCTGAAGGTGATGGGCCCCGTGTCGTTCGTGCTGTCGAGCGGCACGGTCGAGCCCACCTGCGTGAGCTTGGCGCCGCTGCCGCCGATCGTCACGGCCTGGAGCAGGACGTCGTAGCCGGCCGCAAGCGAGGGCGGGGTGCGGGGCGGGGTCAACGCGGCAAGTGCCGCCACGGCCTCCGGAGCGACGCCGATGGTCGCGAGGGTGATGTTGATGCCCCCGCCCGCGCCGCCGGTGGAGCTGCCACCACCGCCCGTGCCGCCGGTGGACCCGCCCGCGCCGGTGGAGCCGCCGCTGCCGGTCGCGCCCGTGCTGGTGGTGGTGCCGCCGTCGCTGCCGCCGCCGTTGCTGCACGCGGCGAAGGCCAGCGCGAGGACGGAGGTCGTGAGGGTGAGGATGGTGCGCTTCATCGGGTGTTCTCCTGACGGGGTGAGAGGGTAAGACCGGCGCTACAGGAAACGAAGCTTGAGACCCACGGCGAAGACGTCGTAGGAGGTGGTGTAGGTGCCGTCGTCCACGACCACCGCGGGAGGCGTGGGCGAACCGGCGGGCACGTTCTGGGTCATGGTGGCGCCGCCGTTGGTGACGGTCTTGGTGGGCTCGTACACGTGGGTGTAGCCCACCGCCAGCTCGATCCACTTGAAGCCCGCCGAGACGCCGGCCGCGAACGAGTACATGTCGAAGTTTGAGTACGACAGCGAGGGGTAGATCGTCGCCTGCGAGCCGTCGAAGACTGACGTTTCGTACGAAAGGCCGGCGCGCACGGCCACGCGGATGGGGCCGGGGATGGGCAGCCGGTAGTCGCCGCCCACGCGCAGCGCCCAGGTGTCGTTGAAGTTCTCGGGGATGGCCATGGTGGGCACGGGCGTCGAGGCGGCCGGCGTGGTGGTGTTGATGGCGAAGTTCGGGACGAGCGCGAGCTCCTTCACCTGGCTCCACTGCGTGTAGTTGAAGTCCACCTCCACGTCGCTGCCGTGGCCGAAGTCCCAGCCCACCCCGCTCTTGAACTCGCCGGGCATCTGCAAATAGAAGTCCGCCGGCCCGGTGCCGGACGTGTTGTCCGCGGCCTGCGTGGTGTTCTTGCCCGAGATCGTCGCGCCCGCCACCTGGAAGAGCGTGGAGTACTGCAGCTTGAGCGTGCCGCTCTCGTCGATGGGGATCCACGGCCGGTAGCTCGCGCCGACCCTCAGGTGGTTGAAGAGCTTGAGGCCCAGGCCGAAGATGCCCGCGAAGCGCTCGCCGAGGCTGTTCGAGACGTTCACGTTGGCGATGGTGTCCCAGGCCGGGCTCTCGTCGGTGGTCTGGTGCCCGCTGCTCTCGTTGATGGCGCCGTCGAAGGTGGCCTGCGAGATCTGCGTGGTCGCGTAGACCATCTGCCCCGAGACGCCGAGCGACACGTCCAGCAGGCCGTCGATGGCGATGGGGGTCCAGGCGAGCGCCAGCGTGGGGTAAGCCACGAAGATGTTGTCGCTGATGAGGCCGTACTTCTGCGGGTCGTTGCCCGGGCCCGCGGGCAGCGGCGGCCCCACGATCGTGCCCGCCACCGTGCAGGGATCCGGACAGCCGTTGGGATACTTCGTGAAAGTCGGATCGTACGGCGGCGGCGTCTCCCCGGGGAAGTTGAGCTGCCCGTCCGCGGGCGGGCCGTACACGCCCACCGCCACGGTGAGGTGCTTCACGATCTGGTAGCTCACGGTGACGAACGGCGCGATGAACAGGGGGCCGCTGTTCGACACGGGCGGGCCGATCATGGCGCCGGTCACCGGGTCGGTGCGCTGGAAGGTGATGCCGTTGGCCACGAAGTTCGAGTCGAGCATGATGCGCAGGCCGTCCTGCTCGGCGAGGCCCGCGGGGTTGTAGTAGATGGCCGTCCCGTCGTCGGCCTTCGCGGTGAACGCGCCGGCGCGGCCGAGCGCCTCGGCGCCCTCGTCGGGGTATTCGAAGCCCGCGCCGAGCGCGAGCGAGGAGACGAGGAAGACCGAGACGATCGGGAGCGCGCGCCAGAGCCGCATGTCCATACCCCTCCGAGAGGCCGAAGGCGGCCTTTCGAAAGCGCGCACTCTAACCCACGAGCGCTAGTGGAGCAAGGGTTCGGGCGGCGGGAGCCCGCTCTTCGAGAGCAGGCGGCGGAAGAGCTTGCGGTACTCCACGAGCGGCCGCGCGCCGGTCAGCATGGCCTCGCCGTTCAGGATCAACGTGGGCACGCCGCGCACGCCGCGGCCGTGCCCCTCGGCGTGCTCCGCGCGCACGGCCTGCTCGGTGGCGGGCGCGTCGAGGGCGGTCACGAAGCGGTCCACGTCCAGCCCCACGCGCTGGGCCAGCTCGATGAGCACGTCGCGGCGGGAGACGTTGAGGCCGCGGCGGAAGGCGGCCTCGCGCAAGGAGAGCAAGAGCGCGTCGCGGCGCACGGTGCCCTGCAGCCGCGCGGCCTCGAGGGCCACGAGGGGCGGCAGCGTGGAGGCGGGCGCGTCGCCGTTGAGCCACAGGTCGGGCAGGATGCCGTCGCCGCCCGGCTCCTTGGCGACGCGCCGGTAGTGGCGCGCCAGCACGCGCGCGTCGTGCGGGGAGACCGCCTCGGCCTCGGGGCGGATGGCGTAGGCGCGGTACGAGACGTCGAGCGCGTCGCCCATCTCGGCGCGCAGCACGCTCAGCCGCTGGTCGGCGAGGTAGCACCAGGAGCAGAGCACGTCGTGGTAGAGCACCACCTCGAGGCGCGCCATGGCCCGATTCTACTAGAAACCGCGCTCTTTCAGGTAGAGGTCGACGAGGGCGGTGTTGTCGAACCAGCGGACGGTGTTGGCGTAGCTGCCCCAGGAGGAGCCCGGCTGCACGTCGATGAAGCGCAGCTTGATGCCGCGGACGTCCTGCTCGTCCACGGAGGCGCGGGCGCGGCAATTGTCGAGGTCCGCGTTGAGGATCGGCTCGAGGCAGAGGTTGTCGCCGCGGTTGAGCGCGACGAGGGTCTCCTGGGCCTTGTCCCGCGCGCGCACGCACCCCGCGTGGACGAGCGGATCGGGCTGGGCGGCGCAGCGGTCGGCGTCCGGCCCGCGCACGGCGTTCTCGCGCGCCTCCGGGGCGATGGTTGCACAGCCGACGGTCGTCAGGCAAACGAGCAGGGCGGCGCGCGCCATGGCTCAGGCAGCGGAGCAGACCTGCCGCAGAATGTCCAGCTCCTCGAGCGCCTTGCCGGCGCCGATCACCACGCTCGAGAGGGGGTCCTCGGCGAGAAACACCGGCAGGCCGGTCTCCTCGCGCAGGAGCGTGTCGAGGTTCTTGAGGAGCGCGCCGCCGCCGGCGAGCACGATGCCGCGATCGGCGATGTCGCCCGCCAGCTCCGGCGGCGTGCGCTCGAGCGTCACCTTGACGGCCTCGACGATGCCGTTGATGGGCTCGCTGAGCGCCTCGCGGATCTCGTCGGAGGTGACGGTGAGCGTGCGCGGCACGCCGGCCACCAGGTCGCGCCCCTTGATGTCCATCGTCAGCGTCTCCTCGGTGGGGTACGCGGTGCCGATGCCCATCTTGATGAGCTCGGCCGTGCGCTCGCCGATGAGCAGGTTGTACTTGCGCTTGATGTGCTGGATGATCGCCTCGTCCATCTTGTCGCCGCCGATGCGGACGGACTTGCTGTAGACGATGCCGGCGAGCGAGATGACGGCCACGTCGCTGGTGCCGCCGCCGATGTCGACGATCATGTTGCCCGAGGGCTCGGTGATGGGGAGCCCCGCGCCGATGGCGGCGGCCATGGGCTGCTCGATCAGGTAGACCTCGCGGGCGCCCGCGCTCTCGGCCGCCTCGCGCACCGCGCGCCGCTCGACCTCGGTGATGCCGCTCGGGATGCCGATGATGATGCGCGGCCGCACCAGCGTCTTGCGGTTGTGCGCGGTCTGGATGAAGTAGCGCAGCATCGCCGCGGTGATCTCGAAGTCGGCGATGACGCCGTCCTTCATCGGCCGGATGGCCACGATGTTGCCGGGCGTGCGGCCGAGCATCTCCTTGGCCTCTTTGCCCACGGCGAGGACCTTCTTGCCGCCGCGCGCGTCCTGCTGGACGGCCACGACCGACGGCTCGTTGCTGACGATACCCGCGCCGCGGATGAAGATCAGCGTGTTGGCGGTGCCGAGGTCGATCGCGAGGTCGCGGCTGAAGATGGTGTAAAGCCAGTTGAACATTGGGGCTTTTGGGGAGCTTTCGGAGTTTCGTCACGCCGCGGCGCGAGGCGCGGAGAATACCATCGCCGCCGCAGGGAGCAAGGGTGAACTGTCGCTTCGCGGCTACTTTCGCACGCCGTACTTCACGATCGCGTAGACCGCGCGGAACGCGTCCTTGAGGCCGATCTTCTTGCCCTCGGCGTAGGTGCGGCCATGGTAGCTGATGGGCACCTCGTAGATGCGGAGCTTCTGCTTCGCCACCTTGGCGGTGATCTCGGGCTCGAAGCCGAAGCGATCCTCCTCGAGGGAGATGCCCTGGATCACCTCGCGGCGGAAGGCCTTGTAGCAGGTCTCCATGTCGGTCAGGTTCAGGTCGGTGAAGAGGTTCGAGAGCAGCGTGAGGCCGCGGTTGCCGAGGGAGTGCCAGAAGTAGAGCACGCGCCGCTCGCTGCCGGTGAAGCGGCTGCCGAAGACCACGTCGGCGTGCCCCTCCGCGATGGGCTGGACGAGCCGCGGCAGCTCGCGCGGGTCGTACTCGAGGTCCGCGTCCTGCACCACCACCACGTCGCCCGTGGCCTCCTGGAAGCCGCGCCGCAGCGCCGCGCCCTTGCCGCCGTTCTTCGGCTGGAAGCAGACGCGCGCCGTGGTCTGGCCCTTGATCTCCCCCGCGGGCACGGCCGAGGCCAGCCCCTTCTCGGCGATCTCCTGCAGGATCTCGCGGCTGCCGTCCGTGGAGCAGTCGTCGACGAGGACGATCTCCTTGTCGATCTCCACCGCGGCCACGCGGCGCAGGATCTCCTTGAGCGTGGGGCGCTCGTTGTAGACGGGGATGACGACCGACAGGACCATTCGACGCTTTCCAGCCTCCGCCCGTCGCCCGGCAAAGCCGCGCGCTTCCTGGGGCGCGCGCATCTTCCACGCGCGCCTACTCGGGGTCAACTGTGCTATCGTGGCGGCAATGGCCAGTCTATTCGCCGATTCGCTCAGGTCGTTCCTGAAACCCATCGTGCCGTTCCTCGACGACGAGGCGGTTTCCGAGGTGATGGTCAACGGCCCCGAGGACATCTGGATCGAGAAGAAGGGCAAGCTCATCAAGACCGAGGCGCGCTTCACCGAGGAGGGCGTCAACGCCGCGGCGCGCAACATGGCCCAGTTCGTGGGCCGGCCCCTTTCCGACGAGCGGCCCCGCCTCGACGCGCGCCTCCCGGACGGCTCCCGCATCCACGTGGTGATGGCCCCCATCGCCCGCAAAGGCACGACCATCTCCATCCGCAAGTTCTTCAAGGACAAGCTCACCATCGACCGGCTGGTGGAGTTCGGCTCGATGACCGAGGAGATGGCGCACTTCATCGACGCCTGCGTCGTGCTCAAGGAGAACATGGTCGTCTCGGGCGGCACCGGCTCGGGCAAGACCACGCTCCTGAACGTGCTCGCGCAGTTCATCCCGAACGACGAGCGCGTGCTCACCATCGAGGACTCCGCGGAGCTCCAGCTCAACCAGGAGCACCTCGTGCCGTTCGAGAGCCGGCCGCCCGACAAGCTGGGCAAGGGCGGCGTGGACATGGGCGACCTGCTCCACTCGGCCCTGCGCCTCCGGCCCGATCGGATCGTCGTCGGCGAGGTCCGCGGCGGCGAGTGCTTCCACCTCTTGCAGGCCATGAACACCGGCCACGGCGGCTCGCTCGCCACGACGCACGCGAACACGCCGGTCGACACGCTGCGCCGCCTCGAGAGCCTCGCGCTCATGAGCGGCGTGGAGCTGCCGATGGTGGCCGTGCGCGCGCAGGTGGCCTCGGCCATCAACATCATCGTCTGCTGCGAGCGCTTCATGGACGGCAGCCGGCGCACCACGCACGTCGCCGAGGTGCTGCCGCTCGACGACCGCGGCGAGTACCGGACGCAGGATCTGTTCACGTTCACGCCCACCCACAAGGACGAGGAAGGGCGCATCCACGGCTACCACGCGCCCACCGGCGCGCTCCCGAGCTTCATGGGCCGGCTGGCCGCCTACGGCTTCCCGGACATCGACGAGGCCTACTTCGACCCGATCGCCCGCGGCCTGCCGCCGCCCGCGATGGTCCACGACGGCACCCACCGCGTGCACTGGACGAAGCGCTTCGCCCACCGCGACAAGGGGCTCCCCGATCCGCCGGAGCTCGTCGCGACGTTTCCGAAGGAAGCCCCCGAGCCGAAGGCGCCCGCGCCCAAGCCGGTCGCCGCGGTTGCGCCGAGCGGCGGCACCCCCAAACCGGCGCCGAAGCCCGCCCCCGCCGCGACGCCGCGTCCCCCGGCCGTCGCCGCCAAGCCGGTGCCGAAGCCCGCCTCCGTGGCCCCGCCCCGCCCGGCCGTGAAGCCGGTGCCCAGACCCTCCGTCGTCGTCGAGGACGACGGGCTCGACGACCTCGACGAAGAGCCGCGCCCCGGCGAGAAGACGGCGCTGCACCAGATGCCCAAAGACGAATTCCAAGACAGCTGACCGGTGGGGAAGCGCCTCGTCGGAGTCCTGCTGTTGCTGGTCGGCGCCACCGTCGTGGGGGC
>DATJNL010000028.1:0-9721 GCA_035508175.1 Myxococcales bacterium
TTTCGCCGCCCGTGTTGCCAGATCCGCTCGTTGAGCCTGACCCGCCGGTTCCTGCCGATGCCCCTTGGGTTCCAGTGCTGCTCACCCGGCTCGTTCCTCCGCCCGCGGTGCCGGAACCAGCCGCGCTCCCAGCAGTGGTGCTCGTCGCGCCAGGCGATCCCGAGCACGCGATCGGCCCCATGAGCGCGAGTCCGGCCGCCGCGCACGCGCCCACCCACGGCCGCATCCTCACGCGGATCGCGATAGAGCCCACGGCGAGAGCGTATCTCCCTCCATATGCCGCGGCAATCAGCCGGTAAGCCAAAGTGCCATTCGAGGCTCGAGATGGAAGTCTAGCTGAGGGCGCCCGGCGAGAGAAGCGGCGGTGGCGAGTCCGCTCTGCGGGCGGTCGTTAGGGGAACGGAGGGGTGGGAGAGCGCGAGAAGGGAGCGGTGACCAGCGGTCGGGGCAAGCGCGTGGGTCGCGACCGCAGGCGGTCGTTGAGCAAGGAGGGCATGGCAGGGCCTCAGGCGACGGCGGGCGGTCCTCGCGAGCGGGCCAGGATCGGCAGTGGCGAGAAACCTCCGATGGCGCGCAGGTAGCGCTCCGCTTCGGCCGGGTCGAGAACGACGACGGCTGGGCGAAGCTGTCCTCCGCAACGTTCGCAGCGCAAGGCGTCGAGGTCCCAAACTCGGCGCAGGAGTTCGGCCCAGGGGATCCGGGAGGGAGCGTTGGAAGCAGCGGGATGACAGCTCGCGGGCGGAGCGGGCGCGGGCAGGATCTTGCGGCGGTCCCTGGATCCCGGCGCGAGAACGCCGAGCTGGCGTCGAAGCGCGAGGCGCGGGGCGGGGAGGATGGCCGCGAGGCGGGCGAGGAGCTCGAGCGGCGTCATCACGAGCGCGGTGCGGCCCCTGCGATCGGGCCGCTGGAGCCGGTAGACCACTGCGCCGTCCTCTCGCCGGGAAAGGCGTTGCAGGCTCAGCGGGGGCCGCAAGAGGTACCGGACGAGGCGTTCGAGAGCGGCCCGGTCGCCGGCCGGGACGACGACGCCGGCGTGTACGTTGACGCCCTGCGCGATGGCGACGAGGGAAGGTTCTGAGCTCTCGGGCCCGGGGGATTCGTCCGACGTGGGCGGCAAGGCCCGGCCTTGCCACTCGCGGTGGCCGGAGGAGAGGGCGAGCTGGATGCAGCCGCCGAGTGGGTCGGGCTGAGCCTCGGGGGGAACAACAGCAGCGTCCTCGCGGAACGTCAGTCCGCGTCGGCGGAGCATCCTCGCGAGCCGCCTAGCGATCCATTCTGCGAGCAAGGCGACCTCGTCGAGCGTGGGCCTCTTCGCGGGGCGAAACCGGAGCGTCCCGCCCGGCTGCTCGTGCCACGCCCCGTCGCCGACGAGCAGGTGAAGGTGCGGGTGAATGTTCAGGCTCCCGCCAGCGCGTTGCACGACCGAGACCCCGCCCACGCGCTTCGACCCGCTGCGCTCCCGCTGCCAGGCGAGCACCGTGTCGTCGACGAGGCGCACCAGCTTCTGTGGCCGGGCTTCACCACCTATGCTGGCCTTTTTCGCAAGCGGGTTCCTTTCTTCCCATTCGACCAGATCCCACGTGGCCTCGTCGCCTGATTCGACTCCCATTCTCAGCGGTGTGACGTCTGCTCCGCCATAGGTCAGAGCAGCAACTGGGCGCGGCCAGCGCTGTGCGCCAGAGAGATCAACTCCCGCTTCGCGAGCACCGTTGCCCGAGTCCATTTCCGAATCCCGGACCACCGCGCATTCTCCCCACCGCCAGGACGGGAGCAACGCCTAAGACCTCTTGACTACCTGAGCTATGGTTCGTCGTCATCCCTTGGGGCGGCCCGGCTGTGAACGTCTCCCAGCAGGGACCGGCACTCGGCGGGATCGGCGTTGCCAAGTCGGATCGCGACTACCTCATCGACCGGGGATCTCCAAATACAACCCGAGAAGCGGCAATCGCCGGCCCCCCCTACTGACTGCCCGCTGCCAATGAAGCCGTGCGGCCCACGGTGTAAGGTGACGACATAAGAGGCATCGGCGGACGAATACAGCAGAAACTTTAAGCATGCATCTGGGCCGGGTCGAATAACCACCGGGCCCTTGCCGTCCTCGAGTGCGTACGAGTCAGGCTGCGGCCGAATACCTTGAAGCGCGAAGCACCCGGCTGGGCCCAAGCCAGCTCCCTGCGGGACATCCGACGGAAACAGCAGAAGCGTCCCTCGTGCATACGCGCGATCGGGAGTGTCGGTGCCGCAACTCCCTCTGCAGAGCGCGATCGAGTACCTGCCGGAAGGCCACCGTGCGGCGCCTGTAGCTGGCATCCGCCCGACCTGAGGACTGGTGGCACAACTGAGGGCCGAGAGCAGCGGATAACTCAACGTGCGACGACTCACGCGCCTTTCTCCGTCGTTCGATCAAGGCCCATCTGTGTCCGGCTGGACCTGCTGGGCGACCACGGCTCCGGCCGCCTGCGCTCCTGCTTCGTTTGCGGCATCGTTCGGCAGCCGGGACCCGCCAATAAACGTCTCTGCATGAGCGAATTCGTGCCCTAGTACCTGCTCAAAAGACTGGTCGGAAAGGACAATCTGATCCGGGTCGAGAGTGATATCCACCTGTGATGGGCACGGATCTGGAGTGTCCGGAAGGGTACTGCCAAGGTGGAGGTCCTGATCGTCTGGGCTCCCTGACAGGTCACCGCTTGAGATTTGAAAATTGATATTCGGGTCCGCGTTCAGTGCATCATATTCGCTGGCACCGTAGGACGAATTCTGAAGAATGTCCTGAAGGGCGTCGAGGATTACCGGGTCCGTTCCGGGCGCAATTGTCACCTTTAGGCCGGTCGGATCGACGAAATTGACGGGATTATTTCCAGGCCGGTAAGCCAAAGTGCCATTCGAGGCTCGAGATGGAAGTCTAGCTGAGGGCGCCCGGCGAGAGAAGCGGCGGTGGCGAGTCCGCTCTGCGGGCGGTCGTGAGGGGAACGGATGGAGCGCCACGGAGAAGTTTTCGCGTTTGCAGATGAACTCGTGTCCAGCATGAGAAGTCGAAACTGACTGGCTTGGTCACGCGGCACGGCGGCGTTGCTGTTTCAGGCTGGCTCGACAAACCGCCATTGGCGTCTGGTAGCCCAGGGCCTGATGTAGCCGCTCCTGAATCCCCTGCGCTTTGAGCTAATCGCCACCAGGGTACACGAGGCCCATGGCGAGTCGGCGTCAGTTCGTCACGCCAGCGCGGGTCTCGTCGTCCAGGTTTCCACCGCGACCCACCAGCCACGAGCGCCCACCCCGCCGTCCCCGCGAAGCCCCCGGGGGATGCGCTCCCCGGGGGCCCTCGGGTTGCCGCTGCCTTGCTAGGCGCCGCTCGCCGCGCCGCTGCCGGCCGGGACCACCGGTGCGCTCACGCCGTTGCTCGTGCTGCCCCCGGCGCTGCTCTGGGGGGTGCTGCCCGACCCCGATCCCGACGCCGGCGTCGCCGGCAACGCGGGGTTCACCACGGTCGGCGCCTCGACGGACTGCCCTGCCGCGGCCACGGCCACCATCGGCGTGCCCACGGTCGGGTTGATGTCCGCCTTCTGCTTCTTGCTCGTGGTGCCGCGGGCCGCGCGCGTCAGCTTCGCCTTGGCCGCCGTCACCAGCTTCTGCGCCGAGCTCTTGGGGGCCTTGGCCTTCGCCGGCGTCAAGCCGAAGTCGGCCAGCTGTGCGCTCTGCGCCCCGAAGAACGCGACGACCGCCTTCTTGACCTGAAGGTAGAAGTCACGCGCCTCGACCGTGATGGCCAGCCGGTCCTTCACCGCCGACTGGTACTGCTGCTTCGCCGTGTCCGCCGCCGCAAACGTGGCCAGGTACGTCTTGATCTGCGTGTCGATCTGGGCACCCGTGATGGCGTTCCCGTTGATCGTGAGCGACGTCTTCGCGGGAATGTCCTTCACCACGCCCGCGTCCAGCGACGTCAGCTCCGCTTCGAACTTCCCTGGCGCCATGCCCTTCGGTTGCGTCAACACTGCTGTCGCTGCCATCGTGCACCTCCTGGTTGGGACGGCCGGGCCCTCGCCGGGTCTCCGGTCGTCCGGATGGAACTTTGCTTCGCCTCGCTACGCTTCTCGTGCGGCTCCTCGGGGCCGGGGGAAGTGGAGCTGCTTCCGACCCTCTAGAACCCCTCATCGCAAGCGCGCGGCCAGGGCTCAGGCCGCTGAATTCACGACGTTTTCTGGAAGTGAAGGGCGAGGCGCGCGGGCGCTTTCTCCAGAATGGAGAAGAAACCCTCTCCAAATTGGAGAACGTTCTCCAAAATGGAGAAAAGGGGTCATGCGCCGAGGGTTCGTCGGGCACCGCGTGGCCTTGGTCTTCGTGCGATCGACCTCGCTGGCGAAGGGATCGAACGATGACGCCGTGAGTCGGCGCACGCTGCCCGTGCGATCGGGATCGGTGACTTCGAGTCGAGGCACGCACGGGCTCCGATCGAGCTCGCATCATTCCAATTCGCGCGTGGTCGATGACCGATCGCGATCGCAGACCGCCAGTGGGCACGATGAGCCGCTGCGTGGGCGCGCAGGGCTCGTGCGATCGCGAACGCACGATTCCGATCCGCGAACGCACGATTACAATCCGTGCACGCTCGGCGAGCGAGCATGAACGCTGGTCGAGGGCCCTGGAACGCTGGACGACCACTCGCACGTGGTCGCCCACCGCCTCCCGGAAGGCCGCCTCCGTTCGCGATCGCTCGCCGTGGGCCGCAGGAGACTGGCCCTGCGAGCGCGAGCAGTCGGCGACGACCCGCGAACGCTTCGCCTCGGCCAGCCGCTCGGCCATCACGGCCCGCGGCCGCTCGCCTGCCGCGCGAGCACGCACGTCGTGAGTCCGTGGGCCCTCGACCAGCGTTCGAAGGCCCTCGCCAAGGGCCTTTGAACGCTCGTCCAGTGTGTACGAACGCTCGCCGTGCGAGCGCCGCCGCTCGGCCATCGCTCGCCGATCGGAACCGTGCGGACGCTGCTTGGCTGGCTGCCATCGAGGACTCGACGCGAGGGAGCCCGATCGCACGGCCACCGCGCAGGGACTCACGGGCAGAGCCCGGGGGCGCTCGTCCAGCGAGGCCCAGTAGAAGCCGACCACGGGATCTCGCTCGCCTCGAGACCGCGAGCGCTCGACCAGCGACCTCGAATTCTCGACCAGCGACCCCGAACCGGTCCCGACCACGCACGAGCGCACGGCCAGCGTTCAAGGGCCGTGACGTTGCGATCCAGGGATGACGCTCAGCGGGCACGGAACGGCTGCCACCGCCCTCGATCGCACGCCTTCCGCGCGTCACAAGAAGCCGTCGTTCGCACCGTTGAGCCCGTGAGTCCCCGATCGCACGGCCTCGACGCTTCGATCCACGCCGTGCGATCGCCCGTGGTCGGCTCCAATTGGCCGCCTGGCTTCCCCCACGCTCGGCGCGAACCCTCGGAATCGCCTACGACCGCCGCCAGTTCTCCGTGGACCCGTGCGAGCCCCGTACGCGCCAGGGTCCAGGCGACGCTCGTCAGCCACCTCGCCGAGGCCGTCGTCTCCTTGATAACGTGGACCGATGGCCGGCGCCCCCCTGCTCTCCCCCACCCGATGGAAGGCGCTGATCCGCCACGCGGTGCGCGGGACTGCCCCGCTCTTCTCTCCCGAAGCCCAGGTCTTTCTCTCCCGCCCCACGCGCTGGCCGGCGATGCTCACCCCGGTGTTCGTCGCCATCTTCGTTGCCATCACGCGGAAGCGCCACGTGGGCCCGGCAGACCACTGGGGTTTCGTGATCACCTTGGGCACGCTGGTGATCATCACGATCCTGGCGACCGTCATCGCCTGGCAACAGCTCGACGTGATTGCGCGGACGCCCATCGCCACGCTCTACGACCAGTATTGCGACCTCGAGGTGGCCGGCCGGCCCTGGCCTGCGCTCATGGTTCGCTACCAGGACATCACGGGCATCGCGTGGGTGGAAGACCAGCTCCAGCTCGAGGCGACCGGCGAGGGTCGTTTCCTGGTCCGGGCGAACCGTCTCCCGAAGGCCGACCAGGTGAGCCTCGTGCACGAGCTGCGCACGCGCGTGGCGAAGGCGAAGGAAGCGCCGGTGGCGGCGGTGACGCGGCCGGCGTAGCGTCGCCGGGGCGTGGCGTCGGGCCCGGTTCATCCGGCATTGACATGCCGCCCCACCGGGCCAAGATGCAGGGGAAGCGAGACCGCGAGAACGGCCATGCGTATTTCCCAAGCGATCGTCGCCATGGCGGTCATTTCCACGAGCGCCTGTTGCTTCAACGCCACCGGGGACCTCGGCGATGCCGGTCGATCCACCACCTCGGCCAGCTCCGGAGGAACGACCGCGGGTAGCGCTTCCGGTGCGGCGACGACCGGGACGTCCACCGGCGTTGGAACCACGGGCGCAGCGACGTCGGGCGCGGGAAGCACCAGCGCCGGAAGCTCGGGCGCATCGATCACCACCGGCGGCACCACGGCGGCCGGAACGACATCGGGCGGCGGCTCGACGGCCGGGGTGACCGGCGGCAGCTCGAGCGGTGGAACGAGCAGCGGCGGCACGACCTCGCAGGGCTCCTCCGGCGGCACCTCGGGTCCGGCTTGCCAGGGCGGCCAGACCGCCTGCGGGGGGATCTGCACGGACACGCAGACGGACCTGAACAACTGCGGGTCCTGCGGCAACGCCTGCGGAGCCTACGCGGGATTCGACGCTGGAGCGGGCAACGGCCTCGCCTGTGAGACCGGCGCCTGTGAAACCCGGATCGAGGCGTTCCTCAACCCGGATGGCGCAAGCGCCGATATCGACGCCTCGGACGGCATACCACCGACGAACATCACCGTGGCGGGCACGACGGTGCTCACCACCACCTACGCCCCCACGCAGGAGCTGGGCAGCGGGGGCGGGGTCGTCATCGGCTTCGGGCTCGATGGAATCTACGAGGAGCAGAGCTACCCGCAGAACAACCCGTGGGGCGTCGCCGCGAACGCCCAGAACGCCTACTTCACCGACGAGGGAACCCCCGGCAACAGCGACGGGACGATCATGGTGATGCCGCTCGTGGGCGGAGGAGCCCCGAGCGACAATCCAAGCTCCAGCAGCGCGCTCGCCCAGGGCCAGGACTCCCCCTGGGCCATCACCGTCGATGCGACCAGCGTCTACTGGACCAACAAGAGCAGCCCGAACACGAGCAACGGGGCGATTCTCAAGATGCCGCTCGCGGGCGGCGCGCCGCAGGTCCTCGCCGCCGGCCAGGCTTCGCCGTGGGGCATCGCGGTGGACGCCAATGACGTTTACTGGGTGAACCACGGCTCGACCGACAGCAGCAACGGGTCGGTGATGGAGGTGGGCCTCGACGGTGGGACGCCCGTGGTCATCGCCTCGAACCAGAACGCGCCCTGGAGCGTCGCCGTGGATTTCTCGAACGTGTACTGGACCAACTACGGCGATGGGCTGAACACCGGATCGGTGATGGAGGCGCCCCTCGACGGAGGCGCGCCCATCGCGCTGGCGACCGGCCAGGACTTCCCCTGGGGCATCGCCGTGGACGCGACCAGCGTCTACTGGACGAACTACGGCGACACCGAATCCAACGGCTCGGTCATGAAGGTGAACCTCGACGGCACCAACCTCACGACGGTTGCGACGGGCCTGGAGCAGCCAGACGGGATCGCCGTGGACGCGACCAGCCTCTATTTCCTGGTCTCCGGCAACAGCGCAGCGTGGGGCTATCTGGTGATCCGGACGCCGAAGTAGCCCGGAGGGCCAGTCTGCGGCGGAGCGAGCCGTGCCGCAGACCGCGCGACCTCTACGACTCCATCGATCTGCCGCGCGGAGGACCGAACAGGCGGTGGGCCCGCGCCAAAGCTGGTAGCATCTCGGGCGTGACGCCAACGCCTTCCGGCTTGGGTATCGGTTCCGCCGGGCCGGGCCGCCGCTTCCGGAGCCTTCCCGTGGGCCCAGTCGTCATCGCGATTCTCGGGGGCACCGCCCTCTGCTTCGGCCTGAGGGCCGCTCCGACTCCCTCCTGCAGGGAGGTCGCCGAGCACCTCGCGAAACTCCACGACTGGGAGGCCGACCTTCAAGAGCCTGAATGCGAGAAGCGTCCATATTCGCCGTCGCTGCGTTCATGTCTCCTGTCGGCATCCACGGATTGGCAGGCCGCGCAGTGCATGCTCTACGATTCATGCGACCGAGACGAGCCTGATGCGTGCGACCTCATGCGGTGCGTGGAGCGAGAGGGCCCGGGCAGCATGAGCCTGCTCACGAGGTGCATTCGGGAATTGGGCATCTGGGGCCTTGATTGACGAGAGGGTGCCGATGGCAAAGCAGGTCCAGATCCAAGGCTCCGCGCTGCGGCGAAATCCGTTCCTTGCGGCGCCGCCGGCTACCCCGAGCTGATCGCAAACTCGGCGCGGGGCGAAGCCGTTCCGCCAATCGCTGATTGGCTGAGGGGCAGGCACGGCGCACGACAAAGTCGAAGCCGATGAGGAAGCATGGAGGGCGGCCCAGCCGCCTCCAGGACCGGCTCGATGATTGGGATTACGCTGAAGAACCACGTGGCGTTTTCGCCACGAAGCCCCGGAGGGAGAAACGGTCCAAGGCGTCGACCTCGCGCTCGGCGTTTGCGGCCGTTCCCAACCCGTACTTCCAGAAGTCTCCGCAGGGGTGCTTGCCCTGGATCTGCCAGCTGCCCTCGTACCCTAAGCGCTTGAGCCTTTCGGCGACGAAGTCGTACCAGCCCGATTGCTCGAGCCTCCGGTCGGCCGTCGAGGAGAGCCTCTCCGTTTCGAAGAAAACGCTCGACATCAACCTGCGGTCGGCGTCGTCATCGTTCTCGACGAAGTGAACGGAGAGCCACATGAGCCACTGCGTCCCTGCGGCCTCGACCTGCCTTGGGGATTCGAACGTGCTCCGGCACATCCACCCGGTCGACCGGCGGGCGAAGGCCTTGGAGAATTTCGCCAACTCGACGCGCAGTCGCTGGTGGTGCTGCACTCGTGGCCTCGAGATTGCGGTCACGGACGCTCCCCTTTCTGAGTTGTGTGTACGGTGTCGCGGGCGTCGTCGGAATGCGGTCCCTCCTTGAGCTCAGCAATCAAAGCGTCTGGCTTTCCTTGGCCATCGTCACGCCCGGCGCTATCGCGTGCTCGCGACCAATCTCCGGGCTCGGCGACGATTGCATACAGTCCGCCTTGGCGGAAGCGATGAACAGGCTCCAAGGCAGTTGACCTCCCGTTGTCCATGGCCCGCTGTGACATTGATCGCCACCAACAGGCGGGTAGAAAGACCGAATCTGGGTCTCGCCTTCTGCTCAACTTCCTAGGGCAGCCTCGCGGTTGCTGGCGCGGGCAGCGAGGCGTTACGCTCGAACCCACGGCGATGCCCGAGAAACCCACCTTCGCCTCCGTCACCGACGTGCCCTGCACGTGCGGGTTTCTGCAGCGCTCCGCCGACGAGCCCTCGATTCCCATCGTCTACGACGAGCACGTCGGAGAGTTCCACGTCCAGTGCGCCGACGGGGGGACTCTAATCCTCTATCACTGCCCGTTCTGCGGCGGCGCAGCGCCGCCGTCGAAGTGCGGGAGCCTCTTCGCCAACGTATCCGCCGCAGAGCAGGAGCGCCTGCTCATGATGACGGAGGGCTTCCACAGCGTCGAGGACGTCATCAAGGCGCTGGGGCCTGCCGATGAGGACTACCCCCGTGGCGCACAGTGGAGACAGCCCGAAAAGGAGAGC
>DATJNL010000029.1:0-20609 GCA_035508175.1 Myxococcales bacterium
ACCCCGGTCCGTCCTCGCGCTCCCCACGCGTTGCACCGCGGTGCACCGTAGCTCGTGCCGCAACATGGGCGCGCTGCGGGCGCGTCCAGGGCCCCGACACCCCCTGCGCGTCGGCCCCCCTCCTCCCCTCTTTCATTCTTCGATCACGCCTTTGCAGCAGTTCTCGACCACGTCTCGACCAGCGCCGCAGGCAAGGTTTGAGATTGATGAACTCGGGTTGAAGGGGGTTCGTAAAGAGGAGAGGCGGGGGGGAAGGAGGGGACCGGGTGCTGCCGCCCCGCGCCCCCGCTTCGATCCCGAGCTGCGCTGCAAGGGGTAGCGGCGGATCAACGAGGGACGGAGGGGTGCCGCTTGCTCGGGGGTGCCACCCCGGTCCGTCCTCGCGCTCCCCACGCGTTGCACCGCGGTGCACCATAGCTCGTGCCGCAACATGGGCGCGCTGCGGGCGCGTCCGGGGCCCCGACACCCCCTGCGCGTCGGCCCCCCTCCTCCCCTCTTTCGTTCACCTCTATCTCTCCCTCTACCTCTTTACCGCCTATGCACCTGTGGTTCATGGAGTGGAGAGGCGGGGGAGGGAGGGGACCGGGGGACCCGGCGGCCCGCAGCGCGCCCCCACCTTTGCGCGCGCTCCGGTACAACGCGCGATCCCGCGTTGGGGAGCGCGAGGACCGCCGGGGTACCGGCCCCGACCACCCCCCGTCGCTCTCTCGTTCATCCCTCGCCAACCCGGGCCGTCGTCTCGACCTCGGATGCAGCAGGGGGCGCCGGGGGCGCAGCCCCCGGAGTAGCAATGCCACCTTGCCATGCCCTGCGTCTCCCGTTAGAGAGCGCCCATGCCGAACTTCCCTTCCTGGAACGATCTCTACGCCGAGACGCCAGTGGAGCGCCTCCCCTGGTTCCTGCCCACGCTCGACCCCGATTTCGCGCGCGCGCTGGCCGCGCGGCAGCTGGCGGCTGGGCGCGTGCTGGACATTGGCAGCGGGCCGGGCACCCAGGCCATCGAGCTCGCCGCCCAGGGCTTCGACGTGGTGGGTTCCGACCTCTCGGCCGCCGCCGTCGCGGGGGCCACGAAGCGCGCCGCGAGCGCGGGCCAGGGCCGGGTGCGCTTCGTGCAGGACGACATCCTGAAGTCGCACCTCGAGGGCCCCTTCGAGGCCATCTTCGATCGCGGCTGCTTTCACGTGCTGCCGCCGGAGTGCCGCTCCACCTACGTACGCACCGTCGGCCACCTGCTCGCGCCCGGCGGAATCCTCTTCCTCAAGTGCTTCAGCGATCAGCAGCCGGGCAGCGAGGGACCTTACCGGCTCTCGCCCGCGGACGTCCGCAGCGCCTTCGGCGGCGCGCTGGACGTGCTGTCGATCGAGCGGACGGTCTTTCAAGGCAACGTTCAGCCCAACCCGCAGGCGCTGCTCTGCGAGCTACGCCGCGCCAGCTAGAGGTTGCACCCCGACGGAGGAGGCACGCATGGATCGCGGTTTCGCGCTGGTGACGGGAGCGTCGAAAGGGTTGGGGGTCGCGTTCGCCGAGCAGCTCGCGGCGCAGGGCTGGAACCTCGCGCTGGCGGCGCGCAGCAAGCCGGAGCTCGAGGCGCTGGCCGCGCGCCTGCAGGCCGCGCACTCCATCCGCTGCGCGGTGCTGCCTGCGGATCTCTCCAAGGCCTCGACGCCCGCCGATCTCGAAGGCCAGCTGCAGGCGCAGGGGCTGGCCGTCGAGCTGCTCGTCAACAACGCGGGCTTCGGCCTGCTCGGCCGCTTCGCCGACGCCGACCTCGGGCGCCTGATGGAGATGATCCACCTCAACGTGGGCGCGCTGACCGAGCTGACTCGACGCCTGCTGCCGCCGATGATCGCGCAGAAGCGCGGCTTCGTGCTGAACGTGGCCTCCACCGCCGGCTTCGTGCCCGGCCCCTTCATGGCCGTCTACTACGCGAGCAAGGCGTACGTGCTGTCGCTCTCCGAGGCGCTGCACGCGGAGCTCGCGGGCACGGGCGTCGTGGTGAGCTGCCTCTGCCCAGGCGCCACGCGCACGCAGTTCGCCGACACCGCCGGCTCGAGCCAGAGCAAGCTGTTCAAGGGGGCCAACGTGATGGAGGCCGAGCCCGTCGTGCGCGCCGGCCTCGAGGGCCTGTTCGCGGGCCGCGCCCTGGTGATCCCCGGTCTCACGAACAAGCTCATGATCCAGTCGCTGCGCCTCGCGCCGCGCGCGATGACGCGCACCGTGGCGAAGCGCTACCAGCAGCTCGACTGAGCGTCAGCCGCAACCTCCGTCGGTGCACGCGCCCACGCAGCAGTCCGAGGCCTGCCCACGGCCGCGGGGGCGCGCAACGCGGTCGTCACCGAGAGCGGCGCCCCGTACGTTCCCGACTCTCCCGAGGGCAAGCTGCTCGTGATCCCGCCCCCGACGCATTGACGGTGGCGGACGTGGCGCCGCTCGGTTAGATTGTCGCCGCTTTCACAACCTTCCGGAGGATGTTCCCCATGAAGACCCGTTCGCTCGCGCTGTCGCTCGTCGGGCTCCTCGCGCTCGTCGCGGCCTCTTCCCAGGCCGCGCAGACCGGCTTCAAGCTCATCCACGTTCCCGATCTCGTCCAGGCGATGCAGCAGGGCCACCCGGTGGTCTGCGACGCCAACAAGGCCGACGTCCGCAGCCAGTGGGGCGTCATTCCGGGCGCCAAGCTACTGTCGAGCTCGTCGAGCTACGACGTCGCCAAGGAGCTGCCCGCCGACAAGGGCGCCGACCTCGTCTTCTACTGCGCCAACACCCGCTGCATGGCCTCGCACGGAGCCGCCAGCCGCGCGGTCAAGGCGGGCTACATCCACGTGAGCGTCCTCGCCGACGGCATCCAGGGCTGGGCCAAGGCGGGCCAGAAGACCGCCAAGCCGTAAGGTGCGCCCGATCGACCCGCTCGTCTCCGCCGCGTGGCTGCAAGCGCGGCGGGGCGAGCCGGGCCTCCGCATCGTCGACGTCCGCTGGCGGCTCGGCCAGCCGGGCGCCGGCCGCAAGCTCTACGACGCGGGCCACCTGCCGGGCGCCGTCTACCTCGACGTGGACGGCGACCTCGCCGGTCCGCCCGGCAGCGGCCCCGGGCGCCACCCGCTGCCCACGCCCGCGCGCTTCGCGGAGGCCATGGCGCGTGCGGGCGTCGGCGACTCCACCCGCGTCGTCGCCTACGACGACCAGGGGGGAGCAATCGCGGCGCGGCTGTGGTTCCTGTTGCGCTACTTCGGTCACGAGACCGGCGCCGTCCTCGACGGCGGCCTCGCCGCGTGGCCGGGACCGCTCACCGCCGACGTCCCCGCGTTTCCCCGAGCGCCATTCACCGCGCGGCCGCACCCCGAGCTCGTCGTCGATCGGCAGGTCGTCGCGAGGGGAGGCGCCCTCGTCCTCGACGCCCGCGCCCCCGAGCGCTACCGCGGCGACCTCGAGCCCGTCGACCCGAAGGCCGGGCACATCCCGGGAGCCCTCAGCGCCCCCTTCGCCGGCAACCTCGACGGCAGCGGCCGCTTCCTCCCGCGCGAGCGGCTCCGAGAACGCTTCGCCGCGCTCGGCGCAACAGCGGGCCGCGAGATCATCGCCTACTGCGGCTCGGGCGTCACGGCGTGCAACGACCTGCTCGCCCTCGAGCTGGCCGGCGTTCCCGCGAAGCTCTACGAGGGCTCGTGGAGCGACTGGAGCAGCGACCCGGCCGCGCCGGTCGCCCAGGGCGACTGACGGAACCGTCCGGCGCGCCGCGGAGACCGGGCGGCGGCCGCGATGGCGCCACCGCGTTCGCCTGCGAGCCTCGAGCGCGGTGCGTCACGCCGCCGCTGACGGGCGCCGCCGGCCCCGACCGCCCGCAGCTTGACATTCCGTGCCGGGCGGGTTGGATCTCGCACGCTCGGCTGTCGCCTGCCCTCCAAGCCCTTCACCCTCGAGGTCGTTCAAAATGGACACCAAGACCCAGCTCGGCCTTCTCGTCCTCGCCGGACTCGCCCTCGGCACCGCTTGCAGCGGCAGTCCAGGCACGTGCACGACCGACGCCGAGTGCGGCGGCGACTTCATCTGCAACCACGGCCAGTGCCAGCCGCCGATCCAGCGCACGACCGCCGGGAACAACGGCTCGGCGGGCAGCGCGTCGGCAAGCGCAGGCACCACCGGCGAGGCCGGCACGACCACCGGCAACGGCGGCTTCATCGGCGGTGGCAGCACCGGCCACGGGGCCTCGAGCGCCGGCTCCTCGTCCGCCGGTACGTCGACCGGCGGCGGCACCACCGCGCAGGGCTCGTCTTCGGGCGGCGCCTCCGCTTCGGCCGGCTCGACCACCGGCGGGTCCACCAGCGCCGCGGCGTCGTCTTCCTCTTCTTCGTCCTCGAGCACGGGCGGGGCCAGCACGACCGGCGGCAGCAGCACGGGCTCCGGCACGTCGACGGGCGGCGGCCTCACCATCCTCGACGGCGGCGCGTTCGCCACCGTGCCGCTGAACGGCTGCCCGATGCTGGACTACAACGCGCCAGTGAACATCGGGGGTCAGACCTTCCAGCTGACGGTCGATACGGGCTCGACGGATACCGCCGTCGCGCTCTCGAGCTGCTCGAGCTGCGGCGTTTCACCCGAGTTCTCGCCTTCGAGCGGCGTCTGCTCGACGAGTCCCCGAGAGTCCTCCACGTACGGTACCGGCTCTTGGAGTGGCGATGACTGCCAGGACACCGTTGAAGTGGGCACGGAGATGCCTGCGGTGACCATCAACTTCGGCGGGATGACCTCACAGAGCCAGTTCTTCGAGGACGGCGACTGTTCCTCACTCGTGACGAACCAGGCGACGGGCAGCCCCATCCAGGGCATCCTGGGGTTAGGGCCGCTCGATCTCGATACGATCGGCACGAGCAACGACGACGCGTACTTCAACGAGCTCGTGCAACAGGGCATCACCGACACCATGGGCATCCTGCTCTGCTCCAGCGGGGGCGCCCTCTGGTTCGGCGGGTATGACTCGCAGTACGCCGACCCGAGCGCGAGCGTCCAATACACGCCCATGGTCGACACGACGCAGGTGTTCGGCGCGGACTACTGGGCCGTCAGTCTCTCGGGAATCGGCCTTGGCACGACGAACCTGGGGGGCGCCGACCCCGACGCCATCGTCGACACCGGGACCGGCCTCTTCGCCATGGCCGACTCCGCCCTGAGCGCCTTGGAAAGCGCGATGGCCTCGAGTTCGGCTGCAACGACCATCTTCGGTTCCGGCGCCCTCAGCGCGAGCTTCTTCAATAGTTCGACGATCGATTGCATCCCCACGCTGGGCGGCCAAACGCAGGCCGAGATCGACGCAGCGCTACCGCCGCTGACGCTGACGTTCCCGTCCACCAACGGGGGCACCTTCACGCTCAGCATGCCGGCGACGCAATCGTACCTCGTGCCGGTCAGCGCCAACGGGACCACGCTCTACTGCGCCGGCACCGGCAGCGGCGGATCGGGCAACCAGCAAGAGACCATCATCGGCGGTCCGGCGCTGCGCGCGTACATCACCCTCTTCGACGAGGGCAACAGCCAGATCGGGTTCCTGCACCAGACGGCCTGCGAGTAGGCGAGCGGGCATTCCGGAGCGCCTGGTGGGGGTAGAGGATCCGAGTCTCCTTGACGGCCGGCAGTCGCTGGATTTGGAGACACGGTTGCCGACCTTGCGGCACTCGTTCGTCGTGATGTGAAATGGCCCCAAGTGAGGTCGGATCATGAGGCTCGGAATCAAGGGCGTGGCAATCCTCGGGATGCTCTGTGCCACCGCCTGCAGCGGCACTCCGGGCGACTCTTCGAGCGGTTCCAGCGGGAGCCCAGAGGCGTCCACGGGCGCATCCACCGGCGGTGCGTCGACGACGGCCGGGCCCACGGGCGGCTCGTCGACCGGCGGCAACGCCTCGACCGGTGCGAGCTCGAGCGGCGGCACCTCGGGCGCAAGTGCCAGCTCGACGGGGGCGCCGGGCACCACGACCGGAGCCGGGTCGGCGAGCGCAGGCTCCACGAGCTCCGCCTCGACGGGCGCAGCCACCACCGGTGGCGGATCGACGTCCGCGGGTGGCTCCAGCTCGGCCAGCGCGAGCTCCGGCTCGTCCAGCGGCGGCACCGGGACCGGCCTCGCGCTGAGCCCGTTCTTCGGCATGACAACGACCACGACGTCGATCTACCCGCAGGTCACCTACGGCGTGCAGCGCTTCTGGGACAGCCCGCCGTTCCAGTGGCAGACCCTCCAGACGGCGGCCTGCGCCGACATCACCGCCTGCGCGAACGGCTACGACAAGAACAACATGGCCAGCTTCGACGCCTACCTCGCCCAGCTGCTCACGAACGGCGTGACCGAGGCGATCTACACGATGGCACGCACGCCCTACTTCATCACCTCCGGTCAGAACGACACGAGCTGCAACTACTCGACGGTCGCCAACGGCGCCTGCGACCGGCCCAGCGATTTGAACGCCGACGGCAGCGGCACGAACCAGACCTTCCGCATGTGGTACGCCTTCTTCGCATCGCGGCTCAACGACCCGACATATCTGACGACGCACGCCCACGTGCGCTACTGGGAGATCTGGAACGAGCCCGACACCGCGGCCTTCTGGGGCGACGGTTCGGGAGGCGCCGGCTCCTACGCCGCGCTCGTGCGCATGACCGAGGACATGCGGTGCATGCTCACCGGCAACGGCGTGGTGCACAACTACGGGGCCAACGGCCCGGTCCCGTGCGCCCAGGCGGGCCTGCCCGCGACCGGCATCGACCCCTCGGCGCTCATCCTCATGCCCTCGTACCACGCGGAGCCGGCCTCGCTCACGCAGATGCAGAACTTCCTGTACTGCACGAGCACCTCGCGCAACTGCAACACGGGCTCGGCGGGGGCAGCCGCGGTGGACGTGATCAACATGCACATGAAGCCCGGCGCGGTGTGCACCCCCAACGGCGCGGGCACGAACTGCACCGCCGCCACCTCCGTCGAGCCGGCGTACGCGGGCTACATCGCGAACGTGCAGAGCTACCTGCAGGCCGCGGAGCTCGCGAAGCCCATCTGGGACGACGAGGCTTCCTACGCGCCCAGTGGCTTCGCCGCACCATACACCGATGCCGACATGGCCGCGAGCTGGATCCCCCGGTTCCTCCTGGTGGGCTGGAGCCTCGGCGTCCAGAGCCACGACTGGTACACCTGGGACAAGGGGCTGAACGCCTACCCTCTGGCGGTCACCGCCTGGGACACCACCGCGAGCTGGATCGCCGGCGCCACGCTCAGCGCTCCTTGCCAGGCGGTCGGCAGCTCGCAGGTCTTCAGCTGCACCATCGACAAGGGCGGCACCAGCTACGAGATCCTCTGGGATGCCTCGCAGTCGTGCAGCGGCGGGAGCTGCACCACGAACCCGTACGCGGTCGGGGCGGGGTTCAAGACCTATGCGGACATCGCCGGCAACGCGCCGCAGAACGTCGGGAGCTGCACCGGCTGCAAGTCCGACGAGGTCCCACTGGGCGTGAAGCCGCTCTTGCTCGCGCCTTGAACTTCGGGCAATGGCCGGGGCGGTTGCCGGGCGCGCACCGCTCGCGCTTCGTGAGAAGTCTCAGCGAGGTAGCCATGACACATGCGAAGGCCGGAGTGGCGTTGTTCGGGTGGCTCTCTCTCGTCGCCTGCACGGGGGCAGCGGGCATGAGCGGGAGCTCCACGGGGTTGCCGGGGAACTCGGGGAACGGCACGAGCGGCGGTGCCTCGGCGGCCGGGGGCAGCGCCACGGGCTCCACGGCAGGAAGCGCCTCCGGCGGCGTGCACGGAAGTTCCTCGGGGGCCACCAGCGGCACGTCCTCCGGCGGAACCGCCGGGGCGAGCGGCACTGCGTCCGGTGGAACCGCCGGTTCGAACGGAACGTCCACGGGTGGCAACTCCGGCGGCGCGGCGTGCACGATCGACGACGGGGGCGTGGTCGTGGTCGATGCCGGCTCGGCCACGGTCCTCTCGCAGGGAGGACTTTGCGACGCGGGGGCCGGAGTCGCCGGAGTCGCGCAATGCACGACGCTCGACGTCTCGTGTCCGGGGCTGCCCGACATGCAGGCGACTATCGCGGACCTCGAGCCGCCGGTCGGAACGCCGCTCGCGGGAACGATCGTCACCCACACGGGCGGCTCCGGCAAGGGCTTCTTCAGCGATGGACCTGCGGGCGAGGGGTTCGATCGGCTCTACCCCCAGGCCGGCTTCCGCTACGTTCAGCTCTCCTGGAGCGGAGACTGGGCTTCGACGGGGACCGGCATCAAGGCAGCGGCCTGCCGCCCCGCCACGGCCTTCCAGTGGATCTTCGAGAACGTCCACGGCGGCAGCCACGCCCTACCCTTCTGCGGCACGGGCTCCAGCGGGGGGGCGGCGGCGTTCCTCTACGCGTTGACGACGTACGGCCTCAAGGCCGACTTCGACTACCTCGTCCTCGCCGCGGGTCCGACGCCTGCGCGGATGGACTACGGCTGCGACCCGAGCCTCTACCAGGGAAGCGGGCCGAGCCTCTGCCCAGGCCAGCCCGCGGCGCTCGACCCGGCGCCGTTCTCCTATTCGGGAAGCCAGTACGGCTACACGTACGGCGCCGTCGACTCCGTCGCCGACGGCTGGGAGGGAGGGACGGGCTGCGGCCAGAACCCGACCGCGCAACAGCTCGCCGAGTATGCCGGCGATCAGCTCCTCTCGCCCGGCGACGATCTCTGCTACCCGCAGACCGGCATCAGCTGGTGGTTCTGCGCCAGCGCGCCCGGCAGCGCGCCCAATGAGAGCACGGGCCAGGCGACGTTCTTCATCGACGAGGTCCAGCCGGCGGCGCCGCCGGACGTTCACTGCTACGCCGGCGACGGCGGAACCCACGGCGTCTGCTACGAGGAGTACGTCTTCCAGGACCCGGGCGCGCGAGCGGCCGCCGCGGCCGAGATGGAAGCGAAGTGCGTCCCCCGCCACTGAGCCTGCCTCGGCCGTCGCGGGGCGCGGGAGAGGCCCGCAGCGAGTGGGTGAAGGCACGAGCGGCGCAGAATGCAGCCCTCCGCGCGACTCGGCTACTCGAAGCGCAGCGCCTCCAATGGGCGCAGGGACGCCGCCTTGCGGGCGGGCCACACGCCGAAAACGATGCCCAAGAGCACGCTCACCGCGAAGGCCACCGGCGTCGAGACGCCGGGCACCACGAAGGGCACGTGGATGAGCTTGGCCACGCCGAAAGCGCCGGCGAGGCCGAGCGCGATGCCGATCACGCCGCCCACCGCCGAGAGGGTGGTGGCCTCCACGAGGAATTGGGTCAGCACGTCGCGTGACCGTGCGCCGATGGCGAGGCGCACGCCGATCTCGCGGGTACGCTCGGTCACCGATACCAGCATGATGTTCATGATGCCGATGCCGCCGACCACGAGCGACACGGCTGCCACGCCCGCGAGCAGGGTCGTGAGCACGCCCATCACCGAGCTGAGCACGGCCTGGATGTCGCGCGGATCACGGACGGCGAAGTTGTCGTCGTCGCCGGGCGCGATGTGGCGGCGGCGGCGCAGGATGTCGGTGATCTCGTCCTTGGCGTCGCCGATGCGGTCCCCGTTCGTCGCGGAGGCCATGAGCGCGGCGATGCGGTCGTTGCCCACCAGCCGGCGCTGGAACGACGCGTATGGCATGAGGACCACGTCGTCCTGATCCATGCCCATCGCGCCGCCCTTCGCCTCGAGCACCCCCACGACGCGGCAGGTCTTGTCGCGGACCCTCAGCTCCTTGCCGAGCGGGGTCTGGCCGAGGAACAGATCGTCGACGATGGTCTGCCCCACCACGCACACGCTCGCTCCCTGCCGCTCCTCCTCCTGCGTGTACAGCCGGCCGGAGACCGCACCCCAGCTGCGGATGTCGAAGTACTCGGGCATGGCGCCGCTCACCTGCGACGAGCGGTTCCGCCCGCCGTAGACGATCCGTTCGGGGCGGGAGCCTGCGGCGCTGACGAGCGCCACGTCGTGCGCCTGGTGGCGGATGGCGTCGAGGTCTCCCACCGTGAAGAGCGGCGCGCCGGAGGTCATGCGGCCGAAGCCCTGCGGCGACCCGGGGATGACGAAGAGCATGTTGCTGCCCAGCCCGCTGATCATCTCCGAGACATACTCGGTGGCGCCGCCGCCCATCGACTGCATCATCACCACCGCGGCGACCCCGATGATGACGCCCAGCATGGTGAGTGCGGAGCGGAGCTTGTTGCGCAGGAGTCCCGCGAGGGCCAGCCGGGCGGCGGCCAGGATCACGGCGAGCCCTCTCCCACGGCGTCGCGCACGATGCTCCCGTCGCTGAAGATGACCTGCCGGTGCGCGTAGGCTGCGCAGCGCGGATCGTGGGTGACCATCACCACGGTGATGCCGCGGTCTCGGTTCAGGGTCTCGAGCAGCTGCATGATCTCCGTGCCGCGTTTGGAGTCGAGGTTCCCCGTGGGTTCGTCGGCGAGCACGATCTCGGGATCGTTCACGATGGCGCGCGCGATCGCGACGCGCTGCTGCTCGCCGCCGGAGAGTTCGTTGGTGCGCGCCTGCTCCCGGCCGGCGAGGCCGACGTCCGCCAGCGCCTCGCTGGCGCGCCGGGCGCGCTCACGCGCAGCGACCCCCGCGTAGACGAGCGGCATGGCCACGTTCTCGAGCGCCGAGGTGCGCGTGAGCAAGTTGAACTGCTGGAAGACGAAGCCGAAGCGGCTGTTGCGCAGCGCGGCGAGCACGTCGCCGGAGAGATCTTGCACCGGGAAGCCCTCGATGCGGTACTCGCCCTCGGTGGGCACCTCGAGGCAGCCGAAGATGCTCATGGCGGTGGACTTGCCCGAGCCCGAAGCGCCCGTGATGGCCACGAACTCGCCTGCGGCCACGTCGAGGTCGATGCCGCCGAGCGCCCGTACGGCGGCGCCGCCCGAGCCGTAGACCTTGGTGACGCCCCGGAGCGAGAGCAGCGGCGCGGCGGGGACCGCCTTCGACCGGGCGCCGCGGCGGACCGACGCTGCGTCAATGGCCGAGGCCATAAGCCTTCTTGCCCTGCGGCGTCAGATCGACGATCAGCGCCTGTCCGGCTTCCACGGATCCCGGGGCGATGGCGGTGAGCTCGCCGTCCGAGACGCCCGGAGCGACCTCGACGCGGCGCAGCGCGCTCCCCGCGATCAGCCAGACTCCTGGGCGATCGGTCTTCCGCTCCCCGGGCGGGTTGAACCGCAGCGCCGCGGCCGACACCCTGAGCGCGTCCTTCGCCGCCGCGGTGCGGATGTGTGCCGAGGCGGTCATCCCGGGCTTGAGTGCGAGGTCCACGTTGGCGACCTCGATGACGGCGCCGTAGGTGACCACGTCCTGCACGACCACCGGCGAGTTGCGAACTTCCGTGACGACGCCCTCGAACACCCGGTCCGGGTATGCGTTCACCGTGAAAGAGGCCTTCTGGCCAACGGCCACCTCGCCGATGTCGGCCTCGTCGACGGCCGCAATGACCCGCATCTTGCGCAGGTCGGCGGCGACGGTGAAGAGCACCGGGGTCTGGAACACCGAGGCCACGGTCTGTCCGGGATCGACGTTGCGCGTGATCACGATGCCGTCGATGGGGGCGTGGATCACCGAGTGATCGAGGTTGGTGCGGGCGACGTTGTAAGCCGCCTGCTGCGCGGCGAGGTTGGCGTCGGCCGCGGCGACCTTCTGTTCGGCGAGCCGGGCCGCCGAGGCCGCGTTGTCGTAATCCGCCTCGGTGATGGCGAGCGCCCGCCGGAGCTGGCGCGCGCGGGACCAATCGCGCGAGGTGCGCTCGCGATCCGTCTTCGCCTGCTCCAGCGCGGCGCGGGCGGCGGTGAGGTTCGCGAGGGACTGCTTCAACTCGGCGAGGAGCGCCTCGGTGTCGAAGCGGGCGAGCACCTCGCCCTGCTTGACGGCCGCGTTGTAGTCGACGTCGACCTCGGTGATGCGGCCGCTGATCTCTGCGCCCACCTCCACCGTGGTCACCGCCTCCACGTGACCGGTGGCTCGGACTTCGCGCAGGATGTCGCCGCGCGAGGCTGGTTCGGTGCGGAAGCGCGCCGCGAACGGCACCGGCCGCGGCCGCAGCACGAGCCACAGCGCGGGAATCGAGAGCACGGCGCCGGCGGCCAGGAGCGACCAGGTGAGGCGCCGCCGGCTCCGCTGGCGAGCCTCGGCGTCCACCAGTTCGGAGAGCGGTCGATGCTTCGGAGCCGGAAGAGCCCCTGCGGCTGCGCCATTCGCCATGCCGAGAAGCGAAGCAAGACCGGCGCCAGCGATGGCCCGGTCGAAAGCCGCAGGACCGGAGGAAAGGCCTCGCGAAAACTTTGCGCGCAGGCGCCGCTTCGGCTTTCAGCCGCGCAAGACGAAGCGAAGGAAGCGCCACGCTGCGTACGCGCAGATCAGCAGAAGCTGCTCCGGAACCCGCGGAGCGGTCCGGCGCCGCGCCGCTTCGATCTCCGTCCGCTCGAGGTCGGAAGCGTCGAGGAGCCTCAGCCGCGGCGGCGAGGCCGGTGGCTGCCCCGACGGCGGTCCGCCCATTCGCCTCGCGTTGCCTGACGTGCCCGTGGCCAAGGGTCGCTCCTACGAAGATGACGCCGCCCGCGGGACGGCACGCAGCGGTTCGACGTTGTCGAGCCGGTCGAGCTCGGCGCGGCCGAGGTCGATGGCCGCTCCCGAGCGGAGGCCGTGGGCCCACTGCACGAGGTCGTCGAGCAGCGAGTAGAACACCGGGACCGCGAGCAGCGTGAGCAGCAGCGAGAGCGTCTGGCCGCCCACGACCACGCCAGCGGTGGCCCGGTTGAAGCCGGCGCCGATGCCCTTGGACGTGATCAGCGGGAGCATGCCCGCCACGAAGGCGATGGTGGTCATGAGAATGGGCCGCAGCCGGTCGCGGTTGGCCTCGAGGATCGCGTCGAGCCGCTCCTTGCCCGCGGCCCGCAGGTTGTTGGTGTGATCGACCTGGAGGATGGCGTTCTTCTTCACCACGCCCAGGAGCACCAGGATGCCGAGCGCCGACATGATGGTGATGGCCTGGTGGAAGAGCAAGAGCGACACCAGGGCGAACGGTACGGTGAGCGGGAGGGTCAGCATGATGGTGATGGGGTAGATCCAGCTCTCGAACTGGGCCGCGAGGACGAGGTACATGAAGACGAAGGTGAGGAAGAAGGCGATCCCGAAGGCCTTCGCAGCGCGGCCGGTCTCCCGGGATCGGCCGGTGGGCTGGGCCGCGTAGCCGGGGGGCAGGTGCTCGTCGGCGATGATCTTCGCCAGCGCGGCCTGGATGTCGCTCTCGCCCGCACCGGGCAGCACGTTCGAGGAGATGGTCACCTCACGCCTGCGGTTGAGCCGGTTGATCTGGGAGGGACCCGTGGTGTCGGAGAGCGTCACGAGATCCCCCAGCGGGACGCTGCCGAGCTTGCTGGACGGGACGGTGAGCAGGCCGAGACGATCGACGCGCGAACGGTCGCCCACCGAGGCGCGCATGCGGATGTCGTAGTCCTCGCCGTTCTCCTCGAAGGTGGAGGCCTTGAGGCCGCCGACGAGGAGCTGCACCGCGTTCGAGATGGAGGAGATCTGCACGCCGAGATCGGCGGCCTTGTCGCGGAGCACGCGCAGGCGCAGCTCCGGCTTACCGAGCACGAGGTCGGTGTCGACGTCCGCGGTTCCGGGCACGCGCTTGAGCTTCACCTTCAGGTCGCCGCCGATGCGGCCGAGCCGGTCGATGTCGGGGCCGTTGATGACGTACTGCACCGCCTTGGTCGACTGGCCGCTGTTGAAGGCGTCCACGTCGGAGACGTCGATGCGCAGATCCTTCGGCATCTGGCTCACGATCTCGCGCCGCGTCCGCTCGACCAGTTCCTGCTGGCTCTCGGTGCGATCCTTGGGATCGACGAGGCGAACGTAGATGCTGGCCTTGTTGGCGGTGATGTCGTTGCCGTCGCCGATGGTGACGAGCGTGTGGGCCACGCCGGGCAGCCGCCGGGTCTCCCGCGCGATGCGCTCTGCGACGAGCAGTGTGGACTCCAGGCTCGTGCCCTCCGGCGCGCGGATGTTGATCGCGTAGTTGGCCTCGTCATTGAGCGGCACGAAACCCTTGGGCACGGCCTTCAAGAGAGGCATGCACGAGCCGAGCGCTGCGAAGCACGCGAGCACGATGGCCCAGCGGTGCGACATCGACCAGCGCAGGATCGCCATGTAGGTGCGCTCGACGGGCAAGTAGAAGGCGTCGACGATGCGCTCGAGCACCGACTTGGTCTCCTCGCCCCCTTTCGAAGGACGCAGCCACCGCGCGGCCAGCATCGGGGTGAGGCTGAAGCTCACCAGCATCGAGACGCAGATCGCGAACGCCATGGTGAGACCGAAGCTGCGCAGGAAGCGGCCCACGATGCCGCTCATGAAGGCGACGGGCAGGAACACTGCGAGGAGCGAGAGCGTGGTGGCGAGCACCGCGAGGCCGATGTCGCGGGTCGCGAGGATCGCGGCGGGGAACGGCTTCAGGCCCTTCTCGTCGATGAAGCGGAAGATGTTCTCGAGCACCACGATGGCGTCGTCGATGACGATGCCCACCGCCAGCGCCAGTGCCAGCAGGGTGATGATGTTGAGCGTGAAACCCATGAACCACATGAGCGCGAAGGTGCCGACGATCGAGATGGGGATGGCGAGCGCCGCGATGATCGTGGAGCGCACGTTGCCCAGGAACAGGAGTACGATGAGTGCCGCGAACAGCGCGCCCAGCACGAGGTGCTCCTTGACCGCGTTCACCTGCGTCTGGATGGTGCCGGAGCTGTCGCGGACGATCTCCAGGCGCACCCCGGGCGGCAGCGCTGCCTGGATGTTGGCGAGCTGGGCCCGCACGGCCTGCACGACCGCCACGGTGTTCTCGCCGCTCTGCTTGCGCAGGGACAGGACCAGCGTCTTCTGGCCGTCCAGGATCGCCGCGGTCTGCTCCTCCTCTTCGCCGTCTTCTACGCGCGCGACGTCCTGGAGGCGGATCGGGTGATCACCGCTTTCCCGGATGACGATGCGCCCGAGCTCCGCTGGCGTCTGCACGCGGCCCGAGACGCGGACCGTCAGGTCGCGGGGGCCGGTCTGCACGCTGCCGCCCGGTGCCGCGAGGTTCTGGTTCCCGATGGCGGCCATCACCTCCTGCGCGGTGATGCCCTGCGCGCGCAGCGCCTCCGCGTCGAGCCACACGTTGATCTGGCGCTTGCGCCCGCCGACCAGCAGCACCTGGCCGACGCCCGGGATGTTCTCGAGATCGCGCCGGATGTGCTTGTCGGCGAGCTCGGTGATCTCGCGCAGCGGCCGGGTGGATTCGACCGCGATGTAGAGGATGGGTGCGGCGTCCGGGTCGATCTTCGAGATCACCGGCGCGTCGATGCCGCGGGGCAGGAGCGGCAAGGCGCGGGAGACGTGATCGCGCACGTCCTGGACGGCGGAGTCGAGCGGCGTGTCGAGCGTGAAGGTGATGAAGAGCTGGCTGACGCCCTCGGTGGAGAACGACCGCAGCTCGTCGATGCCGCCGATGGTGTTGACGGCCTCCTCGAGCTTGTCGGTGATCTCCGACTCGACCTCCTCGGGCGCGGCCCCATCGAGGCGGGTGACGACCGTCACGACCGGGAAGTCGATCTTCGGGAAGGCGTCGACGCCGAGGCCCTGGTACCCCGCCCAGCCGACCACCATCACGGCGAGCATGAGCACCGTGGCGAACACGGCGCGGCGAACGGAGACGGAAGCGAGCCACTGCATGGGGATCTCCTGTCGCGGACCGGCTAATCGACGGGCAGGCCGTCGCGGACGTCGTCGGTGGGAGCGGCGACCACCTTCTCGCCGCTCTTCACGCCGTCGAGGATGGCGACCGACCCTTCGCGCTCCGGTCCCACCTGGACGATGCGCTCCTCGAGGTGGCCCTTGACCACGGCGAAGAGGTGCAGCGAGTTGCCTTCCTCGATGAGCGCCGTCTTGGGCACGACCGGGCGCGCGGCATCGGGCAGCACCAGGCGGGCGGTGGCGAACATCCCCGGCTTGAGCACGTGGTCGGCGTTCTGCACCACGGCCTCGGCGATGAGATCGCGCGTCGAGGCGCGGACGGTCGGGTCGAGGTACTTCACGACTCCGATGAAGGTGCGGCCAGGAAACGCCTCCACGGTGAAGCGGACCTCCTGGCCCTCGTGGATCTGACCCACGTCGGCCTCCGGAACGGTGAGCTGCAGCCGCAAGGGATCCAGCTCGACCAGGGTGACCACGCGCGTGGGCGGTTGCACGTACTCGCCGACGCTCACGTAGCGCTCGCCCACCATGCCGGAGAAGGGAGCGCGGACGGTGGCGTCGGAGAGGGTCTTCTCCGCGAGGTCGGCGCGCGCTCGGGCCCCCTCCACGCTCGCGGCGGACGT
Organism: Myxococcales bacterium; assembly: GCA_035508175.1. Taxonomy (GTDB): domain Bacteria; phylum Myxococcota; class Myxococcia; order Myxococcales; family JAKAPL01; genus DATJNL01. The sequence continues at coordinate 16,356 of DATJNL010000029.1, forward strand.
GCGGCACTGACTCGACGTCCGCTCCCATTCTTCCTTCGAGATCGCCTGGCGCGCGTAGAGCTCGTCGGTGCGCTTGCACAGCTGCTGCGCGAGATCCTGGCTCACCTGCGCGGTCTGCAAGGCGGCGCGGGCCTCCGCCGCTTCGAGCTGCGCGCTGCGGGTGTCGAGCTGGATCAGCGCCGCGCCCTCCTTCACGAAGCTGCCGCGATCGACCAGCGTGCGGACCACGCGGCCCACCCCGTTGGCGGCGACCTCGGACTGCTGGTTCGCCACCAGCTGACCCGTGAGAGGTAGCTCGTTCGGCATGGGGCGGGCGGCGACCTCGACCGTTGCGACGTGGATCGGGGGCGGTTCGGCCTTCAGGGGCGCCTCCGCCTGAGCGTTCTCGCAAGCGGCGGCGAACAGCAGGGCGGTGAGCAGCGTGGCATGACGCTTCATGGGGTGGCTCCTCGTTCGAAGGGATCGCGGCCGGCCGCCAGGCGCAGCTGCAGCCGCGCGTTGGCGAGATCGGCGTCGGACTGGATGCGGGCGACCGCCGCCGAGAAGGCGTCGCGCTGGGCCTGCAGTAGATCGAGCTGCGTGGCCGCTCCGGCCTGGTAGCGGTCGCTGGCGAGCCGCTCGGCGTGGTCGGTGGCGGCCTGCTGGATGCGGGCAGAGCGGCTCCGCGCGATGGCCGCCCGGACCTGCGCCCAGGCGTCGTGGATCGCGTCGAGCGTGAGCAGCGCCACCCGCTCGCGGCGCGCGTCCGCGGCCGCGGTCTGCGCGTCCTGGAGGCGGAAGGCGGCGATCGACGCGTAGTCGAAGTGCCACGTGAGCTGCAGGAGGCCGGTCCAGGCGTTCTCATAGCCCGAGAACCCGACGTAGTTGCCGCTGTGTTCGTTGACGCTGCCGGAAAGCGTCGGGATGAGCTGGAGCCGGGCGGCCTGCCCCTGCAGCTCGGCGGACCGCATCGCCAACCGCGCGGCCTGCATCGCGGGGGTGCCCGCCTCGGGTGGCGCGAAGGACGCCTCCTCGGCCTCGGGGTGCAGGTCGTCCTGCGGCTGCGGCTCGGCGCCGGTGACCTGGGGCGCGAGGCCGGACGCGGAGGCCAGGGCCTGGGTGGCAACGGCCACGAGGAGCTGGGCCTGGGCGAGCTGCTGCACCGATCGCTCCACCTCGGCGGCGGCCCGATCCTGCTCGAGGGGCGGCGCGCGGCCGAGGCTCACCAGCTCCAGCGTGAGCGCTTGGCCGGCCTTGGCGACGTCGAGCGCGCGCTGGGCCGCGGAGACCAGCGCCAGATCGGCGATGAGCTGGTAGTAGTCCTGCACCACCTGCGACTCGACCTGCAGCCGCGTGGCCTGGACCTGCTGGTCGGCGGCATCCGCGGCCACGCGGGCAGCGCGGATGCGCCAGAAGCTGGCCATGTCCACGAGCGGCACCGACACCGTCCCGGAGAAGTCGAACTGATCGAAGGGCGCAAGGGTGAGCGTGCCGGTCGAGCCTGGCTCCAGGAGCGCCAGCGGCAGCACGATTGCGTACTGGTTCCGTGTGTAGGTGCCGCGCACATCGAGTGAAGGAAGCTGCCGCCCCAGGCTCACGTCGCCCGCGGCCCGGGCAGAGTCGAGGTTGGCGCGGCTCTCGCGCGCATCCGGGTTGTGCGCCTCGGACGAATCGACGAAGGCCCGGAGGGGTTGCAGCGCGACGGCCCGTCCAGCCAGCGAAACGGACAGCGCAAGCAGGGGGAGTATTCGGTAAGAGGGCATTGGCTCAGGCGAGATCGGGGAGGTTCTCGAGCAGCTGCTCCAGGATGCGGAAGAGGTGCCGACGGGAGACGGGATCCAGCGCGGCGAGGAGTCGACCGAGCTTGTCGGTGATGAGCTGGTCGAGGCGGTCTGCGGTGGCTCGCCCGCGCCGCGCCAACTGGACCTGCACGACGCGTCGATCCTTCCGATCGCGGCTGCGGGCTACGTAGCCTTCGCGCTCCAGCCGGTCGATCACGCCGGTGGCCGTTTTCTCCGTGATTCCGAGCATCCGGGCCAGGTCGCCCATCGTGAGGGGCCCGAGCCGCAACCAGCTGAGCGCGTGGATCTGCGGCGCGGTCAGCTCCATCTTCTCGCAGGCGGCGGCGACCGGATCGCGCAGCGAACGACGGCGTCCGAGCGCGATCAGCATGTCTTTCAGCCGCGCGACCTCCTGGGCCAGATGCACCGTGGAGGAGATATTCCGCATGCCGGACTAAATAACCAAAGGGCTGGAGTGCTGTCAACCGGGACGGCTGCCGGCGCGGCTGAGCTGCTTCCAGACCGCACAGATGACGGGTCCTGGCGCGGCACGGCTGGCAGCCGGATGCCCGAGAGCGAGGCCGGAGCCCCCGGGGAAGAACCCGCCCGCCGTTGGGGTCAGACCAGCCGGTCGCGGAACCAGCTGGCGAGCTTCGGGTAGAGCGTCCGAGGCGCCCTGCCGCCCACGACCGCTCCCACGTGCCCGCCCGCGAGCGACAGCCAGTCGCGGTCGGATGAGGACACCGCCTCGGACAGCGCGAGCGCGGCGGCGGGCGGACAGATCGTGTCCTTGTCGGCGGTGACGTTCAGGAGAGGCGCGTCGATGCGGGACAGATCGACGCGCTCGCCGCCCACGTGGTGACGGCCCTCGATCAGCTGGTTCTCCTGGTAGAGGTCGCGCACGTAGCGCGCGTAGGCGGCGGCAGGAAACGGAATGTTGTCGGAAGCCCAGCCCTCGAGCGCCCAGAAAGCCTCACGCGCCGCCGGGTCCCAGATGCGATCGACGAAGCCCACCCACTTTCCGAGCTGCAGCGTGGGCCGCAGGGCCACGAAGCCCGATTGCATCTGCCAGGGCGCCACGTTGCCGGCGGCGGCGATCGCCGCAGGATCGAACCAGCGCGCGTCGGTGAGCGTGCCGAGCAGACCGGCGTGACCGAAGTCGAACGGCCCGGCGAGGTTCACGAACGCGGCGACGCCGTCGGGGTGCAGCGCGGCGTGGATGCCGGCGAGCGTCCCCCCGACGCAGTAGCCGAGCAACCCCAGCCTCGAGGCGCCGGCGTCCCGCAGGGTGGCGCGAACCGCGCGCCGCAGGCGAGCCAGGAGCTCGTCCCAGGTGAGGTGGCGGTCCTCGTCCTGGGGCACGCCCCAGTCAAGCAAGTACACACGATGACCTGCCCGCACGAGATCGCCCGCGAGGCTCGCTTCCGGCCGCAGATCCATCACGTACCAGCGGTTGATCACCGAGGGGACCAACAGAATCGGCAGCCGCGGCGCCGCCGGGGCACCTGGCTCCGCGCGGAACCGAAGCAGTGCCGCCGAGCCGTCCCACAGGAGGGCGTCGTGCGGCGTCGCGCCCTCTCCCCTTGGCGGGGAGAGGGCCGTCGCGCCCGGCACGCTAGGCCCGCGCCTTCCAGATCTCGGACCCGCCGCGCGCCGCTTCGAGCGCCATCTTCCGCCACTCCGCGGAGAGACGCGCCGCGTACGCCAGCGACTCCTGCGTCATGCGGGACAGCTCGCGCACCGCCGTCTGCGCCTGCTCGAGCGACGCCGCCTCGACCTTGGCCACCTCCTCGAGCATCGAGCCGAACCGACCCAACTGGTCCTCCGCCACCTTGCGCCAGCCGTCGAACGCGGCGCCGACCGCCGCTTGCTGCGACTGCGAACTCGCCTGTGCCATGATTGCTCCTCGCGTGTGGGTGTCGAGCTTCACCGGCGCATCGCTGGCCGGCGGCACGAGGATAAGCAGGGGCCCTTTGCTGTCAAGAAAAAATGTTGCAGCGCAGCAATTCAGCGCCGTCGGCGCTTGCCGCGCAAGGAGTCGCGCAGCTCGGCGACCTCGCGGCGGAGCTCGGCCACCTCGTCGCGGGGAGCCGTGTCTCGTGGGGTCCCGCGACCCAGACCGCCGAACAAGCTCGCCAGGGCATTGGCCGCGTTGAAGGGCAGCACGGCGAAGGGGTTGTACGCGGCCATCTGCTGCGCGCCCTGGCGGGCTTGCAGGTAGGCCTCGAGCGAGACCGACAGGAAGCGACCGAAGAACTCGGCGAGCCCTTCGTCTTCGAGGCGGACGAGTTGGGTCAGGAGCGGCACTGGCAACAGCTTCGCGGCGCCGCGGGATTCGAGGATGATCTGTGCCAGGGTCGCCTGGGTGAGATCCTGTTCGGTCTTCGCGTCGAGGACGCGCACCTCGTCGCCGCGCCGGACCTTCTGCGCCAGCTCTTCCAGCGTGATGTAGCGGCTCTCGGCGGTGTCGTAGAGGCGGCGGTTGCCGTACTTC
>DATJNL010000030.1:0-5244 GCA_035508175.1 Myxococcales bacterium
CGCACGGCATCACGCCGAAGACCATCCAGAAGAGCATCCAGGAGGCGCTCTCGGGCCCGGTCGCCGCGGACTACGTGGACCTCGCGCTGGCCGCCGAGGGCGCGCCCGCGTACCACGGCGAGGAGCTGGAGCGCCTGGTGGGCGACCTGCGCAAGAAGATGACCGACGCTGCCGAGCGGCTGGATTTCGAGGAGGCCGCCGTGCTCCGCGATCGCATCCACGCGCTCGAGGCGCGCGACCTCGGCCTCGCGACCGCGATGCCCGCCCCAGCGCCCAGGCCAGGGGCGAAGCGCCGGGCCGGCGCGCGCCGGCGCCGCTAGCCCCGCGGCATCGAGGCCCGCCGCCCCCGGCGCGCCGCACTACAGCCGTGACGCAAAGCAGGCCTCAGGAAGCCCCTTTCACTCCAAGCCATTGATCCAGCAGCGATCCAGGATGCTCCTCCGCGCGGTCGAAATCGGACGCCGACCTACCGCGCTAAAGCTGCGTGAAGCTTCCTGGCACTTCGGAACATCATGAGTGTGCTGCGCGGCGTTCGAAAAGACTACCTGCGCGCTGCTCGCGCTTCCGCGACGCACCGCGGCAACGAGCAGAACGGTAGACGCGATAGACACATGATATTCTGCTTGAAAGTAGCTTTGATCGAGAGGTCCGTATCGTGAGGACGTGGGCCGTCGCGTGTTCGTTGCTGACTTTGGTGGCCTTCGGTTGTCTGGGCGCCGTTGGAGATAACGGAACGACCTCAAGCAGCGGGGGAGCGACCAGCGCAGGGCACGGATCAGTTTCCGGCACGGGAGTAGGGGCGGCCAGCTCCTCGTCAGGCGGGGGGGCGAGTTCCTCCGGCGCGTCGGCAAGCGCTGGAGCGAGCAGCGGCGGCGGGCCGTCAAGCAGCGGTAGTGGGTCCTCGAGCGGCGCAGGGTCGGGCTCGACGACAAGCTCGGGAGGCGTTGCTTCGTCGGGTGGTGGCACAAGCAGTGGAGGCAGTACCTCGAACGGCGGGTCGAGTTCGGGTTGTGCTCCGGGCTCGACTCTCTGCGATCCGGGAACCGCCGGAGCGTACTGCGCGGATCTACAGGGCGACGCCGCGAACTGCGGAGCATGTGGAGCAGAGTGTCCTACAGGAGTCCCATGCGCTTCCGGAAGCTGTTGTCAGTTCACCACGTGCCCGCAACCCGGGGGTGGCTCGACCTGCACGGAACTCGACCAGGATCCTGCCAATTGCGGGGCATGTGGCAACGCATGCCCGTCAGGGCAGGATTGGATGTGCGTGCAATCTTATTGCATGGAGCAATGCGGGGCTGGCGACCCGAACTTTTTCTGTCCTGCCTCCGATGGCGGCGCCTACTGTTCCGACACAGCGTTTGATGTGTCCAACTGCGGGTACTGCGGCAATGTCTGCCCTGCGGGCGACGTCTGCAATCCTGGGTATGGGTGCGTCCCGTAGGTTGGGCGCCCTGTCGCCGACTAGGCGGTGGGCCGGCGGAAGCTGATAGGCGTCTTCCACTTCTCCTCACACCTACCTACATATGCGGAGGTGTAGCGCCTTGCCGGGCGTGCGCACGCGTGGCAGCCTGTGCCGCTCCAAACGTCGGAGGTCACCGCTCCACCATGCGCGTCGTTCGATGGATCGCCTTCACGCTGCTCGCCTCCGCGTCCGCCTGCAACTGTGCCCACAAGGGGAGCGACGACACGCTCCTCTCGAAGGACTCGACGCCCGACGTGACCCCGAACCCGGTGAAGTTCGGCAACGTGCCGGTCGGCTCCAAGGTGTTGCAAGAGGTCACGCTCGAGAACACGGGGCAGCTGGAGCTCGACATCTCGAGCGTGACGATCGTGCAGCCGAGCGGCGGCGGCCCGGCGGAGTTCGGCTTCGGCCCGCTCACGAACCTCCAGGCGCCGTTCGGCACGGCGCTGCTGCAAAACGGCAAGGCGAGCGTCAACCTGTTCTGCCAGCCGTCGGCGGCGGGGACCCAGAGCGGATCGCTGATCATCAAGTCCAACAGCGACGCCGATGGAACCTACACCGTGCCGCTCACGTGCAACGGCACCAGCGTGGAGATCTCGGAAGAGCCGTCGCCGGTCGACTTCGGCAACGTGCAGGTCGGGACCACGAGCACGCTGTCGGTGGCGCTCACGAACCAGGGGAGCAGCGCCTCCGATCCGGTGACCCTGCAGCCGGTGACCGGCACCCAGGCGGCGGAGTTCTCGTACACGGGCTACAGCGGCACGCCCAGCCCGCTGAGTCCGGGGGGGACCCTCACGATCCAGGTCACCTTCGCCCCCACCGCCCAGGGGCCGGCGACGGCGCTCATCGAGTACACCTACTGTGCGCAGTGCACGGCCCAGGTCATCACGCTGATCGGCACCGGCGTGGACGGGCAGCTCGTCTACAGCCCGAACCCCATCAGCTTCTACAGCGTGCCCGCCGGCTCCACCGTGACGGTTCCGGGCGTGAGCCTGATCGACGTGGGCACCGCGGCCGTGCAGATCTCGAGCCTCGCGCTCTCGAACGGCTCGAGCTCGGCCTTCTCGATCTCCGCCGTCTCCCAGCCGCTGCCGGCGACGCTCCAGCCCGACGGCCCACCGCTCACGTTCACGGTCTCCTACACCGCGACCAGCGCGGGCAACGACGTGGGCGAGGTGGACGCCACCTGGCTGCCGCTCGACGGATCCGGCGCTCCGGTGACCGGCATCGCGCCGCGCTTCGCGCCGGACCCGATCTCCGGCAACGGCACGCTCAACCCCTGCACGCTGCAGATCAAGCCACCCTCTCTCAACTTCGGCAACGTGACCGTGGGCGCCTCGACCACGCTGCCGGTGACCCTCACGAACGTCGGACAGCAGCAGTGCTCCGTGAGCGGCGTCGCCATCGGCGCGGGCAGCGATCCCGCCTTCACCCTGGCGGGCGGCGCGCCGACGACGTTCACGATCGCGCCCGCGGCCAACCAGACGATCGCCGTGCAGTGCGACGTCGCCTCGAGCAACCCGCCCCTGCTGCACCGGGGCTCGCTCACCTTCGCCACGACCGACCCCAACCAGGCCAACGTGGCCGTGCCGCTCACGGCCTACATCAAGGGCAGCGGCCCCTACCAGAACGGCTGGCCCAAGTGGCACAACGACAACACGGACCAGGGGCAGAGCCTCGCCGACACCTCGGGCAACCAGGGGACGGTGATCTGGCAGTTCCGCATGGCGATCCCGCAGAGCGCGGGCGGTCTCCTCGGCTCCGTGAATCCGAACCCCACCTACATGAACTCGCCGGTCGTCGACGCCTCGGGCAACGTGTACCAGCTCGGGATGGACGGCACCTTCTGGGCGATCGATCCCGGCGGCAACGAGCTGTGGAGCACGCCGCTCCTGCCGCCGAATCCCGACGAGCATCCGGCCACGCCGATCATCGCCGCCGACGGAACGATCTACATCGAGACCGGCACGGACGGCCTCAGCGCGGGGGGCGGCCAGCTGTACCAGATCGACTCCTCGACCGGGAAGATCATCTCGCAGGTCGGGCCGCCCACGGAGCAGAGCTGCTACGGCGGCCAGTGCTCCGGCGCGGACGGCTTCGACGTGAACCCCAGCATCGGGAACGACGGCATGCTGTTCGACGGCGACGACTTCGGCCAGGTCGTGACCTACACCATCGGCGCCACGTCCTTCAGCCAGACCAACGCGATCATCCTCGAGTTCTTCGGCGAGCGCGTGGCCGTCGCCCTCGATCAGAACGACAACAGCTACTGGTGCAGCCTCAACGTCTGCTTCGGCGTCAGCTCGCCGGCCGCGGGCTTCACCCAGATGGCGAGCTGGCCGTCCTCCGGCCAGACCATCGGCAGCGCCGCCGGCTCGGGGCTGACCGGCTGGACCAACTCCGACATCGCCTACGACGAGAACCACACGGGCTGGCTGATCGCCGAGGCGGGCACGCAGACGGGGAGCACGGGCCAGACCTGGGTGAGCGCCCTCGATCCCACGAACGGCGCGGTGCACTGGAGCACGTCGCTGCCTTCCGGCCCGACTCCCGGGTCGTTCGACGCGCTCACCGAGGCCGGCATCTTCAGCTCGGACGTGGGCAACTCCGCGCCGGCCATCTCGACCTTCTCGGGCCAGTCCAACGACGGCATCGCCTACGTGGGCAACGTCGATGGCCTGCACGCGCTCGACGTCCACACCGGCGCCGAGGTCGCGGGCTGGCCGTTCAAGACCACCTCCGACGTGGATTCCGCTCCCGCCATCGGCGGCGACGGGACGATCTTCTTCGGCACCGCCGACGGAACGTTCTACGCCGTGAACCCCAACGGTACCCAGCGCTTCTCCTTCTCGGCCGGCGCCCGCATCAGCTCGTCGCCCGCGATCGGGCCGGACGGCACGGTCTTCTTCATCGCGGACAACGGGCAGCTCTACGCGCTGCGGTAGACGCCGAGGTGGTACGGGCCGGCGGTTCCCTTGCTCCCGCGGCGGCGGGTGTGGCAGCCTGAACGCATAGGCCGCCCTGGAGGTTCTCGCTCGATGCGCACCGCTCGCTGGTTGGCCATGGTTCTCGCCTCGTCGCTCGCGAGCTGCAACTGCGCGCACAAGGGCAGCGGCAACACCCTCGAATCGAAGGACTCGACGCCCGACGTCACGCCGAATCCGGTGAACTTCGGCGACGTCCCGGTGGGTGCCACCGTGACGCAGCAGGTCGCGCTCGAGAACACCGGCGAGCTGGAGCTCGACATCTCGAGCGTCTCGATCGTCCAGCCGAGCGGCGGCGGCCCCAACCAGTTCGCCTTCGGGCCGCTGACCAACCTGTCGGCGCCCTTCGGCACCGCGCTGCAGCCGAGCGACAAGGTGAGCGTGAACCTCGTGTGCAAGCCCGCGTCGGCCGGAGCGCTGGCCGGGTCGCTCGTGATCAAGTCGAACAGCGACGCCGACGGGACGTACACGGTGCCGCTCCAGTGCAACGGCGTCAGCGTCGACATCGTCGCGCAGCCGTCGACCGTCGACTTCGGCAACGTCCAGGTGGGCACGACGGCCACCCAGACCGTCACCTTCACCAACCAGGGCACCAGCACCTCGGACGCGATCTCGCTCCTTGCGGTCTCGGGCAGCCAGGCGTCCATGTTCTCGTACACGGGCACGGGCAGCACGCTCGGCGCCGGTCTGTCGTTCTCGATCCAGGCCTCCTTCACGCCCACCGCCCAGGGGCAGGCGACGGCGCAGATCCCCTACACCTACTGCCCGACGTGCAACCCGGTGCCGATCACGCTCCTG
>DATJNL010000031.1:0-8274 GCA_035508175.1 Myxococcales bacterium
GAGGCTCCCGGAGATAGCCAAGCTCGGCACCTTCCTGCTCCGCCACATCCGCGGCATCTTCGCCTACTGCGAGCACCGCGTCCGTTTCGGCGTCGTCGAGTCGGTCAACACCACCATCAAGAGCGTCCTGCGCCGCGCCCGAGGCATGCGCGACGAGCACATGCTCCTGCTCAAGCTCAAGTGGGCGACCGCTCACCCCATCCGCTCCGCGAAGGATCTCGGCCGCTTCCTCCACGCTCAAGCGCTGCACTCAAATCGGTGAAGAGCCTTGTAAAGTGGCTTCACGTGAAGATTGAACGACGTCCCCCGAAACCTTTCAAGGTCCGCCGGGGAGGGTTCGGTGACGGAATCTCGTCCACAGCCCTACACCCCTGTGTGGGGAGGCGATCCTGCGCGTCACGCAGCGGCCCGAGGTTTGCCAGGGCCGTCCCAATCGGCATAGGGTCGCCGCATACGATCAGGGGGAGCCCCCATGCGCCATCTAACCGCCCTCGGAATTCTCGCCGCTCTTGCCGGCTGCTCGCTTCAGGCCGTCGGGGACCGAGATGGTGGCACCACGGGCAGCGCTGGGGATTCCGGCTCTACCATCGGCGGCAGCGCGGGATCGGGCACGACCGGCACGGGCAGCTCTGGCCAGGCGAGCGGTAGCGGGGGCAGCAACGGCGGCAGCGGCGGGGCCTGCGGTCCGGACGACTGTCCAGCGTGCTCGATTCCCTACAGCTGCCAGGACGACCACTGTGTCGGCAGCAGCTGGCAGTGCGGCTGCGGCTGCCTCGATTCGGGCGTGAACCCTCCGTGCGGCAACGTGATCTGCCCCGTCGGCTGCAATGTCTCCCCGGATTGCACCACTTGCGTCCCGCAGGGTCCCAACGCCGGGCTCGGCACCGCTTGCCAGACCAACGACGATTGCTGCACCGGGACCTGTATCAATGGGGCGTGCAGCCCTGAAGGCATCGACGCAGGCGGCGCCTGCCACACGGCTGGCCAGGACTGCGCGACGGTCGCCGACTGCTGCACCGGTTTCGAGTGCGTTGCTGGCAGCTGCACGTTCATCGGCGGCGGGCCGTGCGGTCTTCCGAGTCAAAGCTGCAACACGACCAGCGACTGCTGCCTCCCCTTCAAGTGCCTCGGTGGCATTTGCCTCTCCGCCACCCAGACCGATGGCGGAGGATGCACGTCGAACACCCTCACGTTCATCGGGGACTGGAGCGGGGTCTATTCGTCGACCGAGACCATCACCACCGGCGTCGTGGGCGGAACCGGCGGTCCGGACCGGGAGAGCGTGGTGGCCGGTCTTGCACCCGGCGAGATCGTGTTCGCAGACTTTCTTCCGAGCGTGTTCCCGAGCTGCTCCGTGACCGCTACCATCCAGAGCAGCACGGTTGCAGACCTCGCGACGGGTTCGACCTGCACCGACCAAGGGGGCGCGGTCTGGACGTTCACGAGCGGAGAGGTGCTGCTGAACTCGCCATGCTCGATGTCCGTCCTGGCGGCAGGTACCTCCACGGGGAACGGTCAGGCTGGCACCTTCGCCATCACCCTGGCGCTTTCCCTCTAGCTCGGCGCCGGTCTCAGGGGCTGCAGTTGCAGAAGGCCGAGAAGCCGTCGAAGCCGTTGCAGATCTCGTCGTCCGTGGGAGAGCGGCAGTCGAAGCCTGCGTCGAAGGTGCAGGCGTTGGTGTTGCCGCAGGCCGGCGCTCCGATGCACGTCGGAGCCGGCACGCAGCGCCCGCCAGGTCCGCCGCAGCCGCGGAAGCAGACCTCGCCGGCCGAGCAGCCCGCGTCGCCGCAGAGCGGTGGCGTCGGGCAGAAGTCGCAGGGCGGGGCTTCGAACGTGCCTTCCTCGATCGGATCCTCCAGCGGGTCGCAGGTGGTGCTCCAACTCCCGCCGTCCGGAAGCTGGCCGCCGCCGCTTCCACCGCCGCCTGGGAGTCCAAGATCGAAATGGTAGCTGCCCGAGAGGCCCTGGGCAGGGTCGACCTCGGTGAAGTCGATGTTCCCACCGACCACCTCTGCACCCGAGTAGCCGCCGCATGGCCACAAGATCTGCAGCGCGGCCTGGACCCAGCCACCCGCATCCGGCCCGACGGGGTAGCTCCCCGGGCCCAGTCCGTACGCCAGCGTGACCTGCAGGTCGGCGGCGGCGCCGCCGTACGGCGCCTGGGAACCCGTCTCGAGCGCGCAGCCGCCCGCGGCCGTCGTCGCCAGCAGCAGCCGAGCCCCAAGCGGCCCGAAGCGGCTCGCAGCCACGGCCGAACCCGCCCCGCCGCCCGCGAGGAAACCGGTGGAGACGTCGGCGCTGCCCGGGCACGTCCCGGTCCAGGGGCCGGCGTCCAGGCTCCAGGCGATGCTGCACCGGTCGCCCGTGGGGCACGTGTCCACGGGCACCTTGGAGGAAGAGCCACAGCCCAGCGAAGCCAGGACCAGCAGGTAGGAGAGCGTAGACCGCATCGCCGCTATCCTGGCAAACGCGGGAGGCCGACACCAGTGCAGGCGTCTGCTCCACTCAGAGGACGTCCCCCGAAGCCTTTCAAGGTCCACCGGGGCGAGGACGCGCTCGGAGGGCTCCACGGACCGGCCACGATCTCGCGGACCAATGATGAGGAGGCTGGCTGTCAGACGTGCGGACCATCACCGCCCGCCGCCTCGCCACGTTCTACCGCGGCGTTGCCCATCTTCGTCGCGAAGGCCTCGCGTAGCTGAACGAGGGCCTGTTGGCCACGGAGACCGACAGGGGGGCGCGCGGGGAGCCGTAGTAGCGGCCCTGGCCATGATCGTCCAAGACGAGATGCTGCACGTCGTCGAAGCTCACGCGCTTGCGGGATCTTCACCCGAACCAGGCGTTCTCGCTCAGCGTGATCTCCCTGCGTTGAAGGTCGAAGAGGCAGGAGCGCCGAGGACCGAGAAAGAACCCGAAGAGGCGGAGGAAGACCACCGCACCGGACGTGACGCCCAACAGCCCACGATTGCGCGGGCGGCCGGGCCTGTCGATCCGGATGGGCCGGGACAATTCATCCCAAATGCTGGCCGCCGCGCCACCACCCCGGGTCAACCCCGCTTCAACTCGAAAGTGGGGCTTCGGCCATGGGCTCGAGGCGAGCTTTCTCCTACGCGCCATCGGGGGATCCGATTGGCGGTTGCAAACTGAATAAATGAGTATATACTCATCAATCATGGCCCGACCCAAGAGCGAGGACCGGCGTGCGGCGCTCCTCGACGCTGCTTCGGCAGTGTTCGCAGAGAGCGGCCTCGGGGCGCCAACCTCCCAGATCTCGTCGAAGGCCAGGGTCTCAGAGGGCTCGCTCTTCACCTACTTCAAGACCAAGGACGAGCTCATCAACGAGCTGTATCGGGACATTCGATTTCAGCTGGCGGACGCCGTGATGGCGGGCTTTCCGCGACGCGGGAGCATCCGCGAGAGGCTCGAGCACATCTGGTCCCGCTACGTGACGTGGGGGACCGAGAATCCCACCGCCCGCAGAGCGCTCAAGCTGGTCTCGATGTCCCACGCGATCACCGACGAAACGCGGGCCGAGAGCGGAGTGCTCTTCGCGGAGGTCCAGCGGCTTCAGCTCGATGCCGTCGAACAGAGGAAGATCCAGAATCTTCCACCCAGGATGGTCGACCAAGCCCTCAAGGCACTCGCAGAGATGACGATGGACCTGATCGAGCAGAACCCAAAGCAAGCGGCACGGTATCGAGATGCGGGCTTCCAGATGCTGTGGGGGGCGCTGACCAGCAAGTCCTGACGTCATTAGTAAGTCTGGTTTATGAGTGAGTACGCAGTCACCATCGTGCGATCGAAAGGCGGCAACGACAATGAGCACGGTCCTGGTCACGGGTGGTTCGGGGTTTGTTGGCGGTCATCTCATCCTCCAGCTCCTGGAGCGGGGGCACGTCGTGCGGACGACCGTGCGCTCGCTGAAGCGTGAGCCGGACGTGCGCGCCACGCTGGAACGAGCTGGGGCGAAGCTCGAGGATCGCCTCTCGTTCTTCGCAGCGGACCTCGAGCGCGACGCTGGCTGGGTGGAGGCCGTCGCCGGCTGCGATTTCGTCATGCATGTGGCGTCGCCGATGCCGCCGAGGAACCCTGAGCACGAGGACGAGCTCATCATTCCGGCGCGCGAGGGGACACTGCGGGTGCTTCGCGCGGCGCGCGATGCCAAGGTGAAACGGGTCGTGCTCACATCGAGCTGTGGCGCCATTTACTATGGTCACCCGCTGCAAGAGACGCCGTTCGACGAGACGAGCTGGACCGACGTCAGCGGCGGCGAGATGAGTCCCTACGTGAAGTCCAAGGCGCTCGCCGAGCGCGCGGCGTGGGACTGGATGGCGCGCGAAGGCGGCGAGCTCGAGCTGACGGTCGTCAACCCCTCGGGCATCTTTGGTCCGGTGTTGGGGGCCGACCGTTCGGCATCCATCGAGCTGGTCGAGCGCCTGCTGAAAGGCATGCCGGGTTGCCCTCGGCTCTACTTCGGCGTCGTCGACGTACGCGACGTGGCCGATCTTCACATTCGCGCGATGACTGCCCCGGCGGCCAAGGGCGAGAGGTTCATTGGCGTGTCCGGCGAAGTCATGTCGATGCGGGACATCGCGGTGGCTCTCAAGACCCGCCTGGGCGACGCGGCCAGGAAGGCGCCGACGCGCGAGCTCCCGAACTGGTTGGTTCGGCTGGCAGCCCGGTTCGATCCGTCCATGGGCCCTTTGCTTCCGTTGCTCGGAAAGGTGCGCAACGCCACGAGCGCGAAGGCGCAGCGTGTCCTGGGCTGGACGCCGCGCCCACGCGAGGACGCGGTCGTCTCCACGGCGCAGAGCCTCATCAGCCTCGGCCTCGTCGGGACGGCGGCCTCATGAAACTCACCTCGACGGGCGCGACGGGATTGGTCGGGCGACGCGCAGACTCTCGAGGCCGTGCGGTCACTCAGGACGCGGCGTTGTGCCGCCGGCCAGTGGGCATCGCGCACCCACACCGCCTGGAGACAACTCTCCGCGGGCGAAGGGGTCCAAGAATGCCCCAGTTGCGTTCTTAGAGCAGCCGAAAAGCCGGAGAGCTGACGGAGAGCAGGGCCGTTGGGACCTGCAGCCCGCAACGAGTTCAGCAGGGTCGCGTCGGTAGCGCACGGGAATCGGACCCGCCTTCGGCGCCTCTCGGCGTCGAACACCGGTTTTGAAGACCGGGCCCGTCACCAGACTGGGAAGCGCTACCGCGGGGCGTTGTCGCAGGGCGGGCGGGGGCGGTCAAGCGGGCCGGTGGGGTGGGCCGGCGGGCGCGGCGGGGCCGGCGGCGGCGGCCAGGCGCGCGGCGAAGTGGTCGCGCTCGGTGGGGTTGCGCGCGAGCGCGGCGGCCCGGCGGAAATGTCCTCGCGCGTCGTCGCGCCGGCCGCAGGCGAGCTCGAGCTCGCCGAGGGCCGCGGCGTAGAAGGGGTAGTCGGCGAGGCGCTCCCGGCCTTCGAGGGTCTGCAGGGCGGCGAGGCCGGCCTCGGGGCCCTGCTGCTGCCCCACGGCGAGAGCCCGGTGCAGCGCCACCACGGGCGAGGGCTGGAGCTCGAGGAGCCGGTCGTACAGTGACACCACCGCGCCCCAGTTCGTCTCGGCCACGCTCGGCGCGCTCGCGTGCACGGCCGCCAGCGCGGCCTCGAAGTGGTACGTGGAGAGGGCCTGGCCCTCGGCGGCGGCGTGCAGCAGCCGCAGGCCCTCGGCGATGAGCCGCTGGTCCCAGCGCGAGCGGTCCTGCTCGCCCAGCCCCTGGAAGCGGCCGTCGCCGTCGACGCGCGCGGGGAGGCGCGCGGCGTGGAGGCACTGCAGGGCGGCGAGGGCGCGCGTCTCGGCCCCGGCGCCCCACGGGTGCGCGAGCAGCAGGGCGGTGAGGCGCATGGCCTCCTGGCACACCTCCACGCGGATGGCGGATTCGGCGCAGGCGCCGTGGTAGCCCTCGTTGAACATGAGGTAGAGCGCGCGGCGCACGGCGGGCAGCCGCTCCTCGAACTCGCCGCGGCTCTCCAGGGCGAAGAGCTGCCGCGACCGCGCGAGCACCCGCTTGCCGCGGCCGAGCCGCTTCTCGGTGGCGGCCTCGCCCAGCAGGAACGCGGCCGCGATCTCCCGCACGCCGAAGCCGCCGAGCAGGTGCAGGATGAGCGAGGTCTGCACGTCCTCCGAGAGGCGCGGGTGGCAGCACGAGAAGGTGAGGCGGAGCTGCCCGTCGCCGGCGGCGTCGGGGCCGAGGAGCTGGTCGAGGGCCGGGGCCAGCGTCCACTCGCTCTGCAGCTGCCACTCGAGCTCGGGCGCCTGCGCGCGCGCGGTGCGCTGCCGGCGCAGCAGGTCGATGGCGCGGCGCTTGGCGGTGGTCATCAGCCACGCCGAGGGGTTCTCGGGCACGCCGCGGAACTTCCACACTTCCACCGCGCGGAGCAGCGTGTCCTGGGCGACGTCCTCGGCGAGCGCGAGCTGGTGAATCCCGAAGACGCGAGTGAGGGCCGCCACCAGGCGACCCCACTCGCGCCGGAACAGGTGCTCCGTGAGCTCCACGCGTGCTCACCCCATCTTCAGGACCGGCCGGATCTCCACCTGGCCGCCGTGCTGCAGCAGCGGGCAGCCCTTGGCGAGCTCGGCCGCGTGGGCCAGGTCCTTGGCGAGGACGAGGCTGTAGCCGCCCACGAGGTCCTTCTCGGCGAAGGGGCCGTCCGTCACCGACTTACCCTTCACGATCTTGCCGCCCTTGTCGAGCGGCTGGCCGCCGTCCTTGAGGTTGCCCTTCTTGCCGAGCTCCTCGAACCAGCCCATCCACACCTTCATGGTCTTCTGCATCTCTTCGGGCGAGCCCATCGGGTTGCCGCCGCGGTACAGGTACAGGTACTCGTTCATGGTCGTCTCCTTGGGGTTCGGGTGCTGCTGCCCATGAGACGCCCGAGGGAGCCGCGGGCGGACAACTTTCTTTCAGGCGGCCTGGTGCGCGGCGTGCCTCGGCCGGCGCTCGTGCGCGGCGTCCTCGCCGAACGAGGCCCGGCCCTGCACCGCGATGGCCATCTTGCCGCGGTGGCGGTTCGTGGCCATGAGCTCGTGCGCGAGCGGGCCCTCGTGGAAAGGGAAGACGCGGTCGAGCACGGGGACGATCTTGCCCTCCTCGACGAGGCGGTTGGCTCGGTCGGCGTGGTAGGCGTTGCAGAAGTGCGAGCCCAGGATCTGCTTCTGGCGCATCCACAGGTGGCGCACGTCGAACTCCAGGTTGAAGCCGCTGGTGGCGCCGCAGATGACGATCTTCCCGAACTTCTTGGCCACGAACACGCTCGTGGCGAAGGTCTCCTGGCCCACGTGCTCGAACACCACGTCGGGGTCGCGGCCGCCGGTGAGCTTGCGGATCTCGCCGCCGAAGCGCTTCATCTCGGCGGTGCGATGGGCGAGCTGGCCGGGGTTTTCGTCCGGGTGTTGCTTCGCGAGCTCGAAGCCCGCGCGCACGACGATCTTGTCGCAGCCGAGCTTGCGCAGGTAGTCGCGCTTGCTCTCGGACGACACCACGCCGATGGGGTTCGCGCCGAGGACCCGGCAGAGCTGGATGGCGAACACGCCCAGGCCGCCGGCGGCGCCCCACACGAGCACGTTGTCGCCGGGCTGGACCTCGGCCTGGTGCACCAGCATGCGGTAGGCCGTGAAGTACGTGAGGCCGTAGGAGGCGGCCTCCATCCACGAGAGCTGCTTCGGCTTCGGCAGGAGCTGCTGCGCCTGCACGCGCGTGAACTGCGCGAAGGAGCCCCAGCTCGTCTCGTAGCCCCAGATCTTCTGCTCGCTGCAGGCGAGCGGGTCGAGGCCGTTGCACTCGGGGCACTGGCCGCACGACTGGTTGCAGTGGACGACCACCTCGTCGCCCACCTTCCAGCGGCGCACCGCGTCGCCCACCTTCCACACGATGCCCGACGCGTCGCTGCCGGCGATGTGGAAGGGCTCCTTGTGCATCTTGAAGACCGACACCGGCTTGCCGCGCGCGGCCCAGACGCCGTTGAAGTTGACGCCCGCGCCCATCACCATGATCAGCACGTCGTTGGGCCCGACAGGCGGCAAGGGAACCTCCTCGAGCTGCATCGCCTTCTCGGGTGCGCCCTCGCGATCGGGGCGGATCACCAGCGCCTTCATGCGGTCCGGCATCTCGCCGAGCTCCGGCAGCGTGTACAGGTCGAACGTCTTCATGGTGCTTTCTCCCCGGCCGCCAGGCGGCCATGCGTGCCCTCTGCCAAGCTGCGGACTGCGTTGACGACCCGATCCAGCGGCGTCTCGGGCCCGAAGA
>DATJNL010000032.1:0-11121 GCA_035508175.1 Myxococcales bacterium
TCTCGGAGGATCTCGACCTCGACGTCCGCGTCTCCGCCGGCGCCACGCTGAAGCAGAAGGTCGACCGGCTCCTGGCCTCGCCGGTCCTCTTGCGGCCCCTCGAAGCGGTCGAAACCACGCCATGGCCCGAAGGCCCCCGGAGCGGCGCTGCCTCCGGGGGCCCGCGGGTTTGCCGCCTTGCTACGCGCCGTTCGCGGACCCGCCGCTGCCGGCCGGAACCACCGGTGCGCTCGTGCCGCTGGGGATGCTGCCCGCGCTGCCCTGCGGGGTGCTCGTGCTGCCGTTCGACGCCGGGGTGCCGCTTCCGCCCGGTGCGGGGGTGCTGCCGGGGACCTGGCCGTCGGCGAGGGTCGGGGGAATGGCGGTCAGCTTGCCATCCGGTCCGATCACCACTGCGGGCTGGGCCACCGTCGGGTTGATCGCCGCCTTCTTCTTCTTGCTCGTGGTGCCGCGGGCCGCGCGGGTGAGCTGCACCTTCGCCTGCGTGACCGCCTTTGCCGCGCTCGTCTTCGCCGTCTTGGCCTTCCCCGGCGTCAAGCCGAAGTCGGTCAGTTGGGCGCTCTGAGCCCCGAAGTACGCGACGATCGCCTTCTTCAGCTGAAGGTAAAAGTCACGCGCTTCCGCTGTGACACCCCGGCGGGCCACCACCGCCGCTTGGTACTGCGTCTTCGCCGTGGCCGCCGCCTGGACCGTTCCCAGGTACGACTTCAGCTGGGTGTCGATCTGGCCCTGCGTCATGGACTTGCCGTTGATCGTCAACGACGACTTGGCGGGGATGTCCTTCAACAGCCCCGCGTCCATCGCCTGCAACTGCTTCAACAGCGTTCCTGCGGACACTGCATTCGGTTGCGTGGGTACGACTGGCATCTGTGCTGCTCCTGGTTGGGGACGGCGTCGGCCCGTGGCGTCGGCCGTCCGGGGTTTGGGCTGCGTGCCACCTGCTGCCGTGCGTGCTGCCGCCTCACCTCCTCTCCGTGTGTTTCGTCCTGCGTCCCGCTGCTACGCCGCGGCCTGCTCGCCCTCGAGCCGCTCCACCAGCTCGAAGAACTCGAGCGTCGTCGCGAACATCGCGTCCTCGAACCGGCAGCGCTCCGCGGCGGCGAGCATCTCCTCCGCGAAACCTTCCGGCTCCTGCACGTCGAGGTCGTCCGCCCAGTCGCCGAGCCGCCGCAGCACGTCGAGCATCTCCAGCCACTCCCGGTACAGCGTGCGGCTCCGCGGCAGCCCCCGGCAGCGCAACAGCTCGATCATGCCGCGCAGGTTGCAGCGCCGCCGGTCGAGCGGCTGCCGCTCCCGCCAGTCCACCTCGGCGAGGATCCGCTCCGCCGTTTCCGGGTCCATCGAGTCCGGGTCCTCGTAGCCCAGCTCGTCCATCTTCGACAGCATCGCTTCGTAGAAGTTCGGCATCAGCTCGCGTCGCATGGTGTGTGCTCCGTGTGGGTTCGATGCCGGCTCGATCGCCGGCCTCAGGAACTTCCCTTGCAAGGACCCCCCCGAAATCGTGCCAACCGACTCAAGCATTCGTTTGTCTTGAAACTTTCCGGGATCCGGGCCGGCGGCCGACCCCGCCGTTTCGTCGATACCGACGAGAAACTCGTCGTTTTCGACGAACGCTCGTCGGAATCGACGAGATCGGCCGCCAAGCCCGCGCGATCACTCAGGCCCCGAAGGGCTCGTCGAGCCGCCGCAGCAGGTCGAAGAACTCCTGCGTCGCGGCGAAGCACGCGTCGGCAAACGTGAGCTCCTGCAGCTCCCGCTCGAGCGCGTCCGCCACCGGGCTCGCCACCAGCGCCTCGCCGATCGTGCGGACCTCGTCGAGGAACGCCGCCAGCTCCAGCTCCTGCCGCGCGAAGCCCGGCGGCCGCGGCATCGGCCGGCTCCGCAGGTGGCGGATCATGCCCCCCACGTCGCCCAGGCACTCGGCCACCGGCTTGCGCGTCAACAGCCCGAGGACGTCCTGGGCCATCTCCATCTGCTCCCGCTGCTCCTTCTCCTGCCACTCGATCTTCGTGCGTCCCATGTGCCACCTCTCGGTTCGGGGCGGCGTGAATGCCGACCCGCTGCGGGAGGTCGTTGCAAGGACCCCCCTGCCGGCGTGCCAGCGGCTCAAGTCGTTGAAATGAGGCAGAGAAGCTCGCGCACGGGTCGCGCGGGGGCTTCCCGGTTCGTCGAAAGCGACGCGTTTCTCGTCGATATCGACGAACGCTCGTCGCTTTCGACGAGTCGTTGCCAAAGCCCGCGAAATCATGGATAACGGCGACTGTCCGCCAGTGGACTTCGGGGGTATCCCTTGGCTCACACCGTCTACGCCACGCGCGACCGTGTCCTCGTCGCCGCGCGCACCTTCGCGCCAGGGAGCTGGCTCGCCGGCAGCAGCCCGAACGCCGATCTCCAGCTCGGCCAGGGCGCGCCCGCCGAGCTCTGCCGCATCGACGTCGACCGCGACGGCCACGTCGACGTCATCGCCCTCGGCGAGGGCGACGTGTCCGGGGTCCACGGCGAGGTCGACTACCGCCAGCCCCTCGCGTGCGGCGACTTCGTGGAGGTCGCCGGCTGGCGCTTCACCCTGCTGGTCGACGCCGAGCGCCTCGAGCCCACCGCGCGCGCCCGCCCCCGCTCGGCCATCGCCACCACCGGCAGCCCCGACATCAAGGCGCCCACCGAGAGCTACGCCTTGCAGCTCTGCATCCCCCAGGGCAGCAGCCTGCACGACCTGCTCGGCGACGAGCTGTTCGTGGGCCGCGGCGAGGGCAACGACATCGAGGTGTGGGAGAGCGAGGTCTCGCGCCGCCACGTGCGCCTCTTCCGCGACGACCACCGGCGCTGGTGGTGGGAAGACGCCGGCAGCCTCCTCGGCACCTGGGTCGACGGCCGCCGCCTGAAGGGGGGCGAGCTCGGGCCCGGCCTCGTGCTTCACCTGGGCCCGGGGCTGCAGGCGCCGCGCCTCCGCGTGCTGCCGCTCGACGACGCCTACGCCCACACCGGCAGCGACGACCTGACCACGCGGCTGCGCGGGCGCAGCGCGGCGATGGCCAGGCTGCGCGAGCTCATCTACCGCTACGGGCCGCTCGACGGCCCCGTGTACCTGTGGGGCCCGAGCGGCTCCGGCAAGCAGCTCGTGGCCGAGGCGCTGCACCGGGCGCGCGCCGCGCACCGCCCGTTCCTCGTGGCCGACTGCGGCGGCCTCTCGGAGGAGCTGCTCGAGTCCGAGCTCTTCGGCCACGTGAAGGGCGCCTTCAGCGGGGCCACGTCCAACAAGACCGGCTACTTCGAGGCCTGCCAGGGCGGCACGCTGCTGCTCGACGAGGCCGGCGACATGACGCCCAAGCTGCAGCTGCGCATCATGCACGCCATCCAGGAGGGCGAGATCCGGCGCGTCGGCAGCACCGCGGCCATTCCCATCAACGCCCGCGTCATCCTGGCGAGCTGGAAGAACCTGGCGGCGGAGGTGAAGGCCGGCCGCTTCCGCGAGGACCTGTTCCACCGCGTCAACGAGCTCGAGATCCGCGTGCCCGGGCTCCGCGAGCACCCCGAAGACATCCCCGATCTCGCCCGGCACATCCTCGCCGGCCTCCAGGGCGCCCAGGGCGGCAAGCACCTCACGCCCGAGGCGCTGGCGATGCTCGTGAAGCAACCCTGGCCGGGCAACGTGCGCGAGCTCGAGAAGGTGCTCTCGCGCTCGGCCGCCGACTGCACCGGCCGGGAGATCGACGTGCCGGATCTGCGCCTCAAGACCGAGAGCCAGCTCGACGCCGAGGCCACCGACGGCGCGGAGGCCGCCGAGCACCACCGCCACGTCACCGACCTGCGCGCCCACCGCCACGCCGAGGACCGCGCCCTGGTCGAGCTGCGCCTGAAGGAGCACCAGGGCAACCAGTCCGCCGCGGCCCGCTCGCTGGGCCTCAGCGAGGCCGCGCTGCGCCGCCGCCTGAAGAAGTGGGGCATCTCGTGAGCCATCGGGCCGTCGACTGAAGTTCGGAGAGGGGAACCCAAATGCTCGAAGCGTTGCAGGCGCTGGGCGTCATCGCCCAGGGAGGGCAGGGCCGGGTGTTTCTCGCCTGGGATCGCGCGCACCGCCGCGCGCTGGCCGTGAAGGTCGTCGACGTGGCCGACGTCGCAGCCGCCGATCGGCTGCTGGCGCGGCTCGTGGGCGCGGGCAGCCGCCTGGCCCGCTCGGCGTTCGTGCCCATCGTGGGTCATGGCCGCCTGGCGCTCGCCCCCGCGCCGTTTCGCGAGGCCTTCGGCACGCCGGGCGTCGAGCAGATCTACGTGGTGATGGGCTGGGTCGCCGGACCCAACGCGCGCGAGCTCGCCGAGGCCGCCGGTTCCTTTCCGGCCGCCGCGGTGGCGGGCCTGCTCGCCCAGCTCCTGAGCGCCCTCGCCGAGTTGCCCGCGGTCGAGGGCCACGGGGATCTCAAGCCCGAGAACCTCGTCGTCGACGAGGCCGGCCGCGTGGCCATCGTGGACCATCCCCTCACGATGGAGGCCCAGACCGCCGGCTACGCGCCGCCCGGCGAGGCGGCCGGCCCTGCCGCCGACGTGTTCGCCGCCGGCCGCGTCGCGCTGTGCCTCTGGACCGGCGCCTTCCCGGGTGGGCCCACGCCGCTCGAGCTGCTGGCGCCCCCGGCCGCGCCGGCCACGGCCTCCGCCCCGGCGCAGCTCGCCCGGGAGCGGCTCGCCGCGCTCGTGGGCAAGCTCCTCGACAGGCGGCGCGAAGCGCGTCCCGCCGCGGGAGACGCCGCGGTCGAGGCGCTGGCCATCGCGCGCGACCTCGCCGGCGTGCCGGCCGACGTCCAGGCCGCCGCCGCGCTGAAGGCCCTGCGCGCGGCCACCCCGCTCCCCGAGCGGCTCGTGAAGCTGCAGCAGAAGGTCGCCGAGGCCGAAGCGGGCGGCAACCCCGTTCCGCCGGCCGCGCCAACCCCTGCCGGATCGGCACGGGGTCAGCGCAAGGGTTCGTCCCTTGCGCTCTCCGCCCTCGCCGGCCTCATCGTCGTCGCGGCAGGCGCGTGGCTCTTCGCTTCCAGCGGCCGCCACGCCGATTCCGCCTCCCCCGCGCCGAAGTCCTGCGCCGTGGGCGAGATCCGCGCGCCCGCCCTCGCCCGATTTCTCTGCGCCGACGAGAACCCGCGCCCCGGCTACGGCGCCTTCGCCGCCAAGGTCACCGGCTCCTCCGGCCGCTCCACGCTCAGCCTGCTCAAGAGCGGGCACATCGTGTGGGAGGCGAACCATCCCCCCGTGGGCGAAGTGGTGTCGCTCGAGCTGAAGCCCTCCGTCTACGTGTTCACGACCCCCGTGGCAGGGGGCGACGAGCCCGTGTGGATTCCGGTAGCCAAGGGCGCTCCCGCCCTGCGGGCCGAGATCAATGGCTCGATGGAGCTCGCCCCCGCGGCGTCTCCGGAGGAAGAGGCCAGGATATGGCGGGACATTCAGGCCCAAAACCCCGAGAAGGTGGTCAAGATCGACCGGACCCTCACCGATCTGCGCGTGCCCATGAAGCTCCGCGAGGGCGGCCTGACGGTCGTCCGCGCCGGCTGGACGAAGGGCGCAGGCTCCGTCACCTGGAACGTGGTCGACGACCCCTGCACCACCGAGGAGTCGACCCCGCCCATGGACCAGATCACGCCCGCTGCCCCACGGCCGATCCCTCGGGCGGCCGCCATCTGGGCCTGCCCGCCCGCCCAGCCGACGAAGGAGCCGCTGAAGGTGCACATCGAAGGCTACAAGTGACGGGAGCGGCGAGGGACTCGCAGCTGGCGCTGCCGCAAGGCGGTCCACGCCCACTTCCAGGCCGAGCCGGTCGCCCGAACCGCGGGTCTCGGTGTATGCTTCGCGCGTGAGCTTCGTCACGCCAGAGAAGATCGCCGCGGCGGTCGAGATTCTGCGGCGGCTGGCGGCGCCTCGGCGAATCCTTTTGTTCGGTTCGCAGGCCAGCGGCGCCGCGCGCCCCGACAGCGACGTCGATCTCCTGGTCGTCGAGGACGAGATCCACGATCGGGGCGCGGAGCTTTCGCGCCTCCACCGCGCCCTTCGCCCCTTGCGCTTGCCGGCCGAGATCGTGCTCACGACAGAGGAGAGGTTCCGAGCCTGGCGCGACGTTCCGGGCAGCCTGTTTCATGCCGCCAGCACGAGCGGCCAGCTTCTGTATGAAGCGCCCTGAGGCAGCGCGCGCCCTGGTGCGCAAGCCTCGATGATGATCTCATCCGACGAGCCTGGGGGTCGAAGATCCAGCAGGTAATGGAGGCGCTGATGGAAGCCGGCTACGAGTACAAGACCGCGATCCTGCGCAAGTGGGTCGCCGAGGGCCGGGCCGCGGGGCTGGCCGAAGGCAAGGCGGAAGGCAAGGCGGAAGGCAAAGCGGAAGGCAGGGCCGAGGGCAAAGCTGATGCCCTGCTCGCCGTTCTGGCCGCCCGCCAGCTTCCCCTTACCAAGTCCCAGCGCGCCACCATCCTCACCTGTCGCGATCCCGCCCGCCTCGACCGGTGGATTGCCCGCGCGGTCACCGCCGCCACCGCCGACGAAGCGCTCGGCCTGGACCGGCCGCCCACCAGCTCCCCGAGCCGAAGGCCGTCCCGAAGCAGACGGCGGTCGGCCCGGTAGCTCGGGCCCCCCGCGGCCCAAGAATCCCCGTTACCCCTCGCCTCGGCGAGGCACTCGAGCGCGCGCTGCAGTCGTGCGGACCGGAATCCGAACCCCCGTCGCCTGACGGGCGTCAGTGGTCTTGCACGGTTGCCGGTGGCGCCGACGTTGCAACGCCTCCATTCGCGTGCCCAGCTCGCTTCACGAGGTCCTGGTTCAGCTCTTTCGCGAGCGACCCTCGCTCGCCGTCGACTTCGTCGCCGCCCGCCTCCGCCGGCGCTGGCCGGGCGCCCGGTCCGTGGAGTTACTCTCGGGCGACCTCGCGCAGCTGAACGCGCTCCAGCACCGCGCCGACGCGGTGCTGCGGCTCCAGACGCGGCGCGGGGGCTCTTCGCTCTGCCTCGTTCTCGAGGTCCAGCTCGCCGTCGATCCCGAGAAGCGCTTCACCTGGCCGCTGTACCTGTGCGGCATCCGGGCCAAGCTCCGCGCGCCCGTGGTCCTTCTCGTGGTGACCCCCCATCGCACGGTGGAGCGGTGGGCTTCCCATCGCATCGCCTTCGGCCCAGGCAGCGACGGCATGCGGCCCCTCGTGCTCGGCCCGGGGACGATTCCGCTGGTGCGTGACCGCTCCGCGGCCAGAGAGGCCCCCGAGCTCGCGCTCCTTTCCGCCCTCGCCCATGCGAAAGAGAAGCGCGGCGTGGAAGTGGCCGTGAATGCCGGGACCGCGTTCGTGGAGCTGTCGTCGAAGGGTCGGATCGACGATCAGCGGTTCAAGCTCTATACTGACCTCATCTTGAACGCCCTGGGGCCGAAGGCCCGCGAGGCGCTGGAGGCGCTGATGGAAGCCGGCTACGAGTACAAGACCGCGATCCTGCGCAAGTGGGTCGCCGAGGGAAGGGCCGCGGGGCTGGCCGAGGGCAAGGCGGAGGGCAAAGCGGAAGGCAAAGC
Source organism: Myxococcales bacterium (assembly GCA_035508175.1). Taxonomy (GTDB): domain Bacteria; phylum Myxococcota; class Myxococcia; order Myxococcales; family JAKAPL01; genus DATJNL01. Next base: position 7,525 of record DATJNL010000032.1, read on the forward strand.
GGAGGGCAAAGCCGAGGGCAAGGCTGACGCCCTGCTCGCCGTTCTAGCCGCCCGCCAGCTTCCCCTTACCAAGTCCCAGCGCGCCACAATCCTCACCTGTCGTGATCCCGCCCGCCTCGACCGGTGGATTGCCCGCGCGGTCACCGCCGCCACCGCCGACGAAGCGCTCGGCCCGGACCGGCCGCCCGCGAGGTCCCCGAGCCGAAGGCCAGCCCGCAGCAGAGGGCGGTCGGCCCGATAATTCCGGGAGGCGGGAAGAGCGGCTCAAATCACCCTCTCCCCTGCCAGGGGAGAGGGCCGGGGTGAGGGGTCCCCAGTGCCGGGCGGACGCCCGATCGCCCGAATGGAACCGACTCACCACCGATTGGCATTGCCAATCGATCGATTGGAACTGACTCACCGAGGAAGGGAACATCCAATCGAAGCGAGGGAATCGACTCACCGCCGATTGGCATTGCCAATCGATCGATTGGAACGGACTCACCGAGGAAGGGAACATCCAATCGATGCGAGGGAACCGACTCACCGTCGATTGGCATTGCCAATCGATCGATTGCAACTGACTCACCGAGGGAGGGAACATCCAATCGAAGCGAGGGAACTGACTCACCGTCGATTGGCATCGCCAATCGATCGATTGGAAGGGACTCACCGAGGAAGGGAACATCCAATCGCTCGATTGGAAGACAGAATCGTGCGTGAGTCAGTTCCCTCTCGCCGATTGGCAATCACAATCGCCGGTGAGTGAGTTCCAATCGATCGATTGGAAGACAGAATCGTGCGTGAGTCAGTTCCCTCGCACCGATTGGCAGTCACAATCGTCCGTGAGTCAGTTCCAATCGATCGATTGGAAGGCAGAATCGTCGGTGAGTCAGTTCCCGCGCGCCGATTGGCAATCACAATCGTCGGTGAATCAGTTCCAATCGATCGATTGGAAGAGAGAATCGTCGGTGAGTCAGTTCCCGCGCGCCGATTGGCAATCACAATCGTCGGTGAGTCGATTCCAATCGATCGATTGGAAGGTAAAATCGCCGGTGAGGCCTGAGGCAGCTACTGGAGAGGGCTCAGAACCGGAGGGTTGACGACGACCGGCTCGGATGCCGGCGGGTTCGTCGTCGCGTCCGGCAGGCCCTCCGGCGTCTCGACCGTCACCACGGTCTTCTCGTCGACCACGTAAGCGAGCTCCCCGATGCACTGCTCTGCCTCGGCGCGCAGCTCGGTGACGCGCTGCTTGGCGATCTCGATCTTCGCAAACTCGTGCTCTGCGTTGTCGGGCACCGCGCGGGCGATCGCCTCCTGCAAGGCGATGTAGGCCTGCTCGGCGATGCGCAGCAACGCCTTGATCTGCGTGAGCTTCTCGTTCACGCAGTTGAGCTTCACGATGTCGCGCTCCTTGCGGGCTTCCTCGAGCCGGTCGAGCACCTCTCGTAGAACCTTCTGCATCTCCGCCACCGCGTCGTCGGACCGCGAGAGTTTCTCCTTGTCCGACAGGTGCTCCGATTCCTGGGCCTCGATCTTGAGCGTCCCGCCCGAGCTCGGCGCCGGCGCCTGGGCGAAAGCCATAGCGCTCCCCAGGAGGACGAAGGTGGCGCAGGCGGATCGTGCGAAACGCGCGTTCATGTGGACCCCACTCGCCCGCCAGCCTAGCGCCTTGCCGTCTGGCCGGTCAAATGCTTCCCCCTCCTGCTCTGACGCCGCGTGAATCCCAGCGCCGCCAGGAAGCCGAGCAGATCCTCCACGACGTCGGCGGGCCCGCCCGGTCCGCAGCCATGGCACGAGTGCGGCGGGCTCTGACTGGCGCCCGCATCCGGCAACGAGCAGGAGGGAACGCCAGCGTCACCAGTCGTTCCGGCATCCTGGCCACCCTTGACGCCTGCGTCGTTCGGACCAGCGTCTGTCATCACGCCGCCATCCGGCATCAAGACCTCGACGGTGTTCGAGAGGGCGTCGCTCGAGGGGCCGGCGGCGTTCACCGCGCGCACGGCGAAGTAGTAACGCCCCTCGTTCACCAGGGGCAGGCTCGAGGCCGTGACGTCCACCACGGCGCCGCCGTCGGGCAGTTGCCCGGCGGTGTAGCCGGTCGTCTGGTAGCCCGTCATGCCCACCAGCGTGCCCGCCGACGTGTACACCGCCCATTGATAGCCGGTGGCACCGGGCACCTGCGACCATTCCGCGTAGAGCGTGTCCACGGTGTCGATCGTGGAAACCGGGTCGTGCGGGTGGCCGCCGGGAGGATCCACCGCGTACACGTAGCCGGGCGGCTGGATCGAGGCCTGCTGCAGTGCGTACAGGTAGCCGTCCGCCACCGAGACCAGCACCTGGTCTTTCCCGGTGCCCATCGTGTCGGCGACGATCGGCTCACCCACGGGGTAGCCGAAGTCGTAGGCCCAGTCGAGCGCGCCCCCGTTGCACGCCTGCACGGCGTAGAGGTAGCCGTCGGTCGAGCCGACCAGGGCGTCCATGTGCCCGGTACCGGTGAGATCCTCCTTCACGGCGACGTTGCCGAGCGCGCCGACGTACGTTCCGGGAGGGATCGAACCCGGGTCCGAGAGGCCTTGCCCGCCGGACAGAGTCGTGCGCCACGCTTCGGCGCCGGTCTGCGCCGAGAAGGCGTGGAGCACCGGCGAGTAGTACTCCCCTTCGATGAACACGCTCCCACCGTCACAGGGGGCGATGGCGCCGTAGCGCCCCGTCCACGCCGTCGCGGCAAGCCCCGCGTCGACGACCCAGATGGTTCCACCGTCGGCGGCATCCAGCCGAGGTGCGTACGCGCCGCCGTGGAGGAAGGCCTGGGGGTTCGCGCCGCCCAGCACATTGGCGACCAAGGGCTCTGCGTAGCCGAGCACGTCCGGGTTGCTCGCCAGCGGGGAGCCTGTCGGCCCGGACAGGTACAGGAGGTGGTTCGTCGCCGAGACGGCGTCCGCCGCGCCATCGCCGTTCATATCTGCCACCGCCAACGGAGAGACGCCCGCGGCGATGGGGAGGGAGAAGGTCGGGTTCCAGAGTGCCGCGCCGGTCCGGCCGTCGAGCACGTTCATCTGGAGCACCATGCCGGCGTTCTGGTCGTCGAACTCGTAGAAGATGTCCGGAACGCCGTCGCCGTTCACGTCGCCGAACGGCAGGTCGTAGGTTCCGCCCGGCGTGCTGGCCGTCCAGAGGAGCGTCTTGCCGTCGGACCCGTAGGCCGAAACCACGCCCGCGTCCACCTCGCGTGCGAGGACCTCGGGGCTGCCGTCTCCGTTGAGATCCACCAGGGAGGGGTAGGTGAAGCCCGGCAGCGACCAGACCGGCGTGGGCGGCTGCGCGACCGAGGCGCTCGTGCCGGGATCGAGGCGAACCAGAGCCCCGTTGCTCGCCTCGCACACCACGGAGGGGCTGCCGCTGCCCGAGAAGCTGCCAACGACCGGAGTGGGCTCCACGTCACTCGGCCCCGAGTAATAGCCGCCGGTGCGCATGCCGGGCATCGGAAACTGGGACGAGGTCCCGAGGTTAGTGGCCTGGAGAGTCGTCGGATCGAGCACCGCCAGGTAGCCCGACGACAGGGCCAGGTACGGCTGGGGCAACTGGGTCGCGGGATCGGTGAAAAGGTTCGTGGAG
>DATJNL010000033.1:0-2946 GCA_035508175.1 Myxococcales bacterium
AGCGCTGCGTCGGGGAGCACGCAGGAAGGCGGTTCGGAATCGGCGTCGTCGTCACAGGAAGCCTCGCAAGACGCGGAAACGACGACGGAATCGTCCTCCGGTGAATCGACCTCCGAAGAAACCACCTCTGCGGAATCGAGCTCGGGAGAATCGAGCTCCGCGGAATCGACCACGGAGGAATCGACCACCGAAGGCTCGGCCTCCGAAGGATCGAGCTCGGGCGAATCGACTACATCGGGCGAATCCTCTCCCGGCGCCGGAGGGTCGCCAGGCTCCTCTGAAGGCAGCGACCAAGGCGAAGCCACCGGCACGGAAGCGAGCGCCGCGGCGGGTCTCACGCCGTACACCGGCCCCGGCTACTCGGCAGATGTGCCGACCGGCTGGGATGCCGTCGAGGACGACGCGGCGAAGTCCGGTTATCGCGAGAGCAAGTGGAAAGAGGGGGGCCACTTCCTGCTGATCGACACGCAGCCGGCCGCCGAGAACCTGACGCTCGAGCAGGATGCGGCGCCGGTTCATGCCGCCGTGGAGAGGATCCCTGGCTACGAGGAGCTGAGATACGGGCCGACGACACTGGCCGGTAGCGAAGCCTGGGAATGGGTCTTCCGCGCGAGGGGAAAGCAGCAGGTCGACTACTTCTTCAACCGGTGCGACCGGGGGTTCGGCGTGCTCGGCTCGGCGCCGGGTGGGGACTTCGAGCCGTTCGAAGCGACCTTCAGGCGCGCGGCCGAATCCGTTCAGGTGTCCTGCTGACGCCGCCGGCAAGTACGAGGCATGCCGCGCCCTCTGCCCACTCCTCCGCCCGCCACCCCGGTGCCCAGCCGATGAAGTGCCCCACCTGCGGCGCCGAGCCTCCGGCGGGAGACGTCTTCTGCCGCCGCTGCGGCTCGCCCCTGTCCGCGCAGCCCGACGCCGCCACGGAGCCCGTCACGGCCGCGACGGTTGCGCAGGGCGAGCGCAAGGAGGACCCGCCACGGGCGCCGGCGGCCGTGGCCACCCCGGCCCAGGAGGACCCCGCCGCCGGGCGCAGCTGCCAGCAGTGCGGCGCCGCGCTCGCCGAAGGCGTGCGGTTCTGCGCGGAGTGCGGAGCGCGCCAGCCGGGGAGCGTGCGGAGCGCCTCCCCGGCCCCTGCCGCGGGGGGCTCCGCCCCCGACCCGCGTCCGGCCTCGCCGGGCCGGGAGGGCCAGCCGCCCGCGCGCCCGGCGCCCGCCTCGCCCGCCCCCGCGATCGCCACCGCCACGGCCTCCACGGGCCAGAGCTTTTTGCTGCCGCGAATCCCGTTTCGCCTGGTCTGGAGCCCGCGCAAGCCCTGGGTGATCACCACGAAGCTCTCCGAGCAGGAGGTCGGCCGGCTCTTCAGCGAGCGGATGACGCGCAAAGCGAACGTCGTGCGGCTTTTGAACAACTACTACCGCCGGGTCTCCTGGAGCGTTCAGCGCAATGCCATCAGCGGCGAGCTCGTGGCCAAGTGCGAACCCGACGGCCCCGTCTCGGTCGGCTTCGGCGAACGCAAGTGGAACGTCGACGTGTCGAGCAACACGATGGTCTGCCTGGTCGAGCCTTCGGGCGCCGGCGGCTCGGTGCAGGCCGCGATCGGCGCCGGCTCCTACACGACGCTCTGGGGCCTCTACGCATACCCGGCGCCCGTCTACGCCTTCGACGTCGTCAAAGCCATCAAGCAGGCCGACGCCACCAGCACGATCAAATACCCCTGGTCGCCGGCGCGCATGATCATGCTGCTCGCCGTCCTGATCCTGATCATCGTCGCGGCCTCAAGCGGCGGCAGCAACAACTCGGGTAGCTACGCCGGGTCGGTGCTTCAGGGGAGTGGGGTGGCGAGCTCCGGCGCGGGGGGTTCCTCGGAAGCCCAGCAGGGGACGAACCCCGGGTCCACCGAAACCACCGCACCGTCACCGGCCACGCCCACCCCCCCGCCGCTGCCGGCGGCCTCGCGTACGATCAAGCAGCACCTGCAGGATCTGAACGACGGCCAGTACGCGGGAGCGTTCGCTTTGATGTCGGAGTCCTACCGCAGCTCCAACCCCGGCTGGATCGCGAACCGTCAGACGGCCGACCCGAGCATCCAGATCGTCGGCGTCGGACAGCCCCATTACACGCATGGCGGAGCGCGTGTCTACGTGAAGTTCTACGCGCGCGACAGCGTCGCGACACACGGCAGCGACACGCGCTGCCGCATCTTCAAGGGGGTGGTGTACATGGTCGATCACGGCGGCATCTGGCGCTACGAACCGGCCCGCAACGCCCTCTCGGGCAAGGTGCTCAGCGATAGCACCTGCCATGCGTAGGCAGGGCCGCACGCGCGTTCTTTTCCGTCGTCGTTTGGTCGCGCTGGCGGCGGCGCTGGCCATCGTGGGCCTCGTCGTCGTGCTGGTGGCGTCGAGCGGCGGCGGCGGGCGCGCGCCCCGTACCGGTCACTCGCCCGCAACCGCCGCCGGTGAGGGGTCCCACGGCGCGGCTGCCGCGCGCCGAGCGCATCGTGGCGGCCCGCGCGGCCACGAGGAGGCGCTGCGCGCGAGGCGCGAGCTGGGCGGCCTGATCGTGGGCCGCTACGACGGGCGCATGCCGAGCGACCGGCTGCTCGAACGGGTTCGCCACGGCGAGCTCGGCGGCATCATCCTGTTCGGCGAAAACACCGTCGAAGGCCCAGCGGGCACGGCCGCGGCGATCGACCGGCTGCAACGCGCAGCGCGCGCAGGCGGGACGTATCCGCTGCTGATCATGACCGACCAGGAGGGGGGCGAAGTCAAGCGGTTCGCCGATCTGCCGCCGGCGCATGCGGCGGCGCTTATCGGCTCGGCTGCGCAGGCGCGGGCGGAAGGGGCCTCCACCGGGCGGGCTCTCCGCGCGGTCGGCGTGAACGTCGACCTCGCGCCGGTCGCCGACGTCGAGCAGCCCGGTGGCTTCCTCGGCACGAGGTCCTTCGGC
>DATJNL010000034.1:0-6727 GCA_035508175.1 Myxococcales bacterium
GAATCGGCGCCGAGCACCGAGTCCGTCAGGTCCGTCGACGGCCTCGAGGCGGTTTCGAGCCCACCCGAGGTCGCAACGCTTCCGGAACGCGACGCTGCCCTACGCCCGCCACCGGTTCCTCTCCCGACACCCCCCAGGCCCGGAGGGGCCGCGGGCGCCACGCCTTTCCCGTCCTGGGCGTTTGGCCTCGCCGGGGCGACCCTTGCCGGGGCCGTAGCGTTCGTGGCGCTCCGGCCTGCATCTCGAAAGATGCCTGCGCGCACGGCCGTTCCCGCGCCTCAGGCGGCAGTGGCAGCGACGCCGACCGCGACCCCGACCGCGACGCCGACCGCGACCCCGACCGCGACCCCGACCGCGACCCCGACCCCGACCGCGACCCCGACCCCGACCCCGACCCCGACCCCGACCCCGACCCCCGCAGATTCCCGCCGCATCCTCGCCCTGGTCGCCATCGGCGTGGGAGCGCTGCTGCTCCTGGGCGCCTTCCTCGCGCGCCGGCGGTCCTAGCGCGCGATCCGCGCGTGCAGCGCTCGAAGCACCCGTCCGAGGTCGGGGCGCAGCGACAGCACGGGCGCCATCGGGTCCTCCTTCAGCTTCCGCATGCGCGCGGGAGCGTTGCGCAGCGTGAACTGCTTCGGGTCCAGCCGGGCCGTTGCCTCCCGCCAGCGCAGGGGCATCGATACGGAGGCGGCCGCGACCGGGCGCGCGCTGAACGGCGCGGCGATCGTCTGGCCGTGCCCGTTCTGGAGGTAGTCCAGGTAGACCTTGCCGTTGCGCTCGGCCAGGGCGCGGGCCGTCGTGGAGATGTCGCCGTGGCGGCCCTCGATCGTGCGGGCGATGATCTCCGCCAGCGTGCGCGACTCGGCGTAGCTGCACTGGCCGCCCAGGGGCAGCAGGACGTGCAGCCCGGTCGCGCCGCTGGTCTTGAGGAAGCAGGGAAGAGAGATCTCCTCGCACAGGTCGTGCACCGCGCGGGCGAGCTTCACCACGTCGGTGAAGGGCGCGCCCTTCGGGTCCAGATCGACGATCGACCAGTCGGGCCGCTCCTCGGAGCCGATGCGGCTCGCCCACACGTGGATGGGGATGGTGCCGAGGTTCGCGAGGTAGACCAGCGTCTCGACGTCGTTGCAGACGAAGTAGTCGATCTCGCGCTGGGCCTGCTCGCTCCAGATGCGCTCGGTGCGAATCCAGCCGGGGGCGAAGCCGGGCGCGTCCTTCTGGTAGAACGACTTGCCCTCGATGCCGTCGGGAAAGCGCGTCAGGACCAGCGGGCGGTCGCGCAGGTAGGGCAGCAGCCACGGCGCGATCTCGCGGTAGTAATCGATGAGGTCGCCCTTCGTGTAGCCCTCCTTGGGCCAGAAGACCTTGTCGAGGTTGGTGAAGTGAACGACCTTCGGGGTAGGCTCCGGCGGGTCCGCGGGCGCAGGCGGCGGCACCGGAGGCCGTGCCCGGCAGTCCTGCGGGGCCTTGTCCTCGCGGAAGCGCAGGAGCGTCGACTGGCGCAGCAGCCCCTCCGAGGTCAGCTCCTTGTAGCGAACCTCGCAGACGAGCTTCGGCTGCACCCAGCGCACCTTGCCGACGGCCAGCTCCGAATGTCGGCAGGCGGGCTTCGCGACCCCGAGCGCGTCGAGCTCGCTCCGGGTCTTCTGGAGCACGGCATCGCTGAGGCCGCTCCCGACGCCGCCGCGGTACGTCAGCTCGTCGCCCTCGTACTCCGCGACGTGCAGCGAGCCGAGGCCGAGGCGCGAGCCCTTCGGCTCGGTGAAGCCCACCACCACGAAGTCGCCCGTGCGCTCGGTGCGCCACTTGATCCAGTCGCGGGAGCGGCCGGCCCGGTAGGGCGCGTCCGCGCGCTTCGCCACGACGCCCTCGAGGCCGCGCGCCGTCACTTCGGCGTAGAGCTCGGCGCCCTTCTCCTCGACGTGGTCGACGTAGCGGAGCGGGCCCGCCGCGGGCAGGAGCTGCTTCAGCAGGCGCTTGCGCTCGAGCAGGGGGAGCGGGCGGAGGTCGCGGCCGCCGAAGGCGAGGAGGTCGAAGGCGAAGTAGGTCGTGGGCAGCTCGATGGCCATGCGCTCGATGTCGGTGCGGCGGCTGAGCTGCGCGCGCTTCTGCAAGCCCTGGAAGGACGGCTTGCCCTGGGCGTCGAGCACGGTCAGCTCGCCGTCGAGCACGAAGGAGGGAAAGGGCAGGGCGCGCAGGGCCTGCACGACCTCGGGGTAGGTGGCGCTCGCGTCGAGGCCCCGCCGGTAGACGAGCTTCACGGTTTCGCCCTCGCGGACGGCCAGCGCGCGGAAGCCGTCGAGCTTCAGCTCGAAGATCCAGCCGGGCCGCGAGAAGGGCCGCTCGCCCGTCTCCGCGAGCATCGGCTCGATCGATGCCCTGGGCCGAAGCGCCGGCGCCCCCGCGCGCTCGACCTGCGCGGCCAGCGCTTCGCCCAGCGGCGGCGCGCCCTCGCGCAGCTGCTCCACCGTGCGCCCCGAGAGCACCGAGGCCTGCCCGAGCGTCCGCCCCGGCCCGGACCAGCCGTCGGCGTGCTTGATGAGCAGCCAGTCCCGGGAGGGGCCCGCCGCCCGCGCGGTCCCCTTGGTGCGCACCAGGGTCCAGACGCCGCGGAGCTTGTAGCCGAAGAGCTCGAAGAGGAGCTTGCCCTTCTCGAGCCCGCGCACCGGGTCCTCGAGCGGCACCCAGCGGCCGCGATCCCAGACGATCACCTCGCCCGCGCCGTAGTTGCCCTTGGGGATGACGCCCTCGAAGTCGGCGTACTCCACCGGGTGGTCTTCCACCTGGACGGCGAGCCGCTTCTCGGCCGGATCGAACGACGGCCCCTTGGGCACCGCCCACGACTTGAGCGTCCCGCCGAGCTCGAGCCGGAAGTCGTAATGCAGCCGGCGCGCGGCGTGCTTCTGCACCACGAAGAGCTGCGGGCGTTCGGCGCCCCCGCCGAAGGGCTCCGGCGTCGTCTCCGCCGAGCGCTTGGCCCGGTATTCGTCCAGTTTCTTGGGCATCCCGGGGCCGATGATATATTCACTGCATGGCTGCCCGCTCGATCGCTTCCGCGACCATCTCCTTCGGGATGGTCTCCATTCCGATCAAGCTGTACTCCGCGACGCAGGCGTCCGCGGGGATCTCCTTTCACCTCCTGCACGACAAGTGCAAGGGCCGGCTCAAGCAGCAGTACGTCTGCCCGACCGACAACGAGATCGTGCCGCGCGACCACATGGTCAAAGGCTACGAGTTCACGAAGGACCGCTACGTCACCTTCACCTCCGAGGAGCTGGAGGCGCTGGAGGAGAAGGCGTCGCAGGCCATCGAGATCACCGAGTTCCTGCCGCTCGAGAAGGTGGACCCCGTCTACTACGAGAAGGCCTACTACCTCGGGCCCGACAAGGGCGGGGCGAAGGCCTACCACCTGCTCGCTGAGGCGCTGCAGAAGACCGGCCTCGCCGCCATCGCCAAGTACGCGGCGCGCGGCAAGGGCTATCTGGTGCTGCTGCGCCCGGTCGGCGATCGGCTGCTCATGCAGCAGCTCTACTACCAGGACGAGGTCCGCCCGATGGCGGACGTGCCCGTGGACGAGGCCGAGGTGAAGGAGGCGGAGCTGCACTTGGCGATGCAGCTCGTGAAGCAGACCGCCTCGAAGGAGTTCCACCCGGAGGCCTACAAGGACGAGGTGCGCGAGCGGGAGCTGGCCCTCATCCAGAAGCGCGTCGAGGGGGAGGAGATCTCCATCGCTCCCTCCGCCGAGGCGCCGGGCGGCCAGATCATCGATCTCATGGAGGCGCTCAAGGCGAGCCTGGCCTCGAAGGGCGGCGCGCCGGGTGCCGAGGCGCCGGCCGCCGAGGAGCGCAAGCCGCCGAAGCGGGCGCCGAAGCGCGCCGCGGCCGCGACGCCGCACAAGGCGGCGAAGAAGTAGACGCGTCCGAACCCTGGCCGGGCACGCACGAAAGCTCGCGGGGGCGCCACGCAAGGCTCACGGGCGCCTCGGCCCACCTCGCCGGAGGCGTCGAGGTCTCGCCAGCCGAGCCCCCTTGCCCGGCGAGCACCGCGCGGAGCCTGGCGGCCTGCCGCCACCACCCCGAAGGCGCACCCGGGGTCTCGCTTGTCGGTGGCAGGCTCCCATCGGGAGGGCAGCGCTGCTGGACGGGCACGGCGGCCCGCCTTCCGGGTGACCTGGACCACCCGCCGGGTGGCTGGCGACTCCCTCCGGGCAAGGGCGACCGCCCTCTGGGCGACCGTGACCACCCGTTGGGCAACCCGCCAATCCCGACGGGCATGGCGGCCCGCCCGCTGGGCATCCGGGACCACCTGTCGGGTGACCCGCCAATGCCGACGGGAGTGGCGGCCTTCCCACTGGTTGCCCGTGACCACCCGTCGGGTGGCCCGCCAATCCCGACGGGAGTGGCGGCCTTCCCGCTGGGGATCCAGGACCACCCGTTTGGCGACCCGCCAATCCCGACGGGCGTGGCGGACTGCCCGCTGGTTCGCCGTGCCCACCCGTCGGGCGACCCGCCAACCCTGTCGAGCGTGGCGGGCCGCCTTCCGGGAGCCTGCAGGTGCCCGACGGGCGTGCCCCGGTGGCACGCTGGGAACCCGGCGCGCCTGCCGAGCCGGAGCGCCCTCCCGGCCGATTGACCGTGCCGCCCGCGCTGGCATACATCCCCCTTCGTGAGCACCGCCGGCTTCGGCTCCCGTGAGGTCGCGAAGATGCTCGGCCTCTCGGTGGCCCGGATCCGCGGCTTCGTGCGCGCCGGCTTCGTCGAGCCCGCCCGCGGCTCCCACGGCGAGCTGCGCTTCAGCTTCCGCGACCTCGTGCTGCTCCGCACCGCGCACGGGCTCGTGCAGTCGACGATCCCGCCGCGCCGCGTGCGGCGCGCGCTCTCCGAGCTGCGCCGGAAGCTGCCCGCCGACCGGCCGCTGACCGGCCTCCACATCGCCGCCGAGGGCAAGCACGTGGTCGTCTGGGACGGGGAGCGCCGCTGGCATCCGGAATCGGGCCAGGTGCTGTTCGACTTCGAGGCCTCGGACGTCCTGCAGAGCGTGGCGCCGCTCATGCGCGAGGATCGCTCGGCGGACGACTGGTACGCCTGGGGCGTCGAGCTCGAGGAGAGCGCGCCGTCGCGTGCGCCCGACGCCTACCGTCGGGCGATCGCGCTCGATCCCGGCCACGCCGCCGCGCATCAGAACCTGGGCTGCCTGCTGCACGAGGCGGGGCGGGTGACGGCCGCCGTGGAGGAGTTTCGCCTGGCCCTCGGGGCCGACCCGCGCAACGCGACGGTCTCTTTCGACCTGGGCGTCGCCTTGCAGGACCTGGGGCGGACGGGCGAGGCGATCGGGGCCTACGAGCAGGCGCTGCAGCTCGACCCGACCCTCGCGGACGCCCACTTCAACCTGGGCCAGCTCCACGAGCGCGCCGGCCGCCGCGGCGCCGCGCTGCGTCACTTCGCCGCCTACCGGAAGCTGGGAAGGAAGAGCCGATGAGCGTGTACGCGGGGACGTCCGGCTACGACTACGACGCCTGGAAGGGCGCCTTCTACCCGGAGGATCTGCCCAAGGCGAAGCGATTGCCCTTCTACGCCGAGCGCTTCGGCGCGGTGGAGATCAACTACTCCTTCTACCGCAAGCCGAGCCCGTCGACCCTGCAGGGCTGGGCCGGCCGCGTGCCCGAAGGCTTCCGCTTCGTGCTGAAGGGCTGGCAGCGCATCACCCACCAGCAGCGGCTCAAGGAGTGCGGCCAGCTCGTCGCCGCGTTCTGGGACGTCGCGAAGGTCCTCGAGGACCGGCTGGGCCCGATCCTCTTCCAGCTGCCGCCGAACCTGCGCAAGGACGCGCCGCGCTTGCAGGCGTTCCTCGCGATCCTGCCCGCCGGCCTCCGGGCCGCGTTCGAGTTTCGCCACGAGAGCTGGTTCGACGACGAGACCTTCGACCTCTTGAAGGGCGCGGGCGCGGCGCTCTGCGTCGCCGAGAGCGAGAAGCTGTCGACGCCGCTCGTGCGCACCGCCCCGTTCGGCTACTTCCGCCTGCGCCGCGAGGACTACACGCCCGCCGACGTCGACGCCTGGGCCGGGCGCGTGCAGGCGGCGGGTTTCGAGGGCGACGTCTTCGCCTTCTTCAAGCACGAGGACGATGCGAAGGGGCCGGCCTTCGCCGCCCGCTTCCTGGAGGCGTTCCGGCGCTGAGGTGGCTCGGCCCGCCGCGGCGGTGCTAGAGTACGCTGGAATGACCACGCTGCCCGAGACGCCGCTCGGCGGCGCCGACCCGCTCGTCGGGGCGGTGCTCGACCGCTACCGCGTGCTGCAGAAGCTGGGCGAGGGCGGGATGGGCGCCGTGTACGCGGTGGAGCACGTCATGCTCCAGAAGCGCATGGCGATGAAGCTCCTGCGGGCGGACCTGTCGCGCAACCAGGATCTCGTGACGCGGTTCCAGAACGAGGCCATCGCGGCGAGCCGAATCGGGCAGGAGAACATCGTCTCCGTCACCGACTTCGGCCGCACGCCCGAGGGGCTCGTCTACTTCGTGATGGAGGAGCTGCAAGGCCGGTCGCTCGGCGACGTCCTCCGCGCCGAGGGGCGCGTGCCGCTGCCGCGCGCTGAGCGCCGCGCATGCGGCCGGCATCATCCACCGGGACCTGAAGCCCGAGAACATCGTCCTCGTTCCGCGCGAGGGCCAGGCCGATTTCGTGAAGGTGCTCGACTTCGGCATCTCGAAGATGACGGAGCGGCCCAACGGC
>DATJNL010000035.1:0-10106 GCA_035508175.1 Myxococcales bacterium
GTACCGGTACCGGCGGCGGCACCACGGGGCACGCCATCGGCGGCACCACCGGCGTGGCGAACGGCGGCTCGACGGGCGGCTGCGGCACGCCCGGCGCCTCCTGCACGCAGAGCTCGCAATGCTGCTACCCCGACGTCTGCAACTCGTACTTCGCGAGCTGCCAGAGCTGCGGCCAGACCGACACGAGCTGCCTGCAGAGCTCGGACTGCTGCGGGGGCTACCAGTGCCTCGGCGACCTCTGCCAGCCGACCTCCACGAGCGGCGGCAGCACGGGCGGCAGCTGCGCCAGCTACGGCAACAGCTGCTTCGGCGAGGCCTGCTGCAGCGGTCTCGTGTGCAACAGCCGCACCGACAGCTGCCTGTACTGCGAGCCGTCGGACGGAAGCTGCGGCCAGAACGGCGATTGCTGCAGCGGCCTCAGCTGCGTGGGCACCGCGGACGGCGGCGTCTGCCTCGCGCAGAGCAGCTGTGCGAGTTATGGAGGCTCTTGTGCGACCCTCGGCTGCTGCACCGGCCTCACCTGCGACGACGCGGCCGACGAGTGCTTCTACAGCCCCGGCGGCAGCTGCACGCCCGGCTACTCCTGCGCCGACGGTTACACCTGCAGCAGCACCACCGACACGTGCGTCAGCTCGTCGAGCTGCGGCAGCTACGGCGCGTCCTGCGTGACCACCGGCTGCTGCGCGGGCTTCACCTGCGACTCCACGTACGACGAGTGCTTCTACAGCCCGGGCGGCAGCTGCACGCCCGGCTACTCCTGCGCCGACGGCGACACGTGCAGCAGCACCACCGACTCCTGCGTCAGCTCGTCGAGCTGCAGCAGCTACGGCGCGTCCTGCGCGACCACCGGCTGCTGCGCGGGTTTCACCTGCGACTCCACCTACGACGAGTGCCTCTACAGCCCGGGAAGCAGCTGTGTCTACGGCTACTCGTGCGCCGACGGTTACACGTGCGACTCGAGCGACGTCTGCGTGGCCTCGACGAGCTGCGGCAGCTATGGCGCATCCTGCGCCAGCGCCGGCTGCTGCGCTGGTTTCACCTGCGATTCCACCTACGACGAGTGCCTCTACAGCCCCGGCGGCAGCTGCACGCCCGGCTACGCCTGCGCCGATGGTTACACCTGCGACACGTCCGACGACATCTGCGACACCGGCTCGAGCTGCGTCGCCTACGACAACTACTGCACGCCGGGCAGCACGACCTGCTGCAGCCCCTACGGCTGCGTGGCCGACGGATCCGGCTACTACATCTGCGACTGATCAGGCCGGCTCGCGCTCGGCCGCGAGCTCGATGAGCGAGCCGTCGCCCACGCGCATGCGGTGGCCGCGCCAGACGACGGTGTCGCGCACCGAGGCGGTCAGGTAGGCGGCGCCCACCACGAGGTCCTTCAGCGGCGTCGCCAGCAGGTCGCGCAGCCGCAGCCGGCTCCGCTCCTGCACCGAGCGGGAGAGACCGTCGGCGAGGCTCTTCACGGCGCAGACGATCGCGAGCCCTCCGGCCTGGGGCAGCGCCGGCGCGGCCAGCCAGGCGAGCAGCCCGAGCAGGATGGGGTTCAGGAAGATCTCGCAGCTGTAGAGCGCGCGGCCGACCACGTGCCGCTGGATGATGTCCCAGCGCACGTAGCGCCGGTAGAACTCGGCCACCGCGAGACGGCGTGAGACGTTGACCACGGGGAGCCTCGCAACCCGGATCGCAAGGCCGAGGCGCTCCTTGATGGCGCGGCCGAGCAGAAAGTCCTCCGCGAGCACGTCCTTGAACGCGGCGAAGCCGCCCAGCGCGGCGAGATCGGCCCGGCGCAGGGCGAGCGTCTTTCCCACCACGATGTCGAGGCCCAGCAGGCGCTTCGGCGCGATCATCCCCGGCGACACCAGGCTCGCGAGGTGCAGGCGATCCATCAGCGACCCGAGCGTGCCGCCCTGCGAGCCCACGATGGGGCTTGCGACGAGCCCCACCCGCGGGTCCTCGAGCGCGGCCGCGAGCTCGCCCAGGAAGCCCGGGCGCACGCGCACGTTCGAGTCGGAGACCACCACGATCTCGCGCGAGGCCTCGCGCTCGAGGGTCACGAGCTGGTTCACCTTCGCGTTCAGGCCCGGCTCGCCGCGCTGCACCACGACCCGCACCCGGTCCGCGTGGCGGCCCGCCACGGCCCGTGCCACCGGGTACGCGGGGTCGTCGGCGCTCCTCACGCCCAGCAGCAGCTCGTCGGCGGGGGGCTCGAGCGCCGCGAACAGCTCCAGGTTCGCCTCCAGCTCGTCGTCGAGGCCGCAGAGCGGCTTCAGGATCGAGAACGAGACCGGGCGACTCGGCGCCGCGGGCCGACCGCGTACGTGCCACACGGTCACCGCGTGCTCCACGAGGATCGCGAGCAGCCCGACGGCGGCCGCGGCGAACAGGGCTTCCGAGAGGAGCAGCCGCACGCCCGGCTCTTAGCAGAGCCGCGCCCGGGGACGGAAGGCGAAGAGGCGCTCGCATCGCCGGCCCAGATGGGCCGTTCGCGAGCGAACGTCAGCGCGTCCGCGAAGGAACCGGCGCTCCGGCGTCCGGCACGGCGGCCACGGGCGCGCGGGGCTGCAGCGGCCGGAACGCGGCCAGCCGCCGCGTGAGATCCGGGCGCCGCAGCTGCAGCGGCATCGCCGGCCGCACCATCTGCGTGGGCGCAGGCGCCGCGGCGCCGTGATCGGGGCAGGCCGAGAGGCACAGCAGGGCCGCCGCCAGCATCTGGACTTTCATGGAGAGGTACCATAGCGCAGGCGCGCTCGTCCCTGCCACGTCATTGACGCAGCCGGGGGCCCCGGAGCATACAGGCTGCTCGTGCGCTACGAGGTGAAGGTCGACGACAAGCAGCTCACGTTCGGCTCCCTGGCCGAGCTGCGCGCGCTCTACGCGCAGGGCTTCGTGGCCGCCGACGACCTGGTGCGGCCGGAGGGCTCCGAGCGCTGGATCCGCGCCGGGCAGATGCCCGTCCTGCGCGCCGCCCAGTCGCGCACCAGCGTGGGCGCGCGCGCCGCCGGGCTCCTCACCGTGTCGCTGCTCTTCTCCGCCGTTGTCGGCGCATGGGTTTTCCACTACAAAGAGGCCGCTCTCGTCGGGCTGGTGCTCTTGGCGGCGGCGACTCCCTTCGTCGTCTACCGCCGCAAGCGCTGAGCCAGGAGGAACCGATGCACGCCACCGCCACCGTGTCGGGCCAGCGCTGCGACGTCCGCATCACCCGCGACCTGACCGACAACTATGCCGTCGAGGTCCTGCCGCCGCCCGGCTCGGGCAAGAAGGCGCTCCCCAACCAGCGCGCCGCGCCGCTCTTCATCTACAAGCTCAAGGCGGACAACTGGCAGGCGGCGGCCTGGGCGGTGCTCGCCTCGCTCAAGGACGCGGGCAAGATCCAGGACTTCGAGAGCGAGGCCGTGCCGCCCAAGGCGGTCAAGAAGGCGGCGGGCGCGGCGGACGAAGAGGCCGAGGAAGGCGAGTAGTCAGCGGGCCTGGGCGTAAGGGGCCTTCTTCGCCCACTCGCGCACCGCCCGCCACACCTTCGGCACCGCGTCGGTGTTCGCCTTGTTCGTGATGAAGCTCGGGAGCGGGCTCGCCGGATCGGTGTGCACGTAGTACACGGCGTGCGTGGCCTTGCCCCCGTCCTCCGGCGTGAGCTCCCAGTAACCCGAGACCTCGCTCAGCCGCACGTAGTGTCGCAGGGGCGGCGGCGCCTTGGCGTAGTCGTTCGCGGAGGTCCAGGACAGGCGGTAGACGCCGCTCCCGTCCGCGGGGACGTGCTCAACGCGCAGCTTCAGCGTGTAGTCGCGGTCGGTGACGATCGGCAGGTCGAGCGCCGTGTAGTAGTAAATGACGTTCCCGCCGTCTTCCTGGCCCAGGATGGTCGTGACGCGCGTGTACGGCATGGTCTGCGGGTAGGCGGCGATGTCGCGCAGCACCGCCCACACCGCGGCCGGCGGCGAATCGATCGAGCCCTCGGACTTGACCTCCTTGATGCTGCTGCCCGGCGTGCTCCGGTTGTAGATGGAGATGCCGTCGATCTGGCCACGCGAGTCCCAGGCCGGCTCCGCCGCGGCGGATGCCGCGAGGACGAGTGCGAGGAGACCGCCGGCCAGTCGAGCCATGGTGCGGCGAACAGTAGCAGACGCCGCACGTTTCCTGCTAGGCTCTCGGTCCATGCGAACGCGCCCTCTCCCGCTCGTCGGCCTGGTGGCGCTGGCCACCTGCGGCCAGTCGCAGCAGCCGTGCACCGGCACGGGTTGCCTGAACGTCGCGGGGACCTACACCTTCGTCCTCGGGACCTCGACCGTCTCGTGCTCCAACTGGGAGAAGAACGCTCCCCCCTCCTCGCTGATGGAGGTGACGCAGGGGCCGAGCCCGAGCCAGCTCGGCGTGACCCTCTGGCCCGTCACCGACAACCCGCACTTCCTCACGGGCACGCTGTACGCCAACGGCAGCATCAACGTGGCGGAGAGCGAGCAGAGCACGCTCATCGGCATCCCGTGGGCCACCCTCACGGGCAGCTTTGCGAGCATCGCGGGGCAGTCGGGCGGGGAGCCCTTCCAGTTCAACGGGCAGATCTTCCTGCAAGGCGGCACGGCGCAGACGACCACGGCCGGCCAGACCGGCGGCGCCACGGCGGGCCAGACCGGCGGCGGAGCGGGCGGCCTCGCCTGCTCGGGCGGCACGACGTTCAAGGCGGAAGAGACCTCGACCACGATCCTGCCCGACGCGGGCACCATCCCCACGCCCGACGGCGGCGACGCCGGCCACTGAGGCGCGTCAGTCGAGCTGCCGCAGCAGCTTGCGGGCGAGTTGCACCCGCTCCGCCTGCGCCCTCGCGAGCAGCCGCCGGCGCTCCGCCGGGGGCGCCGCGTGCGCCGCCGAGAGCCACTCGATCCGCACGTCGGCGTCGTGCAGGTCGCCGAGGATCGCCTGCAGGTCCGCCAGCTCGCCGAGCAGCCGCCGCACGGCGCCCGGATCGGCGTGCAGGAGCAGCTCCGCGGCGTAGCGCAGCTTCTTCACGGCGATGCGCAGCCGGTGGGCAGGCCGGGGCGCGGGGTCGGAATCGAGCGCCTCCTCGCGCCGCGCGACCCTGCGCCGCAGCGCCGCCAGCCGCTCGCGCAGCCGGTGGCCCCCGAAGCGCCCGCGGGGAGCGAGCCCGGCCGCCGCGGCCTGGTAGGAGCTGGCGCGGCTCTGCAACCAGCTCGACACGCGCGCCACGGCGGCCGGCAGCTCCACCTCGAGGCGACGCTGCTCCAGCTCGACGAGCACGCCCGCAGTCTCGCTCGCGGCGCGCAGCCACTCGAGCCTCAGCTGGGCGTCGCGGCAATCCCCCAGGGGCCGCATCAGCTCGCGCAGCTCGTCCGACCAGCGGTGGGCGGCTCCGAAGAGCTGCAGGGCGGCGCGCAGCCGCCGCAGCGCCACGCGCAGGTCGTGGACGGCGTCCGCACTGGGTTCGCGCACGAGCGCCGCGCCGCGGTGCCGCACGTCGAGCAGCCGGGCCGCGGTGAGTACCCGCGCGGCGTCGCGCGCCGGCAGGTCGGCCGAGAGGCCAGCCACGGGAGTCGGCCGGGCCACCGCCTAGCCGATGCCCCGCAGCGCCGCCAGCTCCCGCCGCAGCGAGCGCCGTCTCGACTTCTCGGCGGCGTCCTCCATCCAGTCGTGGTGCTGTCCGAGCTCGCGGGTGACGAGCTCGAGCACCCGCCGGCGCGCGTACGGCTTGTCGTTCGCCGCCACGAGGTGCCACCGGCGCCGCTTCTTCGACGTGCGGTCGAGCATCTCGTCGGCGGCCTCCACGTACGCGTCCCACCTCGCGCGAGCGCGCAGGTCGTCCTCGGTGAGCTTCCACTGCTTGTAAGGGTCGCGCAGCCTCGCCTCGAGCCGCCGCAGCTGCTCCTTCGCGTCGATGGCGAGAAAGATCTTCACCACGTCGACGCCGTCGTCGACGAGCGCGCGCTCGAACTCGTTGATCTCGCGGTAGGCGCGGCGCCAGGCCTCCCGGGGCGCGAGCTTCTCGACCCGCTCGACCAGCACGCGGCCATACCAGCTGCGGTCGAAGACGGCGATGGTGCCGGGCACGGGGAGCCGTGCCCAGAAGCGGTACAGGTAGTGGCGGCCCTGCTCGTCGGGCCGCGGCGGGCCGATGGGCCAGACGTTCACGCTGCGCGGGTCGAGGCCGCCCACGAGCCGCCGGATGGCACCGCCCTTCCCGGCGGCGTCGAAGCCCTCGAACGCGACCACCGCGCGCCGCTTGCGGTGCCAGAGCCCCTGCTGGATGCGGAGCATCCGCAGGTCCAGGTCGGCCAGCGCCTGGTCGTAGGCGTGCCCGGTCTTCGCCACCGGGGCGTCGCCGCGGTGGAGCAGCTCGCTGAGGGGCCCGCGCTTCGCGCCCATGGACGGAGGGTTCCCCGCGCCGCGAGGCGCTACTTCTTCTTCGCCGCCGTCGCCGCCGCCTTCTTGCGGGTGCGGCGGCGCTGCTCGCGCGCCTTCCACTGCTGGCGGCGCCGGCTCTTCATGCGGTTGTGCTTGCTCTTGGAACGGGCCATGGAACCTCCGGGAAGGGAGCAGTTCTTACCTCAATGCTTGCCTTCTGTCTCGCGCGCCGCGGGCGGCGCCATCCCCTCCGCGCCGCGGGTGTCGGACGGCAGCGCGACGGCGGCGCGCAGCTCGCTGGGCGGCTCGGCCGGCGGCTTCTGCGCGGGCTTCGGCGGCACCGGGTGCATCGCGAGCGAGCAACTCTGCACGTACTGCTTCACGATGTCGAGCGGCAGCGCGGGGCAGAAGTGGCCGTTCGCCCCCTCCATGTCGCGCGCCATGCACAGCGAGTTCAGGATCGCCTCCTCGGTGCACTCGATGACTGCCTCGTAGAGCGCGTCGAGCCGGCGGTCGAGGAGGACCTTGATGCGGTAGACCATCTTCTGCGTGCGCCGCGGGATCCGGTTCGCGGTCGAGAAGCAGACGATGATCTCGCCCGAGCCGTGCGCCGCGAACGAACCGGCGCGGCCGATGCCGAGCGCGACGCGCTTCGCGAGGCGGTTGAGCTGGTGGCTCTGCAGCGGTGCGTCCGTGGCCACGATGGCGATGATCGAGCCGTAGTTGTCCTCGCGGCGCGGCAGCCCGCTGTAGCGGTCGGCGAGCATCTCGCCCACCGGCAGCCCGGACACGCGCAGGTTGTGCATGAGGCCGAAGTTCGACATCACGAGGACGCCGAGCGTGTAGCCGCCGAGCACCTCGGGGAGCTTGCGCGACGAGGTGCCGATGCCGCCCTTGAAGTCGCAGGTGATCATGCCGGTGCCGCCGCCCACGTTGCCCTCGGCCACCGGCCCCTCGGAGGCGGTTCGGATCGCCTCGCGCACCTGCTCCTCGTGCACGTGCCGGCCGCTGATGTCGTTGAGCCAGCTGTCGTCGCACTCGCCGACCACCGGGATGATCACGTCGTGCTCGTCGCCGATGCCCGGGTAGGTCTCGACCATGTACTTGATGGCCGAATCGGACACCTGTCCCACCGACAGGGTGTTGGTGAGGAAGATCGGCGTCTCGATGAGCCCCCACTCCGAGACCTGCGTGAGCCCCGAGACCTCGCCGGCGCCGTTGAGCACGAAGCCGCCGCCGGTGACGCGGCTCTCGAACACGTTGCCCGCTTCGCCGGTGACCGGCAGGATGGCCGTGACGCCCGTGCGCACCGGCCCCTTGCCAGGCCGCAGCGGCCCGGCGCCGCGGATGATCGTCGAATGCCCCACCGCGACGCCCTTCACGTCGGTGATGGCGTTGTAGCGACCCGGCTTGTAGCGGCCTAGCGGGATTCCCAGGTCGCGGGCGCGGTAGCGGGGGCCGTTCTGCGGGCCGTCGGGCGGTGGCACGTCGGGCATGGGCGCCAAACGTATAGCGCAGCGCCGGGCCCGAAGTCACATGGAAGACGCGCGGATCCGGTGGTTTCCGAGAGCGGCCGATGGCAGACTCGGAACCATGGCCCTCTTCGGCAAGAAGCCCGAGATCCCCGCCCCGGGCGAGGCGCTGCCCGGCCGCGCCGAGCGCATGCCCCTCCCCGAGAAGCACTACGTCAAGGATGCCCCGCTCGCCCCGCCCTTCCCCAAGGGGCTCGAGCTGGCGACGTTCGGCCTCGGATGCTTCTGGGGCGCGGAGCGGAAGTTCTGGGAGCTGCCCGGCGTGTACTCGACGGCCGTCGGCTACGCCGGGGGTCAGACGCCCAACCCCACCTACCGCGAGGTCTGCACCGGCAAGACCGGCCACGCCGAGGTGGTGCAGGTGGTGTTCGACCCCGCGAAGATCCCCTACGCCGAGCTGTTGCGCGTGTTCTGGGAGAGCCACGACCCGACGCAGGGGATGCGCCAGGGCAACGACGTGGGCACGCAGTACCGCTCGGCCCTCTACTGGCACGGGCCCGCGCAGCGCGAGGCCGCGGAGCGGTCGAAGGCCGTGTACGAGGAGCGGCTCCGCGCGGCCGGCCACGGCGCCATCACCACCGAGCTGCGCGAGGCGCCGGAGCTCTACTACGCCGAGGACTACCACCAGCAGTACCTCGCGAAGAACCCGGACGGCTACTGCGGCCTCGGGGGCACGGGGGTCTCGTGCCCGGTGGGGCTGCTGGGCTCGCGGTAGAAGATCGTCAGGTCCTGGTCGCGGCTGCCGGGCCGTCCGAGCGCCCCGAGGCCGTGCCGCCACGCGAACGCGGTCTCGGTCCGGGCGGGTCGCGGCCCACGCTGCGCGGCCGGTCGCACGGCTCGCGCGGCGGCGCCGAGGCGCAGCCGAGCCAGGCGAGGCCTCTTCACCTGGGCCCCTTTCCCGCCAAAGGGGGACACGCGGCCTCCTAAGCGAAGAAGCGGCGGATGGTCGCGAGCCGCTGTTTCCACAGGAGCGGCAACCTCCAGGCGCGCGCCACCTTGCCGAGCTGCGCGTCGGCCAGGATGTCGCCCATCGTCCACAGCGAGCGATCGTACGGCGGCCAGAACGGCTCGGGCGCGCCGAGCGCGTCCACCACCACGGTGCGCGGGCGCACGAACGTGCCGAGCGACTCCGGACCGTTCGCGATGCCGAAGCCGGTGTCGCGCGTGCCGCTCCACGGCAGCTGCGGGATGGCGCCGGTGAAGCCGTGGTTGTTGACGTCCACGATGCCCACGTCGAGGCGCCCCGCGAGCCGCCGCGCGCGCGCGAGGTCCCGCGTCCAGATCGACGCCCCCAGGCCGTAGCGCCCCTCGTTCACCTGCCGGATCGCCGACTCCGCGCCGTCCACGCGCACCACCGCGAGCACCGGCCCGAAGGTCTCGTCGCGCACGACGGCCATCTCGGCGGTGCAGCGGTCGAGGATCGTGGGCGCGAAGAAGAGCCCCTCCCCGGTGGGCCGGCCGCCGCACACGAGCCGCGCCCCCTTGGCCTGCGCGTCGGCGACCTGCGCGGTCACCACGTCGAGCTGCCGCCGGTTGCCGAGCGGCCCCACGTCGGCGTACGGATCGGGTCCCACGCGCAGCTTCTCCCACGCGCGGGCGAGCCGCTGCACCAGCGCGTCGGCCACGTGCTCATCGACGTAGACGACCTCGATGGCGCCGCACGCCTGCCCCACATTGTTGAGCTTCCAGGCGGTGAGACCGGCGACGGTGCGATCCAGGGCGCAGTCGGCGAGCACGAGCGCCGCGTCCTTGCCGCCCATCTCCACGCTCGCGGGGATGCCGCGCTCGGCGCACTGCAGCCGTACCTTCTTTCCTGTGGCGGGCGAGCCGGTGAAGACGCAGCCGTCGATGCCGCAGTCCACGAGCGCGCGGCCGACCTCGCCGTCGCCCTGCACCACGGCCACGAGCCCCTCGGGCAGCGCGGCCGCGAGGAGCGAGGCGAGCCAGGCGCTGGTGCGCGGGGTGTACTCGGAGGGCTTGAGCACGATCGCGTTGCCGGTCATCAGGGCCGGGAGCGTCGAGCGGTAGAGGCCGGCCACCGGGAAGTTCCACGGCGCGATGATGCCGATGACGCCCCGCGGGACGTACTCCACCTCGGCGTGCTTGCGCGGGAAGCTCACCGGGTTCAGCCGCACGGTGCGCGTGCGCGCGGCCCGCTGGACGACGCCCGCCCACCCGCGCACGGTCTCGAGCGGCCCGAGGCCTTCGTTGAAG
>DATJNL010000036.1:0-13306 GCA_035508175.1 Myxococcales bacterium
GAGATGCGCAGCTACGAGGTGTCGCGCGCGGTCAACTCCGTCGAGAACCAGGGCCCCGAGTGTATCGAGCCGGCCTGATCTCGCGCGGGCCGTTCGCGGTCGTCGCCTGGGCGCTGCCATGGTCCGCGACGTCGCCTCCACGCCGGGTTCAGGCGCGGGCTTCCAGGAAGAAGCAAGCGTCGCGGCCTACTCGAGCAGGAACGCCTCGAGTATCTCCTCGAGGTGGGCGTCGGTCAGGTCGCTGGTCTTGTGCCGCGTCGGCGCACGCAGCCGCTCGAGGATCGCCAGCTTCCACGTACCGGGGTGGCCCTTGTGCTCCGCCATCACGATGTTCACGCGCGCGGTGCGCGGGCGGTTGGTCGCCACTTGCACCCGTCCCTTGAAAGGCGCGGGCGCCGCCGTGAACGGCTGGAAGACGAGCTTGCGCTCGAAATACTCGACGTGCAGCAGCGGCGCCTCCAGGACGGCGCCGCCCGGCAGCGGCTCGGTGTGTGCCTCGCGCGCAACGCGGAGGCCCTTCGCGCCGTCGAGAAGTCTTTCCACCCGCCAGTAGAGCGTCACCACCAGCCGCGGGAACTCGCGCTGCAGCGTCTCCACCTCGCGACGGGTCTCGTCGTCCTCGCTGCCCGCGGCTGCCTCGCGCTGCTCGGTGGCCCGGTTCAGCGCGTCGACCAGATCTTTCGGCATGGCCGCTGTCAGAATAGAGAGGGCGCCGTCCGCGTGCAACCCGGCTGGGTCGGCTCTGGATCCGCTCCTGCGAGCTGCGCCGCGAGTTGCGCTCGCTTGCGCGCCGCGTGACGCCTGCCTCGAAACGGCGGTACGATCACGCATGCCTCTCTCGGCGCTGATGCTTCTTGCTTGCGCGTCCCAGCCCGGCGCCGCTCTTTCTGCCGCCTTCGCCGGCGAGCTCCACCTCGTCCTCGCGGGCGACGACAACGGCCCGCCGCCGGGATCGCCTTATCCCCCGCCGCCGCCCTTGGTGCAGGATCCCATCCAACCCGCATCGCCCGACGAGGAGCCGGACGAACGGGCTCCTCCCCCGCCCGTCCGACGGTCGCGACCGCTCCCGGAGTCGGCGGCGCTTCCCGCGCCCGTCGGGGACGTGGGGGCGCGGCTGCTGTGGGGCATCGGCCTCCACCTCGGCGCTGGGGAGGATCAGATCGCGGACGTCGCCAGCGGTGGAGCCACGGCCACCCTCGGCCCCTCCGCCTTCTCCAGCGCCACGGGGGGCATCGGGATCTACTTCCGCGTCGGCGCCGAGCTGAACGATCTGTGGGGCATCGACGCCGAGCTCTCGGGCGGGAGCGTCATCGAAGCGACCTACGTCCGCGGTGCGCTCACGCTCGACGTCAGCCCGACCGACCTGGTCACCTTCGCCGTCGGCCCCCTCGTCCGCGACGACTGGGTGCTCGTGCCGTGCGGCTGCCTGGGCGACGCCACGGTCTCCATGACGTCGATCGGTGGCACGGCGCGCATCGACCTTCACCCTGGCGCCTCGCGGAGCGCGAATGGCCGCGGAGCCGTCACCGTGGGCCTCATCGGCGACGTCGGGGCCACCGTGGGCGCGAACGGCTTCTGCAACGGCGCGATGAGCTACGCCGGCGGCGGGCCCGCTTGGGCGTTCTACCTGGCGTTCGGTTACGCGCGCTACTGAAGCGCCTTGCACCCCTGCCAGCCCTCTCGAGGAGGTCGACCATGCCCTGTACCGTGCGCCGCTTGGGCCCCGACGACTGGGGCATTCTCTCGACCACCGCGCGCGAGGACGCCGACTTCGATCTCGAGGAGCGCGGGAGGCCCGTCGCCGAGCTGTCGCCCGAGGCCGCGCGTGCCTACCTCACCCACCCGGACGTCCTCCACTGGGTCGCCGAGCTCGATGGCCGCGTCGTCGGGTTTCTCACGTGCAACGTGGTGCACAAGCGCAACGGGCACGAGCTGCTGCTCTACGAGATCGGCGTCCGCGCGGCCCAGCGGAAGCGTGGGATCGGCCGCCGGCTGCTGGACGAGATGTTCGCCTGGATGTCCGGCCACGGTCTCGACGAGGTGTGGGTGCTCGCCGACAACCCCGGCGCGGTCGAGTTCTATCTCTCCTGCGGTTTCCATCCGGGCGAGGGCCAGGCGACGTACCTGACTCGCGAGCTCGCGCGCTAGCCGCCGCTACAGTCCGAGCGCCGCGACGCCGATGCTCGCCACGCCGCCGGTCAGCGTCGACAGCGGGCCGGTGCCGAGGTCGACGCTCGTGCTGTTCGTCGCGAGCACCAGCCCGCAGCTCCCCGCGGCGGCCTGCAGCGTGCCCTGCGCCCCGACGGTCACGGTGCGGCTCCACTGCAGCGTGCCCGTTCCGTCGAAGAGCGCGAGCAGCGTGTCGTCGCTCGCCGGCAGCGCCCCGCCGCCCAGGTTCACCGTCCCCGCGTAGCCGGCCGACAGGATCACGTCTCCCGCAGCGTTGCCGCCGATGCTGCCGATCGTGAAGCTCGAGCCCGAGCCCCCGAAGCTCTGCGCCCACAGCAGGTTGCCGCTCCCGTCGAAGCGTGCGGCCGCGAGCGAGCTCGTGCCGGTGCTCGTGAGGGAGCCGCCGCCGAAGTCGATGGTGCCCGCGTAGACGACCGCCAGGAGCATCGACCCGTCGGCGCCCAGCCTGAAGGTCTCGCCCTGCACGGCCGCTGTCGGGAGCGTGAGGAGCTTGCTCCAGGTGCAGCCGCCGCCCGTATTGAAGAGCGCCAGCGCGACCGCGCCGCCCGCCGGGACGGTCAGCGAGCCGCAGCCCAGGTCCGTCGTCGCGGTGAGCGGCTTCAGCATGGCGAGGTCGTTCGCCTGCGTCACCCACATGAAGTCGTTCGCGCTCAGCATGTCGACCGCGCTTGTCCCGGAGATGCCCGAGAACGATCCGCCGGACCCGTAGCAGTACACGCCCGGCGGGATGTACTGCGGGTTGCCCATCAGGAAGGGCGCGTGCAGCCCGCCGCCGCTGTCGCCGCCCGCCGCGAAGTAGACGATCGAGGGTGCGCCGCCGGAGGTGGGCAAGGTCCCGGTGGTGGTCTGCGAGAAGCGCAGCGTACCGCTCGGCGACACGCTGTTGATCTCGAGCTCCGCCTCGGTGTTCGACCCCTGCGTCTCCGTCAGCAAGAGGCCGTAGAAGGCGTCGTTGCTCGGGTCGATGAAGAGACCCGTGGTGGACATGGGGCCGTTGAAGGCGCCGCTCGTGTCCTGGTGGACGCCCAGGAGCGCGCCCGCGGAGCTCCAGCGGTGCTGCTCGAACTCCGCCGGGCCCGCTTGATCGGCGACGACCACGTCATCGGTCGGTCCGGCCTCGATGTCGACGAGCGCGAGGCTCGACTGCGTCACCGGGATCGAGCCGGTCCAGGCGAGCGAGCCGCTCGGCGCCCCGCACAGATCGATCGCGCCGCCCGAGCTCGATCCGCCGCCGGTCGAGCTCGCTCCCGCGCCGCTCGAGCCGCCCTCGCCACCGGTCGAGCTGGCCCTGCCGCCCGTCGAGCTGCCACCGCCCGAGCTCGAAGCGCGTCCAGTGCTGCCGCCGGAGGTCGACGCGGAGCCCGAGGCGCCGCCCGACGCGCCGCCGCTCGCGCGCCCCGTGGAGCCCGTGCCGCTCGCGCCCCCGGACGAAGCCCGACCGGTGCTCGCCCCGCCGGCGGTGCCAGAGCCGGACGAAGAGGAAGACCGGCCTCCCGATGAGCTCTCGCCGCCGCCCGTACCGGAGCCGGTGGTCCCGCCTCCCGTCGAGCTCGCTGCCGCGCCCGACGTCGATCCCACCGCACCCGTGCCGAGCGAGGTGGCGATTCCAGAGGTCGTGCAGCCGAGGAGCTGCGCGGCGAAGAGCAGAGCGATGCCGTATTTCACGGCGTGTACTCTACGCGCTACCCGTGCCCCGTTGCTACAGTGCGCAGATGCCGATCTGGCTCAGCGTCCACGCCGGCTTGCTGGCGATCGCCGTGGCTCCCGGCGGTCCCTCGGTCGCGGGCCTGTCTCCGCCGGAGCGCCGCATGCTCGACCCGATGCGCGAGCGGCTGTTGCGCCCCGAGGTCCTCCTCGACGCGCTGGCCCTGCGCGGCGACGAGTCGGTCGCCGACGTCGGGGCGGGCCCCGGTTTCTTCACGCTGCGCCTCGCGCGCCGGCTGCCGCGCGGCCGCGTGATCGCGATCGACGTCGACGGGCCGGCGCTCGCGGTCCTCCAGCGCCGCGCCGCCGCCGCGGGCTTGCGCAACGTGGAGACGCGGCAGGTCGGGCCCGAAGACCCCGGCCTCGCGCCGGCCTCGATGGCCCTCGCCTTCCTCTGCCAGGTCGATCAATACCTGCCCGATCGTGCGCGCTACTTCCGAGCGCTGCGGCGCGCGCTTCGCCCCGGCGGCCGGCTCGTGCTCGTGAACTACCGCCGCTTCGAGGCGCTCGATCGTGACGCCGCGACGGCCGCCGGCTTCCACGCCGTCCTGGCCGCCGTTGCGCCCCCGGGTTACTTCGTGTTGATTGGCGACCGGTGACGCGTCACGCCCTCGTCCCGCTGTCCCTCGCGCTCGCCGCTGCTTGCAGCGCCGGCCCAGCTGGGTCCACGAGCAGCGGCGGCTCGTCCAGCGGCGGCTCCCCGGCCAGCACGAGCGGGGGCGGCGGCACGGGTGGCACGAGCGGCGGAACCTCGGGTGGCACCAGCAGCGGCGGCACCGGCTGCGGCGCGGTGCCCACCGTGCTCTTCCCCGAGGAGTGCGTCCCGCCGCAGGCAACGACCTTCTGCCTCACCCCGCAAAGCGCCGAGCTCTGACTGTCCTCCCTGGTGGTCGGCGGCCACTACGACTTCCTCTACACGCTCCCCGGTCCCATCCCCGGCGGCCGCTACGCCGTCTCGCTCGACGGCGAGCTCCAGGGCAACGGCACCGTGCTGGAGGCCGAGCTCGACGACCTTCCCGACGCGGGCGCCGCCAAGACGATCTTCACCGAGACGTACACCCTCGACGGCGGCGAGCGCCTCGGCGACTTCTTCGACGCCGGCCCCTCGCTGCCCCCCGTGCTCGCCGCTTGCGGCGACACCTTGCGCCTGCGCCTCTCCGTCCCGGCCGGCAGCGACGCCGGCGCCTTCTACTACTTCTCGATGAATCTCGGGCTGCCCTGAGCGCGCGGCCCCGGCCTCGGGCGGCTGCACGTTTTCTTTGCGCGCCGGCGAACGGTCGGAGTACGTTGATCGCCAGACCATGCCGGGGCTCCCCCCCGGCGGGAAGGGAGATGTCCGTGATGACTGCGCGAAGGGCCATCCAGATCGCGGTCGGCCTCATGCTCCTGTCCGCCTGCGGCGGCGGCGGGGCCTCGGCCTTCCTCGGCACCTACTCGAACACCGGCACCGATTCCTGGTCGGGCTGCGCCGTGCCACCCGCCTCCGAGTCCGGGAGCGCCACCCTGGTCGTCGTCGCCGGACCGTCGAGCAACCAGATCACGACCGAGCAGCAGGGCTGTAACCTCAACTGGACGGTGAGCGGCGACACGGCGACATTGATCAGCGGGCAGACCTGCACCGGCACGACCAACGGCACGGCCTGGACGCTCACTTACGCCTCCGGGACGTGGGCGCTGAGCGGCAGCACCCTCACCGGCACCGCGACAGGGAGCCAGGTCTTCGAGAACACTTCCGGCGCGGAGACGTGCACGCTCAGTCAGTCGGGCACCGCCACGCCTTCCGCCCAGTAGTCGCCCGACGCCGACCGGCAGCGGAGCTGCAGGCCCTGACCGCGGACGCTGCCTGGCGCGGGCGCGGTTCGTTCGACTACGCTGATCTCCATGGCGCCCACCTCCTCCGATGCCGCGATCGGGCGGGCCATCCTCTCGGAGCGCGCGGGCTTTCGCCGCCTGGGGCTCCTGCGCCTCGTGGGCGCGGCGTGCGGCATCGCGTACGGCGTCGCCATCGGAGACCTCCGCTGGCCGCCCACTCCGACCGCGGCCCACTTGATCCTCCTCGCCTATCTGGCGGCCTCGGTCGCCATCGTCGCCTGGCTGTTTCTGCGCGCCGACGGGCGCTGGCGCGAGCGCGCGCTGTCGCTGTCCATCCCGCTGATGGACGTTCCCGTGCTGACGTTCCTGCACTGGCACCTCATCCATCTCGGCACCGGGTCCGCAGCGACAGTCGCCATGCAGGGCGCGGGCGTGCTCACGCTCGCCGTCTTCGCCTCCGGCATCGCGCTCTCGCCCCGGCTCGTCACCTTCGCGGCCGCCCTCGCCCTCCCGGGTACCGTCGCGCTCGCCTTGGCCGGTCACCTCGCTCCGGCTCCCTTCGGCGTCGCGCTGGTGATGGTCACCCTGGCCGGGCTCCTCGGCGCTGGCCTCGTCCGGCGCGTCCGCTCCCTCGCCGCGCGGGCCGTCGCGCAGGAGGTGGCCCGCGAGCGGCTCGAGCGCCACTTCTCGCCCGCAGTGGCCGCGCGCATCGCCGCCGAAGGGGAAGAGCACGGTCGCCTCTGCGAGCTCTCAATCCTGTTCGCCGACGTGCGCGGCTTCACCGCCATGTCGGCCCGCGAGCCCGCCGAGCGCGTCGTCGCGTGGCTCGACGAGTACTTCGCCGCCATGGTGGCCGTGGTGTTCGCCGCCGGCGGCACGCTCGACAAGTTCATCGGCGACGGTCTCTTCGCTTACTTCGGCGCGCCGCTGCCCCGCGAGGACCATGCCGCCGCCGCGGTGGCGTGCGCCTGCGACATGCTCGCCGCGCTCGAGCGGCTCAACGAGGCGCGCCGCGCCCGCGGCGACCCACCCATCGTCATCGGCATCGGCGTGCACTCCGGCGCCGCCATTGTGGGCGACATCGGCCCGCCGAACCGCCGCGAGTTCACTGCCATCGGCGACGCCGTCAACCTCGCCTCGCGCCTCGAGGGCCTCACCAAGGAGCTCGGCGAGCCGCTGCTCGTCTCCGAGGAGGCCCGCCAGGGCGCGGGCGAGTCGCGCGGCTGGACGGCGATGCCCGAACGCCGCGTGAGCGGGAAGGTAGACCCCGTTCGCACCTACGTGCCGGGGCGGTCCGCTCTGGCGGCGAAGGCGAAGGGCCGCTGACCGGCCACGTGGCCCTGGTATTGGACCTCGGCGCGCACCTCGCGTTACCGTTTGGCCGATGCTCCTCGCGCCGCTGCTGCTGCTCGCCTGCGCCGCCGCGCCGAGCGCCGGGAAGGCCGCCGCCGGGAGCGATCCGGACCTCACCATCGACGACGACGATGACGACGCGCCCCCGCCACCACCGATACATGACGCCGGGGAGTTGCCACCGCCCGGCCGTTGGGACGCGCCGCCCAAGCCCCCCACGCCGATCGGGGACGTGGGCCCGCGGCTCCTCGCGGGCATCGGGCTGGATCTGGGCTTCGGGCAGGATCGGTTCGGCGCGACCACCGTCCAGGCGCTCGCCGGCGCGACGGTCGTCACCGGCAACCCGGGCGGCCTCGGGCTGGACCTGCGGCTCGGGATCCAGGTCAACGACCACTGGGGAGTCGAAGCCGATCTGTCGGCGGCCACCATCATCCGCGACAGCTACGCGCGCGCGGCGCTCACGCTCGACTACACACCGTTCGATCTGGTCACCCTCGCGCTCGGACCGGTCGCCCGCGGGGACGCCGACGTCCTCGCCTGCAGCGGCGCCACGGAGGACACCGCCGCCGTCGCCTCGGTAGGGGGGAGCGCCCGAGTCGACCTGCACGCGCACGTCGCACGAACGGCGAAGGGTCGGAGCAGCTTCACCCTCGGCCTCGCCACCGACGTCGGCGCCACCATCGGAGCCAGCAGCTTCTGCGGCGGCGCGAGAACCTACGCGGGGAGCGCGGTCGGGTACGCGATCTATTTCACCCTAGGCTACCTGCGCTACTGAGGTGGTCGAGGGCTGATTCGCTTCGAGCGGTCGCCACCGTCAGAAGTGGCAGGTCTTTCTGCGCAGAGAACATCGGCCGACGCGCCGGTGCCGCCGCTCCTGACCGACCGCCCGTCCTCAAGCTCCGATCCTGTCCCCTCGACGGCGCCCCGGAGGCCATCGGGATCGGGAGCGCGGAATCAGGTCGGCCGGACCTCGATCATCGCCTTCGCTTTCCGCATCGCCTGTCGGTTCGAGCGTGCGAGCTGCCACCTCAGGAAGGGTCTCAACAGCCACCAGGCCACGCGATTGTCCACTGCGACGGTCGCGGTGCTCGTCCAGCGCGTCCCGTCGCCCTCCGCCTCGTAGACCCATGAGCCGCCGCCGCCGCCGATCAGCCAGCTCGGCTCCACGTCCGCGATGGCCAGACTCGTTCGCCGGGGCCGGTCGTCGAGCTTGTAGCGGAAGCGGCAGGTCATCGAGGGCGATCGGATCCACACGACCCGCGGGCTCTCGCTCTCCACGCGCGCCTCCCTCACGAAGGTGTCCCACGGCGGTCGGCGGTCGTAGTCCTGCGTGAAGTCCCAGACCGTTTCGGGCGAGGCAGCGATGAGGATCGTGTCCTTCACGGTGATGTGGCCCATGCCGGACCTCCTCGCGATCGCGGACCGGGATGTAATGCCAGGAAAGACTCGGTTCAAGCCCTCGTGGGCCCCGCTTCACCGGCAGATGAACGACGGTAACGCCGGGCAGTTGCAAGAGCCCGGCCCCGCGCAACCGCCGCAGGACTCGTCGTCGGCGACGCAGGTCAGCCCGCCGGGGCAGCTCGGGCCGCCGTCGCAGATCGTGACGCAGCCGCTCGTGCGGCAGGCCTGGCCCGCAGGGCAGCCCGCGGTGGCGCAGGCGGGGCGGCCGCAGCCGAGCGCGGCCGGGAGGGCGAAAACGAAGCCGAGTGCCAGGGCGCGGAAGCTCACGGGCGCACTCTCGTCGGCGCCGCAGGCGGTGTCGAGACCCGAGGCACGCCTGGCTGACGGCGAGCTGGGCGCCAATCGGCGATCGGCCTCACGGCCCTCGGAAATCCGAGGCTCGGGACATGGCGATCGCGGCGCGGCCGCCAAGCGGTCGAGTGGAATTGATGGGTTGTCTCTCTTCGGAGGCCGGCGCGGGCCTTGCGAACGTCACGCGCGAGGAGACTGCCATGAGACTCTGCCTTGCCACCGCCGCCGTCGCGTTCGTCGCGGCCGCTTGCTGCGCCACGCCGGTCAACGAGGGGACGAGCTCGGGCGGCGCCACGACCGGAGGCAGCTCGACCGGCGGCCTTTGCGCGGCGTTCGGGCAGGGATGCGAGGAGCCCTGGAACGGGAACCTCAACTGCTGCTCAGGTTTCGTGTGCCAGGCGAACGGGGTTGACACGGCCATCTGCGTCGCGCCCACGGGCACGAGCGGCGGCGCCTCTTCGGCCGGGACCAGCGGCGGTTCCAGCACGGGCGGCGGCAGCACGACCAGCGGCGGCTGCGCCGGCGTCGGCCAGGCCTGCGGCGCCGTCCCCGTCACGCCTTGCTGCGACCGCCTCTCCTGCCAGCCCGTCTTCAACGACAACTTCATCTGCGAGCCGCCGTGCCAGACCGATACCGACTGCGGCACTGGCAACTACTGCGACCTCCAGCTGAACGCGTGCCACGGCGGGCTCGACGAGGTCACCGCGGGCCAGGGCTACTGCCACCGCGACTGCTTCACGCTGGGGTGCGGCTGCTACACCGACGCCGACTGCCCCGGCGGCAGCTGCAACCTCGAGAACACGCCCGGAACCTGCGTCGCGTCGTTGTCGGACTGTTTCGCCCCCAACTGCTCGGCCGCGTGCCCGCAGACCAGCTTCGCCGAGAGCGTCTGCCCCGTCTGTCTGTGCCAGAGCTGCCCCGCCCCCGACGCCGGCGGCCCGGTGTGCGGCATCGCGCCCGACGCCGGCAGCTGCTCCGCGGGACAGCTCTGCTGCGACTACAGCGGCGGCACGCCCACGCCCGACGGCGGCGCCGCGAGCTGGCAGGAGTGCACCAGCCTCGGCCCCGACGGCGGTTGCCCGCCCGGCGCCCTGTGCACGACGGACGGGAACGGAAGCCTCGCGACGTGCAGCTTCTACTACGACTGACGTGAGGTCCGAGTGCAGGCGTCGGTCGTCGCGCCGAGCGCGCACTCGCTGCCGGTGGGGGCCGCCGAGTGGCTCACGCGTTCCGCAGTCGTCCCCCGGCGAGGGCCGCGATCAGCCGGGAGGCGCCGCGCGGCTCGAGCTCGCGCGTGCCAGCTCCGCTTCGAGGGCAGCCACGTCGACCGGCTTGCGCACGAAGCCCTCCACGAGCCCGGCGCGCAGAGCATCGTCGATCTCCGGCCCGGGCCGGTTGCCGCTGATCAGAATCCGCAGGACGCCCGGCGCCAGAAGCCGGGTCTCCCGGAGCAGATCGAGCCCGGAGCGGTCGCCGCGGAGCTTGAGGTCGGCGACGACGGCGTCGAAGGCACCCCCCAACTTCAGGAACTGGAGCGCCCTCGAGTAGCCAGTCGCCTCCACGACGTCGAAGCGCGGGCGGAAGGCCTCGGCCATGCTCGAGAGCAGGTCCGCGTCGTCGTCCACGAGCAGGATGCGTTTCATGCGGGGTCGGAGGCGTCGGCGAACACTCAACTCCAAGTGTACTCCACTTGGCGCGTTCCCCGAGAATCAGGCGCGGCCCTCGGCGGGGCTGGAACCGCAGCTCCCCGGCGGCAAGCTGGCGGGTCACGGTCCGCGCGCGGACCCGCCTTCTCCACCTCCGCACGCGAGGCGTCGGCGAGCTCCTCCGCCTAGTTCAGCCCAGACCGCAGCTCCTGCTCGGCCTGGAACCAATCCTCTTCGTGGTGGCCATGCCGTCTGCCCCGAGCGACGAACAGCTCGTAGGCCCGTGCCGCGATCTGCTCGTTGGTCGGCCTCTTCGTGGCGGCGGCGGTGCGGGACGGCGGCGGCGTGGTCGGGTTGTGCGAGAGCTTCGGCTTGGCGGTGATCATCTTCGTCTTCTTTCGTGAGTCCCCACCCGAGGCGGGCTTGTACTCGCATCCCCAGGCCCTGGCAAGGCGCTCGGTCGAAGTCGGCGCGTCCAGGTCCCCGGACCTCCGTGCGTTCACTCCGACGGCATGATGAGGTCATCGTCCGCCGCGCCGTTCGCTGGGGTCTTGGGGCGAACGGCGGCGTGCCGGTGCGGCGCCTTGCCCAGACGCGCGTGCTTCGCCGGCTCGGCAGCAGGCTTCGCGGCCTCGGGCGGCGGGGGCAGCGCCGGCAGAGGTGGCGGCACGACGGCAACCGTGGGGGGCGGCAGGGGTGGGGCAGGCGGCGCGTCTGCTACCTCGGCTTTCGCCGCATGGTCGCGGGTCGCCTTGGCCTCGTCCGGCGTGCTGGACG
Organism: Myxococcales bacterium; assembly: GCA_035508175.1. Lineage (GTDB taxonomy): Bacteria > Myxococcota > Myxococcia > Myxococcales > JAKAPL01 > DATJNL01. Next base: position 11,235 of record DATJNL010000036.1, read on the forward strand.
CGAGGAGGCGCCAGCCGACGGCCAGGACGACCAGCAGTACCCCGATGACCGGCAGCACGAGCCGCCAGCGCCGGCCGAACCGCGTGGCGCTCGCCGCCCGGTCGTCAGCCCGCGAGTCCCGTGCCGCCGGCGCCCCGGCCAACGCCGCCTCCATGGCCTGGAGGAACTCCCGCACGCTTCCCGTCCGCTGAGCCGGGGGTGCTGCGCCACGAAGACGTGGCCCATGCCGCCTTCGCCGAGCGGCTCGAGGACTCGATAACCCCCGATGAGGCTGCCCGGGGCGACGGGTGTGTCGCTGCCGACGACGATGGGCGAGCCCGTGCCACCCTCTTCCGGATGCGGACCCGACTGCATGGTCGGCTCGTTCCACGCGGCTCCCTGCACCTGGCCATCGAAACCGTAATAGTATGAGCCCATGCGAAACCTCGCGCTTCTCTCCTTGATCCTGGCTGCTTGCGGACCGACGACCTCCGGAAGTGGCAGCTCGGGCGCCGCGACTTCCGCGGGCACGAGCGCTGGCGGCGGCAGCACCGGCGGCTCCGGGAGCGCCGCGGGCACGTCCACGGGCGGCGGCGCCTCGACCGGAGCGCGCGGCAGCAGCGGCTCGTCCGGCAGCGCTTCGGCGAGCGGCGGCTCGGCCGGCGCGACCGGGGGCGGCAGCACCGGCCCGGCGACGACGGGCACGGGCGGCGGTGAAGAGGGAAGCAGCAGCGCCGGCTCTGGCGTGGGCTCCACGGGCGGCTCGGCCACCGGCGGCGAGGGCACGACCGGTGGGGCGAGCACGGGCGGGTCGACGAGCGGCGGGGGCACCAGCAGCGGCGGCAGCACGAGCGGCAACGGCGGGAGCAGCGGAGCCGGAGGCTGTGCGGGCTACGGTCAGCCGTGCTCGAGCTCTTCCTGCTGCGCCGGGTACACCTGCGATTCCACCGCCAGCCTCTGCTACTACACGCCCGGCGGCAGCTGCCCGGGCTCCGGTTCCACGGCCGACAACCTGTGCGCGGACGGCGACAGCTGCGACAGATCCGGCGCCTGCGTGCCGCCAACCCCCTGCGCCGATTACGGCGGATCCTGCGCCTCCAACGGTTGCTGCTCCGGTTACACCTGCGACTTGGTCAACGACGCCAGCGTGGGGAAGTGCATCGACAGCCCGGGCGGCAGCTGCAACTTCGGCGAGGCCTGCGCGGACGGCGATTCCTGCGATCCCGCCAACGACACCTGCGTCGCGTGCGTGGGCGCTGGGCAAGCCTGCGTCGATGTCTCGTGTTGCGCCGGTTTGACTTGCAACTACATCACGGCCATCTGCAATTGAAGCGGTGACGCTCGACGCCGCAAGCAGCCTGCCAGGGTTTCTACCGGCGATGGCGCGCGGTGGCCAAGGGCCATTGGGGCTCCCCGGCGGCAGGCACAGGGGCTCGTGGATGCGCCCATGCTTGCGCAAGACTGGCACGTCAGCCCGGATTGGCGCCCCGGCGCACGGCCGGCGCCCCTACGGGCGCGTCACGAGGCTCGGATTGCCGGCCGAGATCTCCGCCAGGACCGCGTCGAATCCCGCCGCCAGCGCCTTCTCGCGCACCGGGCCCTCGACGCCGAGGAGGAGCAGGAAGGCCACCTTCCCGTGCGGCGTGTCGATCACGGGAACACCCGGATCCTTCGCGACGAGCAGCGCGGTGAGCGTGGTCTCGGAGCGTCCGTCGATCGGCCCCGTCTTGATGGTGTGGCCGGGGGCGTACTGCTGGCCCTGGTACGCCGAGGTCGCGAGGCCGATGAGCACATCGACCGGCCAGAGCGGCGCGTCGGCGCCCGCCTCCTTCGAGCATCGGAACGTGAACTCGTAGCCGAAGCCGCTCCACTCCCCGGCGGATTCCTTCGCGAAGAGGTCGGACATCCCGAAGCTCACGTAGTGCCAGAACGCGCCGGCGTCGTAGATGGCCACGGCCTCGAGGGGGTTCTCGGGTGGGTCCTTCAGATCGTGCATGCGGTGCACGCCCTGGTGCTCCCACCACCGCGGCCGCTGACCCGGATACAGGCTTCCGAAGGCCTTCTCGATCGCTTCCCAGCCGGGAGCCGGCGGC
>DATJNL010000037.1:0-3741 GCA_035508175.1 Myxococcales bacterium
ACGAGAGCCGAACTCCCCGCGACACGAGCTCGCGATGCAGCTCGCAGGCGTTGATCCGGCCCTCAGCGATGCGCGCGTCGATCCACTCGCGGTGGGCGTCCATCCGCGAGCGCGTGGGCCGCCCCGGGTCCCAGTCGGGGCAGTGCTCGCGACGAAGGTAGCGGCGCACCGCGTTCCGCGACATGCCCAGGGCCCGGGCGATCTCGCGGATCGGCGCCCCTCGCCGCCGGAGCTCATGGACTCGCTCGAATCGGTCGACACGCCGCTGTCGCCTCGCCAACGCGGCCTCCCGTCGCGGTGAGGCGGGAGTCGCAGCCGACGATGATGGCCGGGCCGGTTCGGTGACCGTCGTCGACTCCGTGGCCGTCGGGGCGCCCGCCTCGTCGCTCCCCGACACATCAGCGGTGCGCCCCGGATCGGCCTCGGCGGGCTTGAGGGCTTCGGTGATGACGGGCAGATGGCGCTCGAGCAGGCGTTCGACGGCCTCCCGCACGTTCTTCAACAGGTGCCATCGATCGGCGACCTGCCGGGCCCCGGGCGCCGCCTCGGCTGCAGCCTGGGAGTAAGCCGACGAGCGGTCCCGGCTGACCAGCTCGACGCCGGGATGGGCCTCGAGCCACGCCTTGACGGTCGCGGCATCGCGGTCCGGCAGGAGATCGATGACGTCGCCCGTCTCGAGGTCGACGACGATGGTGCCATAGCGTTGCCCCTTGCACCAGGCCCAGTCGTCGATGCCGACGAACCGCGGGGTCCCGGACGGCGGCGGCCCCGCCCGCTTGACGCGCCGCAGCAGCGTGTCGGGGCTGGTCGGCACGCCGGCGTTCCCCGACAGCCTCGCCCCGGCCTCGCCCCCCAGGGCCGAGCCGATGGCGAGGTGGAGCCGGTCGAGCCGCGAGGTCGTGCGGGCATGCCTGGCCGCGAACCCGTCGAGGGGCTCCACGAAGATGCGACGCGGGCAGCGCTGTTCGGAGCAGAGGAATCGGCGGACCATCATGCGGAGACGGACCTGATGGCCGAAGATCGGCTCCTCGGCGAGACAGCGGGTGTAGCGGCTGTGAATCCGCCAGGTCTCGTGGCCGCAGGTCGGGCAGGATGCCCTGGGATTCGTGGTCGCGATCTCCAGGGTCAGGGCGTCGCCATCGAAGTCGGTCCGGACCAGGCGACTGCCGGCGGGGGCGCGCAGGAGCTGGGACAGGAGCAAGTCGGGCCTCCAAGGACGTGAAGACAGGGAGTCACACAGGAGGGGAGATAACCTATCTACGCTCTTGGATCATCAAAAGTGCGGGAGAAGGCAGAGGATTGTATCCGAAGTGCCGGCGGCAAAGCTTCGCCCACCCGAAGGCCCATGTCGGCACTTCGGATACAATGCTTTGAACTGAACCGCGGGGATCGCCCCAGCTATGGGGATTCAATTGAGGGCGAGACCTTCGGTGGGGAGGATTGCGGCGGGAAACCGCGGCTTCCGTTCGGTGCAAGACGGCGACCAATGACGTTGGCGAGCAAGCTTCGGGCTCACGAGCGATCCTTCCAGGGCGTTGGGAGCCGACGTTCCGGCTCCGTGGACAGGGAATCCACGATCACCTCCAAGGGCGGACTCGACGGCGGAGATCCGATGGTCACTTGCTCCCAAGGCTGATCGCTCAGGACGTATCGATTTCGGCCGGCTCCAGGATCAACCCCCCCTCCCTCCGATCGACCGGAGGCGCTCGGAAGGACGCGACGATCACCATCCGGCCCTCGCCGCACGAGGGGCAGACGCTCGCAGCGGGCTCTCCTGCGACGGTCGCCTTCGGTTCGGTGGCGGGCTCGGGCGCCACGGGTACGGGCGCCTCTTCGACCCCCAACAGCGCGCGGCAGAGCGCCAACTTCTCCCGACAGACTCGGTTGGCCAGGAAGCCATAATGGCGAATCCGCACGAACCCTGACGGCAGCACGTGCAGGAGGAACCGGCGGATGAACTCGGTGGCCTTCAGGGTCATCGTCTTCTGGCCTCCCTCGTGCGCGTAATCCTTCCAGTGGAACTTGACTTCACCGTCTTCCAGCGCGACCAGGCGCCGGTTGCTGATCGCCACCCGGTGGGTGTAACGCGCCAGGTACTTCAGCACCTGTTCCGGCCCGCCGAACGGCGGCTTGGCGTAGACGACCCACTCGGCCTGGGCGCTGGCGGTGAGCCGGCGTTGGAACTCGCCCGCGTCCGCCAGCACCGCGAGCTTCCCGTGGAAGGAGAGGTTCCCCTTCTCGAAGGCGTTACGCAGCATCGCGAGGAACTTGCCCCGGAACACGCGGCTGAGCACGCGCACCGGGAGGAAGAATCCCGGCGGGCAGGCGATCCAGCGCGAGCCGTCGGGAGAGAGCCCGCCTCCTGGCACCACGCAGTGCACATGGGGGTGATGTTGGAGGTTCTGGCCCCAGGTGTGCAGGACGGCCAGGAACCCGATCTCGGCCCCGAGGTGCTTGGGGTCAGCGGCGATCTGCTGCAAGGTCTCGGCGGCGGCGCGGAACAGGAGGCCGTAGACCTCCCGCGGGTTCTGCAAGGCGATCGGACCGAGCGCCGCCGGGAGCGTAAAGACGACGTGGTAGTACTGGACCGGGAGCAATTCCGCTTCTCGCGCCTCCATCCACTGCGCCGCAGCGGTGGCCTGGCACTTGGGGCAGTGGCGGTTGCGGCACGAGTTGTACGCGATCCTCTGATGCCCGCACTCGGTGCACTCCTCGACATGCCCACCCAAGGCCGCGGTCCGGCAGGCCGAGATGTCGCGCAGGGCGCGGCGTTGCTCAGGCGAGAGCATATCGCCATAGCGATCGAGGAAGGCATCACCATGGTCCCGGAAGACATCGGCCACTTCGAGCCGATGTCGCGTCATGGCTTTGGCCGGACCTCCGTCGGGGGGACGAGCCGGTCGAGTGGGCTTTGGGTCGCCTCCAGGGCCGCCGTCGAGACGTGGGTGTAGATCGCTGTCGTGCGGAGGCTGCGGTGCCCGAGCAGGATCTGAATGATCCGGATGTTGGTACCGGCCTCCAGCAGATGGGTGGCGAAGCTGTGCCGCAAGGTGTGGACCCTCACGCGCTTGCCCAACCCCGCGGCCTCTTGTGCGCCCCGGCAAGCTTTCTGGACGGTGCGCGGGGTGATCGGTCGATCCGGCACATTGCCCGGGAAAAGGTACTGGGTAGGGCGGGCCGCCTTCCAGTACTCGCGAAGGATCGCGAGTAAGCGGGGCGACAGCATGACGTAGCGGTCCTTTCGCCCCTTGGCCTGTCGGATGTGGATGACCATCCGCCGGCTGTCGATGTCGTCGACGCGCAAGGACACGACCTCGGAGACGCGGAGCCCGGCGGCATAGGCGGTCATGAGGATGGCGCGGTGCTTGAGGCTGGTGATCGCCCCGAAGAACTGAGCGACCTCGTCGGGGCTCAAGACCACGGGGAGCTTCTTTTGCTTCTTGGGGGAGGCGAGGTCATCCAGGACCCACTTCTTGCCCAGGGTGGTGCGGTAGAGGAACCGCAGGGCGGCGAGGGCCTGGTCGTAATAGCTCCAGGAGACGTGCTTCTCCTGGACGAGGAAGAGGAAGTAGGCCCGGACATCAGCCGCCCCCAGGCGCTCGGGCGACTTGCCGAAGTGCTTGGCGAAGGTGGCGACGCGCTCGACGTAGACCTTGATGGTCAGGGGCGCGTAGTTGCGGAGTTTCATGTCCTCGATCATTCGCTGGCGCAGCGGTGTCATGACGCGCTCCGTTGCTGAGG
>DATJNL010000038.1:0-21757 GCA_035508175.1 Myxococcales bacterium
GAGGGCAACAAGGCCAAGCTGACCCTGATGTTCCGCGGCCGCGAGATCGTGCACAAGGAGATCGGGCAGGCGGTGCTGATGAAGGTGGTGGGCGACTTGAAGGACCTGGCGGTGGTCGAGCAGACGCCGCGCATGGAAGGACGGCAGATGTTCATGATTCTGGCGCCGAACCCGAAGTACAAGCCCAAGCCGGCGGGTGCCGCCGCGCCGCCGGCCGCCGCCAAGCCGCCCCAGGCCGCCGTGCCGCCCCGTCCGATGGGCGCGCCCCCGGCCAGTCCGGCCCCCCAGCAAGCGGCCCCCGCCGCTCCGAAGCCGTAGGACAGGAGAGAAACCGATGGGCTACAAGCTGAAGACGAATTCCGGCGCCAAGAAGCGCTTCAAGCTCCGGCCGAGCGGCAAGGTCGCGCACAAGCAGCGCGGCGTGCGCCACAACGCCGGCCCCAAGAGCCAGAAGCGCAAGCGCCACCTGCGCGGGAACACCGAGCTGATCCTGCGCGACGAGAAGAAGGTGAAGGAGCTGTTTCCGTACGCCCGCTAGGGCGCCGCAAGGAGAAGCACCGTGAGAGTCAAGAAGGGCGTCAAGGCGCGTCGCCGCCGCAACCGGGTACTCAAGCTGGCCAAGGGCTTCCGCGGCCGCCGGAAGAATTGCTACAAGCGCGCCAACCAGGCCGTGGAGCGGGCGCTCGACTACGCGACGCGCGACCGGCGCAACCGCAAGCGCGAGTTCCGGGCGCTCTGGATCACCCGCATCAACGCCGCCGCGCGGTTGGTCGGGTTGTCGTACAGCCGCATGGTGCAGGGCCTCACCAAGGCCGGCGTGGCCATCGACCGCAAGATCATGGCCGAGCTCGCGGTCCTCGACCCCAAGGGGTTCGAGGCCATCGCGTCGATCGCGAAGAGCGCGTAGCCGCTCGCCCACGTCTCCTAGGAAGCCGGGGCACCAGGCGACGCGTCCTTCCTGGCGTCCTGGTTTCCTCAGATGAAAGACGAGCTCGAGAAGCTGCTGCAGGCCGCCCGGCGCGAGATCCCGCTCGCGAAGGACTCGGCGTCCGCCGAAGCGCTGCGCATCCGGTACCTCGGCAAGAAGGGCGAGCTCTCGGCGCTGCTGCGGGGAATGGGGAGCCTCCCCGCCGACCAGCGCCCGGCCTTCGGGGCCGCCGTCAACCAGGCCAAGGACGAGATCGAGCGGCTCCTGGACGAGGCCGCGAAGGCCGGCGAGCGCGCCGCCCTCGCCGCGGAGCTCTCCGGCCCTCCGCTCGACGTCACGCTGCCGGGGCGCCGGCTTCTCGCGCGGGGCCACCGCCACCCCGTCTCGGCCGCGCTCGACGACCTCGTCGAGATCTTCGCGCGCATGGGCTACGAGGTCGCCGAGGGGCCCGAGGTCGAGCTCGACTACTACAATTTCGAGGCGCTGAACATGCCGGCGGGCCACTCCGCCCGCGACATGCACGACACGTTCTACGTCGACGCCTCGTCCCGGGGCGATCGCGCGCCGCCGAGCCAGGCGCTCCTGCGCACCCACACGAGCCCGGTGCAGATCCGCACGATGCTCGGCCGCAAGCCCCCCCTGCGCATCTGCTCGCCCGGCAAGGTCTTCCGCCGCGACGACGATCCCACGCACACGCCGATGTTCCACCAGGTCGAGGTGCTGTGCGTCGATCAGGGCATTACCTTCGGCGACCTGAAGGGCACGCTCGATGCCTTCGTGCAGGCGTTCTTCGGCAGGGAGTTCCGCACGCGCCTGCGCCCCAGCTACTTCCCCTTCGTCGAGCCGGGCGCCGAGGTCGACATCACCTGCACCCTGTGCCTCGGCAAGGGTTGCCGCACCTGCAAGAACACCGGCTTCATCGAGGTGCTGGGCGCCGGGCTGGTGCACCCCAAGGTCCTCGCCAACGTGGGCTACGACCCCGAGGAGGTCTCGGGCTTCGCCTTCGGCTGCGGCATCGATCGGCTGACCATGCTGCGCTCGGGCGTCGACGATCTGCGGCTCTTCTTCGAGAACGACCTGCGCTTCCTGGAGCAGCTGTGAGGATCTCGCTCGGCTGGCTCGCGGAGCTCGTCGATCTGCCCGAGGAGCGTGCGCTCGTGGACGGGCTCACGGGGGCCGGCCTGCCGGTGGACAAGGTCGAGCGGCTGGGGGAGTCGCTGGCCGGCGTAGTGGTCGCGCGAATCCTCGAGAGCCACCCGCATCCCAAGGCGGACCGGCTCTCGGTGACGACCGTCGACGCGGGCGCGGAGAAGCTCCAGATCGTCTGCGGCGCCAAGAACTACCGCGTGGGGGACCTCGTGCCGCTCGCGCGGGTGGGCACGAGCCTGCCCGACGGCCACCGCATCGAGGCGGCGAAGCTGCGGGGCGTGGAGTCCTTCGGGATGCTCTGCAGCCAGAAGGAGCTCGCCCTGTCCGAGGATCACGAAGGGCTGTGGATCCTGCCGCCCGAGCTCACCCCCGGCGCGGAGCTGGCGACGGCGCTCTCCTTGCGCGACACGGTGCTCGAGCTGGATCTCACGCCGAACCGCGGGGATTGCCTGTCCCACCTGGGCGTGGCGCGCGAGGTCGCCGCCATCTTCTCGCGCCCGCTGCGGACCCCGCAGGCTCTTGCGGCGAGCGGGCGGTTCGAGGGGACGCTGCCAGCGCCGCCGGTCATCGAGGCGCCCACGCGCTGCGGCCGCTACCAGGGTCTCGCGGTGGGAGGCCGGAACCTCACGTCGCGGTCTCCCCCGTGGATGTCGGCGCGGCTCGAGGCCTGCGGCGTCCGGGCCATCAACCTGGCGGTGGACGTGACGAACTACGTGCTGCTCGAGCTCGGGCAGCCGCTGCACGCCTTCGACCTCGCCGCCCTGAAGGCGGGCGTCCGGGTTCGCCTCGCCCGGGGCGAGGAGAAGCTGCGCACCCTCGACGGGGCGGATCGCATCCTGTCGCCGGACGATCTGCTGATCTGCGACGGCGAGCGGCCCCTCGCGCTCGCGGGGGTGATGGGGGGCGAGGCGAGCGGCGTCGCCGCGGGCACCGCTGCGCTGTACGTCGAGGCCGCCTGGTTCGAGCCGAGGGGCGTGGCCCGCAGCGCGCGGCGGCATGGCCTGCACAGCGAGAGCTCCCACCGCTTCGAGCGAGGGGTCGATCCAGAGCTGCCGCCCCGGGCGCTCGCGCGCCTCGTCGCGCTGCTCGCCCGGGCGGGCGCGGAGCCGGCGCCGGCGCCGGCCCAGCTCGCCGAGGGAACGTTGCCCGCGCGGCGATCGGTCTCGCTGCGCTACGAGCGCGTCGGCCAGCTCCTCGGCGATCCGGTGCCGTCCCAGGAAAGCCGGGGCGTCCTCGAACGGCTGGGGTTCGGGATCGTCGAAGAGGGCCCCGGTCAGGTGCGCGCCGACGTACCGACGTTCCGCTTCGACGTCGAGGGAGAGGCAGACCTGATCGAGGAGGTCGGGAGGCTGCGCGGCTACGACTCGATCCCCGCCACGCTGCCAGGCCGTGCGCTGCCCCCGCCCCGCGAGCCGCCCCAGGCCCGCCCGCTGGCCGCGGCGCGGGCCGCGCTCGAGGCGCAGGGCTTCTCCGAAGCGGTCAACTACGCCTTCCTCGCGGGGCCCGCCACCGAACCGTTCCGTGGGGGGACGCCGGTTGCACTGCAGAATCCGCTCAAGTCGGAGCAGGGGGCCCTGCGGACCTCGTTGCTGCCCGGCCTTTGCCTGAACCTCCGCGGCAACCTGGCGCACCTCAGCCAGGTGGCGGGCGCCCTTCCGGCCGTGCGGCTCTACGAGACGGGCCGCACCTACCGCTGGCCGGAAGCCGGCGAGCGCCCGGAGGGCCCGCTGGTCGAACGGCCCACGCTCTCCTTCGTCGCCTGCGGCACGCGAATGCCCATCGGCTGGGCCACGACGCGGGAGGTCTTCGACTTCTTCGATCTGCGCGGGATCGTCGACGCGCTCGTCGAGCGCGCGGGAATCGACGGCGCCGAGGTCGCCCCGGCCGCCGCGCCCTTCCTCCACCCGCGCTCGGCCTCGGCGCTTTCGATCGGCGGCAAGGGGGCCGGCCTGCTGGGAGAGCTCCACCCGGAGGCGGCGCGGGTTCTCGATCTACCGCCGGGAGTCTTCGTCGCGGAGCTGGATGCCGAGGTGCTCTTCGCCGGGGCGAAGGTGCCGCGCTTTCGCGGCGTCCCGCGCTTCCCGGCGGTCCTGCGCGACATTGCCCTCGTGGTGCCCGAGGCGACCTCGTCCGAGGCGGTCTCGAAGCTGCTGCGGCGGGAAGGCGGCCCATTGCTGGAAGCGGCGATCCTCTTCGACGTCTACCGCGGCCCTCCGCTGCGCGAGGGCACGAAGAGCCTCGCGTTCTCGCTGAGGTTGCGGGCGCCCGATCGAACGCTGCGCGACGAGGAGGCGGAGGCCGTTCAGGCTGCGCTCGTGGCGGCCGCTCGACAGGCGCTCGGGGCCACGCTGCGGGCGTGAGCGCCGCCGCTGTCGGGCTGTGAACTCCGCAGCGCGTTGACTTTTTTCCTGCGCCGAGTACTCTAAACCCTAGCGAATTAACGGGGTTGGACGAGCCCCACGGGGAAATCGAGATGACGAAGGCCGACATCGTCGAGAACGTCTACGAGCAGGTGGGCTTCTCCAAGAAGGAGAGCGCCGAGATCGTGGAGATGGTCTTCGACACCATCAAGCAGACTCTCGAGCAGGGCGAGAAGATCAAGATCTCGGGCTTTGGCAACTTCATCGTCCGCGACAAGAAGGCGCGCATCGGCCGCAACCCGCAGACCGGCCAGGAGATCGAGATCTCCGCGCGCCGCGTGCTGACGTTCCGCCCGAGCCAGGTCCTCAAGAGCGCGCTGAACACGTAAACGCTGCCCCCTTGGCAACCGCCGCGAGGGGGAGGTCCCCGCCGTGCTCAAACAGTCCTCGCGCAGGACGGCACTGCCGAAAGAGACGGTGGTCGGGCGCTGCGGAACTGCGCGCGGCGGGGACCTCCCCCTCGCTCCGTCTCCGCGATAGCCTCTCACTGCGCCGTGAGCACGGCCGCCAAGCTCGACGGTTGCCCCGGTGACCCACGCCGCCGCCCGACGGAAAGACGGGGCCTCCACCCGCGTGGATGTCTCGGAGCGGGCGCTGGAGAGAGGTGTCTGTCTCCGTTCCTCCGACGGTGTCGTCCGAGTCTCCCACCTTCCGCTGTTGCGCCACGGGGCTGGGCGTGGCAAAAGAAGCGCGCACCACCGGGGCGTAGCGCAGCCTGGTAGCGCACCTGCTTGGGGTGCAGGTGGTCGCTGGTTCAAATCCAGTCGCCCCGATCTCGAGGGCCGCGGCCTGAAGCTCGGGCCGCGGCCTTCGTCTTTGGGCGGCCGCCCGGCGTTCAGAGCTGGGTGGGGGCAGACGTTTCGGGCGTCAGGGGCGCCGCGTTCTGGCGGATCACCGGCTCGATGCGCGGCGGCTGGCTCGCCACGCGAGCGGCTTGCAGCAGCTCGACCTGGCTGCGGACCGGCGGATCCGAGGGCGGGGCGGGCGCGTCGCGGCCGTCGACCTGCAACCGTCTCGCCTTCACGCTGTCGCGCAGCGCCAGGCCGAGCACCTCGCCAAGGAGGCGGTGCTTCAGCGCGGGGTCGAGGATGGGGAACAGCACCTCGATGCGGCGGTGGAAGTTGCGCGGCATCCAGTCGGCCGAGGCCACGTACACCTCCGCGCGGTCGCCCACGCCGAAGGCGAGCACTCGGCTGTGCTCCAGGAAGCGGTCGACCACGCTGACCACGCGGATGCGCTCGGAAACGCCGGGCAGGCCCGGGCGCAGGCAGCAGATGCCGCGAACGATCAGCTCGATCTCCACGCCGGCCTGGCTCGCGGCGTACAGGGCCCGGATGACTGCCGGATCCGCGAGCGAGTTCATCTTGGCCACGATGCGCGCCGGCTCGCCGGCGCGCGCGCGCTGGGCCGCGCGGCCGATGAGCTCGAGGACGCGGTCCTGCAGGTCGAGCGGGGCGACCGCCAACCGCTTCCAGTGCGGCGGCTCCGAGTAGCCCGTGAGCATGTTGAAGAGGAAGGAGACGTCCTCGCCGAACTCCTCCTTCGCCGTGAAGAGGGACAGGTCGGTGTACTGCCGCGCCGTCACCGGGTTGTAGTTCCCGGTGCCGAGATGGACGTAGCGGCGGATCCCTCCGCCTTCGCGCCGCACCACCAAGGCCACCTTGCAGTGCGTCTTCAGCCCGATCAGGCCGTAGACCACGTGGACGCCGTTCTCCTCGAGGCGCCGCGCCCAGGCGATGTTGTTCGCCTCGTCGAAGCGCGCCTTGATCTCGACGATGGCCGTCACCTGCTTGCCGTTCTCGGCGGCGCGCGACAGCGCGCGCACGAACGGGCTGTCGCCGCTCGTCCGGTAGAGCGTCTGCTTGATGGCCAGCACGTTCGGATCGTCCGCGGCCTCGTCGATGAAGCGCACGACCGGGTCGAACGATTCGTAGGGGTGGTGGAGCAGGATGTCGCGCTTGCCGATCGCGCCCACCACCGATTCCACGTCGCGCAGCTCCATGGGCAACGACGGAGCGAGGGGCTCCACGCGGAGCTCCGGGCGGGGGTCGGCCTCGGCCAGACCGAGGAGATCCGGCAGCTGCAGCGGAGCCTGCACGCGGTACACGTCGGGCGGCTCGAGGTGCAGCGAGCGGCTCAGCGCCCCCTCGGTCTCCGGCGGGCTGTCGGCGGCGACCTCGAGGCGTACGGCTGCGCCGCGGTCGCGCCGGCGCAGCTCCTCCTGGATGGTGGAGAGCAGGTCTTCGGAATCTTCCTCGTCGACGAGCAGATCCCAGTTGCGCGTGACGCGGAAGGCGGCGGTGTGCTTGACGGCGTAGCCGGGGAAGAGATCGCCCACGTTGGCGGCGATGATCTCCTCGAGGAGCCCGAAGCAGAGGCCCTCGGCGCTGGGTAGGCGCACGAGGCGGCCCAGCACCGCCGGCACCTGCACGACCGCGAGCGAGCTGCCCCGCGCGGTGGCCCGCCGGCGGCCGCCGCTCGGCCGCAGGAACACCGCCACGTTGATCGACTTGTTGCGCAGGTGGGGGAAGGGGTGCCCGGGATCGATCGCGAGCGGCGTGAGCGCGGGAAAGACCTGGCTCGTGAAGTGGTTGCGCGCCGCGGCCTGCTGTTCCGGAGTCCAGTGCGCCGGCCCCGGAATCGTCAGGCCATGGGCGGCGAGCGACGGGCGGATCTCCGCGCTCCACACGCGGTCGCGCTCGGAGATCATCGCGTGGGTGCGGTCCGCGATCGCGGCGAGCTGCTCGCCGGGCAGCATGCCGTCCGCGGCCGTCTCCGCGACGCCGCCCAGGATCTGCTGCTTCAGGCCGGCCACGCGCACCATGAAGAACTCGTCGAGGTTCGACGAGACGATGGAGAGGAACTTGAGCCGCTCGAAGAGCGGCAGTGAGGCGTCGCGGGCCTCGGCGAGCACCCGCTCGTTGAAGGCCAGCCACGAGATCTCCCGGTTCAGGAAGAGCTTGGGGTCGTGCACCTCGACCGGGCGAGGCTCGGTGCGGCTGGCACCGTCGCCGAGAGTCCGGCGACCGGTCAGCGGGGAGGGGTTCGGGGACGCCATTGACGTGACTCCGCGGGCGGCGACCCCTGGGGGTACCCACCCGAGAAACCCAATTCTAGCAGAAAGCTCCGACCAGGGTGTGACATCTGCCGGACGTTGACACGTGGAACTTGCTGGATTCCGGCCGCTCGAGCCGCTACGATCTCCCAACCAGGCGAAATCACGTGCCCCCATCCACGGTCCCACCCGTCCTCGCCGCCATCGACGTGGGGACCAATGCAGTCCGCCTAGAGCTGGCGCGTCCGTTGCCGGACGGGTCCCTGGAGCTCCTGCACCAGGAGCGCGATCCGCTGCGTCCGGGGGAGGGCGTCTTCAAGACCGGGGTGATCTCGCGCGACGTGGCCGACCGGCTGATGTCCACGCTGCGCCGCTACGGCGCGCTCTGCCACCGCTTCCACGCCAAGGTCCGCGCCGTCGCGACCAGCGCGGTTCGCGAGGCCAAGAATCGGGAGGAGATCGTCCGGCGGGCGCGGCGCGAGGCCGGCATCGACCTGGAGGTCGTCTCCGGCCGCGAGGAGGCGCGCCTCATCTGCCTGGGCGTGCTCTCCGGCCAGCCAGCCCATGTCCGGTCGCTGGTCGTCGACATCGGCGGCGGCTCGACGGAGGTGGCCCTGGCGCACGGCGACCGGCCGGATCAGCTCTGGAGCGTCGCCGTCGGGGCGGTCCGCCTGGCCGAGATCTTCCCCGCGCCGGGCCGGGTGAAACAGAAGCGCCTGGCGCTGATGCGCTCCTTCGCGGAAGAGGCCTTCCGCGACGCCTTGCCCGAGCACCTCCCCGCGCGCCACGTCCTGGGGAGCTCGGGCACCATCAATGCCGTGGTGAGCTTCGCGAGTGGCTCGGCCCAGGCGACCCTGCGGCAGGTGTCGCGGGCCGTCGACGACCTGGCCGAGATGGCCCCGGAAGAGCGTCGCAAGCGCTTCGACAGCCGCCGCGCCGAGATCGTCGTTGCCGGCGCGGTGATCCTCGAAGCCGTCATGTCCCGGGCGGGCCTGCCGCAGATCTCGGCGGTGGACCGCGGCCTGCGCGACGGGCTCCTCATCGACCTCAACCGCCGCTCCCGCACGGGCGGCCGGGATCCCTCGCTCTTCGAGGCCGCGCTGGCTCTGGGGCGCCGCTTCGCCTTCGACGAGGCCCACGGCCGGCACACCGCCAAGCTCGCGCTGATGCTCTTCGACGGCCTCGCCCAGCTGCACCAGCTTCCTGCCGCGGGCCGGCCGCTCCTCGAGGTCGCAGCGCTGCTGCACGACGTGGGCAACGCGGTCAGTTACAGCCGGCATCACAAGCACAGCTTCTACCTGATCCAGAATGCCGACCTGCCGGGCTTGACCGATCGCGAGCGCGGGCTCGTGGCGCGCGTGGCTCGCTTTCACCGGCGCGGCGCCCCGGAGCCGGGGCACATCGATCTGGAAGGCCTCTCGGCCCCCGAGGTCCAGCTGGTGCGCAAGCTCTCCACGTTGCTCCGGCTCGCCGATTCCTTCGATCGGAGCCACCACCAGCCGGTCCGGGGGCTGCGCATCAACCTCACGCGCAACGCGGTGGACGTGCAGCTGCGCGCCCGCGCGCCGTGCGATCTGGAGCTGTGGGACGCCGAGAACGAGGCCGCGCTCTTCGGGCGCGTCTTCCGCCGCCGCCTCGATCTGTCTTCCACCCGGCGGTAGGCGGGCCTACGGCTCCTCGTAGACGAACTGCTTGCCGGCGTAATTGCGCAGCGTCCACTTCTTGCCCTCGTGCTTCACCACGTACTCGGGCATGAGCGGGATCTTGCCGCCGCCGTTCGGTGCGTCGACGACGAAGTGCGGCACCGCGAGGCCCGAGGTGTGTCCCCGCAGCGCCTCGATGATCTTGAGCCCCGATTCCACCGGCGTCCGGAAGTGGCTGATGCCCTGGGCCAGATCGCACTGGTAGATGTAGTACGGTCGCACCCGCATCATGAGCAGCTTGTGGTTCAGCTCCTTCACGAGCTTCGGGTCGTCGTTCACGCCCTTGAGCAGCACCATCTGGTTGCCGATGGAGCAGCCGGCGTCGGCGATGCGCCGGCAGGCCTCGAAGGCCTCCTTCGTGCACTCCTTGGGGTGGTTGAAGTGCGTGTTCACGAAGACGGGGTGGTACTTGCGCACCATCTTCACGAAGTCGTCGGTGATGCGCTGGGGCAGGGTGACGAGGTTGCGGGTCCCGAGCCGGAAGATCTCCACGTGCGGGATGGCGCGCAGCCGCCCCAGCAGGTAGTCGAGCCGCTCGTCCGAGAGCGACAGCGGATCGCCGCCGCTGATGACGATGTCGCGGATCTCCTTGTGCTCCTCGATGTACTTGAGCCCGCCCTCGATCTGCGCCCGCGCGGCGGCGCTGGTGGGGTCGGCCACCTTGCGCTTGCGGGTGCAGTGGCGGCAGTACACCGGACAGTTGTGGGTCGTGTAGAACAGGACGCGGTCCGGGTAGCGATGCGTGATGCCGGGCACCGGCATGTCGCGTTCTTCCGCGAGCGGGTCCTCGAGGTCGGCGGGCGTGAAGGTGAGCTCGCCCATCTTGGGCACCGACTGCAGCCGCACCGGGCAGGCGGGATCCTCGGGGTCCATCAGCGCCGCGTAATACGGCGTGATGCCCATGTGGAACATCGCGTCCGATTCCTTGAACGCGCGCCGCTCGTCCTCGGTGACGGTCACGACCCGCTCGAGCTGCTCCATGCGGGTCACGCGGTTGCGCTGCTGCCAGCGCCAGTCGTTCCACTCGGAGTCGGGGACGTCCTTCCAGGCTCGGCCGCGGCCGCCCGTGACGAAGCGTGCGGCGATGTGATCGACGAGTGGCCCGACCTTCTTGCCGTCGACCCATTCGAAGGAGCCGGTCGATTCGTCGTACTTGCCCGCGTGCGTCTGGCCCTGCGGAGCGTCATGTGGGAGCAGCGGAAGCGCCATGTCGTGACCCCGTTTCTCCTTCATCTTAACACGTGAGCTTCACGTCGCCAGCGCGGCCTGGCCGCCCTCGGCGAGCCCGAGCGCGAAGGGCACGAGCCGTGCGGCCAGCTCCTGCGGCCTCTCCTGCTGCGGCGCATGCCCCCAGCCGTGGACCACCTCGATGCGGGCCCGCGGCAGATGTCGGCGGTAGTAGTCGAGTAGGGTCGAGGGCAGCAGCCGCTCGTCCGTCCCCCAGAGTACCAGCGTCGGAGCCTGGATGCGCGCGAGCTCTTCGGGGGTCAGGAAGTCCTCGGGGCGCAATGAATCCATCAGCTTGCGCACGGCGGTGCTACGCCACACGGCGCGCAGATCCTGCTCGATGAGCACGAACGGTACCGGCGGGTCGTTGAAGATGCGCTGCAGCAGCGCGCGCGCCGCCGCGCGGTCCGGGACCTCGAAGGCGCCGCGCAGCTCGTTCCACTCGTGCTCGGTCATGCGCGCGCCGGCGGGGGCGATGCCGGCCACGCCGATCCACGGGTGGACGTCGCGGCTGCCGAGGCGGAGGACCATGGCCCCGCCGAGCGACTGCCCCACGAGCAGGCACGGCTCGCCGATCACCTCGGCGCAGAAGGCCTGCACCACCTGGATGGATTCCTCCAGGTTCAGGTGGTCGCGACCCTCGGGGAGCTTCGACCAGCCCACGCCCGGCAGGTCGAGCGCGTAGACGCGGCCGAGCGAGCGCGCGAGCGGCCCGATGAGCTGGTACCAGGTGTTCGCCGAATCGCCGAAGCCGTGCACCAGCAGGAGCGGCGGCGCGCGCCCGACCCCGGGCGCCTCGTAATAGTGGACCTCGGCGCCCTCCAGCCGCACCGTGCGCGACGCGACGCCGCTGCGCACGAGATCCTTGCGGATGAGCTGGTTGAAGAGGGAGAGGAGCGCCATGCTGGGACCGGCTCAGCGCTCGGCCGCCTTCGGCTTCCAGCGCAGCACCGGCTGGCGCGCGGCCCGGACCTCGTCGAGGCGGCGGACCAGCGTGCGGGTCGGCGCGGCCTGGACCGCCTTCGGGTCCTCGACGGCCTCCCGGGCGATGGCCTTGAGCGCGGCGGCCAGCGCTTCGACCGCCTCGGGGCTCTCGGTCTCGGTGGGCTCGATCATGAGCGCGCCGGGGACCACGAGCGGGAAGTAGATGGTCGGCGGGTGGAAGCCGTGGTCGATGAGCCGCTTGGCGATGTCGAGCGCCGAGACGCCGTGGTCGCGCTGCTTCCTGTCGCTGAAGATGACCTCGTGGAGGGAGGCAGCGGAGAAGGGCAGGTGGTAATCGCCCTCGAGCAGCTTGCGCAGGTACGACGCGTTGAGCACCGCGAGCTGGGCCGTCTTGCGCACGCCCTCCGGGCCCCACTCGCGGATGAGCGCGTAGGCGCGTACCCACATGCCGAAGTTTCCCCAGAACGTCCGCAGGCGGCCGATGCTCTTCGGCCGATCGAAATCGAGCGAGAAGTGCGCCGGGCCGTGCTCGTGGGGCAGGATCTTGCGAATCGTCGGGATCGGCAGGAACGGCACGAGCGCCTCGACCACGCCGACCGGTCCGCTGCCCGGCCCGCCCCCGCCGTGTGGCGTGGCGAAGGTCTTGTGCAGGTTGAAGTGCATCACGTCGACGCCCATGTCGCCGGGGCGCGCGACGCCGACGAGCGCGTTCAGGTTGGCGCCGTCGTTGTAGAGCAGCGCGCCCTTCGCATGCAGCAGGTCGGCGATCTCCCGCACGTTCCGCTCGAAGAGGCCGAGCGTGTTCGGGTTCGTCATCATCAGGGCCGCGACGTCCTCGTCGAGCGCCGCGGCCACGGCAGCCGGCTCCACCACGCCGTCCTTGCCGCTCGGGAGCTTCACGGCCTGGTAGCCCGCGAGCGTCACCGTGGCGGGGTTCGTGCCGTGCGCCGTGTCGGGGACCAGCACCTTCTTCCGCGGGTTGCCGCGCGCCTGGTGGTAGGCGCGGATCATGAGTAGACCGCAGAGCTCGCCCTGGGCGCCGGCCGCCGGCTGCAACGTCGTCGCCGCGAAGCCCGCGATCTCCGAGAGCGCGCGCTCGAGCTCGTGCCCGAGCTGCAGCGCGCCCTGGCAGTCCTCCTCGGGCAGCATGGGGTGCGCCTGCGCGAAGCCCCCGAGCCGCGCGAAGGCCTCGCTCGACTTGGGGTTGTATTTCATCGTGCAGGAGCCGAGCGGGTAGGGCCCGGAGTCGATGCCGTAGTTCCACTGCGAGAGGCGCACGAAGTGGCGCACGACTTCGGGCTCCGACAGCTCGGGCATGCCGTCGATCTCGCCGCGCAGGAGCTCCGCCGGAAGCTCGGCCGCGGGGTCGACATCGGGGACGCCGGCCGCGGGCAGCGACGCGCCCTTTCGGCCCGGCGTGCCGGCCTCGAAGAGGAGGCCCTCGCGGAGCTGCAACCCGCTCGCCCCCGGCGACGTCTTGGGAAAGTCGGTCATCTAGCCTCGCAGCGCCTCGACCAGCGAGTCGATGCGCGCCCGATCGTGCAGCTCGGTCACGCAGGTCAGCAGCTGGCCCTCGAGCTCGGGGTAGAAGCGGCCGAGCGGCAACCCAGGCACGAGGCCTCGCTCGCGGGCGCGCGCGAGCGCCGCGCCGTCCGCCGGCACCACCAGCTCGTTGAAGCCCGGCCCCGAGAAGCGCCCGCCGCCGAGGGCGTGACGCGCGTAGTGGGCCCGGCGCCAGTTCACGAGCGCCAGCTCCCGCAGGCCCGCCTTTCCGAGGATGGCCAGGTGGATCGTGGCGGCGAGCGCGCAGAGGCCGTTGTTGGTGCAGATGTTCGACGTGGCGTTCTCGCGGCGGATGTGCTGTTCGCGCGTGCTGAGCGTGAGGACGAAGGCGCGCCGGCCGTCCAGGTCCACCGTCTCGCCGCAGAGCCGCCCGGGCAGCTGTCGCAGGAAGGCCTCGCGCGCCGCGAAGAAGCCGACGCCGGGGCCGCCGTAGTTGAGGCCGTTGCCGAAGCTCGAGAGCTCGCCCATCGCAATGTCGGCCCCGAGGTCGCCGGGCCCCGCGAACATCCCGAGGGACAGCGGCTCGGTGACCGCCACGCCGAGCAGCGCGCCCGCGGCGTGAGCGGCGGCCGCGGCGCTCTTCACGTCCTCGACGATGCCGAAGAAGTTGGGGCTGCCCAGGATGGCGATGGCCGTCTTCGCATCGAGGGCCCTGGCGAGCACGGCTGGGTCGGTGCGGCCGGTCTTCGCATCGTAGGGTACGAGCTCGATCTCGGCGCCGCCCGGCACGAGGTACGTGTGGACCACGTCGCGGTAGGCGGGGTGGAGCGCCCGGCTCAGCACCACCTTGCGCCGCTCGCGGTGCAGCCGCAGCGCCAGCAGGGCGGCCTCGGCGCAGGCCGTGGCGCCGTCGTACATGGACGCGTTGGCGACCTCGAGGCCGGTGAGCAGGCAGACGAAGGTCTGGAACTCGAAGATGGCCTGCAGCGTGCCCTGGGCGACTTCCGGCTGGTACGGCGTGTAGGCCGTGTAGAACTCGCTGCGGAGCAGCAGCTGGTCCACCGCCGCGGGCACGTGGTGGGGGTAGGCGCCGGCGCCCAGGAACGGCGGGGCGGCCCGGTTCTTCCCGGCGAGGCCAGCGAGGTAATCGCCGAGCGCGTGCTCGTCGATGGCGTCCGGCAGCCGCAGCGGGCGCTTGAGCTTGAGTCCCTCGGGGATGCTAGCGAAGAGCGCTTCCAGCGAGGGCGCCCCCACCGCCGCGAGCATCCGCCGGACGTCGGCGTCGGTGTGCGGGTGGTAGCGCAAGCGGCGCTACTCCTCGCTCTCGGCGAGGAACTTCTGGTAGGCGTCGGCGGTCATCAGGCCATCGAGCTCCTTCGCGTCGTCGACCTCGACCTGGATCATCCAGCCTTCCTCGTACGGGTCTTCGTTGATGCTCTCGGGGCCGTCCACCAGGGGCGTATTGACCTCGACCACCTTCCCCGAGACCGGCGCGAAGAGCTCGCTCACGGCCTTGGTGGATTCGACCACGCCGAAGGGCTCACCCTTCTTCACCTGCTCGCCGACCTTGGGCAGCTCGACGTAGACGACGTCGCCCAGGTGGTCCTGCGCGAAGTCGGTGATGCCGACCGTCACGACCTTGCCGTTGGGCCGCGCCCACTCGTGGTCCTTCGTGTACTTGAGATCGTCGGGATAGGCCATGCGCGGCACCTCGGGGGAAGGCGGCGGAGCGCCGGTTACATAGCCAGCGCGAAGCGGCGCTGTCAACGACCGGAAACCCGGACCCGACCGGGAGCGCCACGTCGACCCTGACCGCGATCTCGATCCCGGCCGCTACCTTCTCGGCTCGTACCGCATCGCCACCGCCTCCGATCCGAGCTCCAGCCGGCTGACGAGCTTCAAGTCGATGGGTTTCGATAGCCCCGCGAACAACGTCGGCCCGTGTCCCGCGAGCCTGGGCGGATTGGACCATCGGAGTCACGCAACCGCCAGAGAAGCGGCGACCAGAGCGAACAAGAGCCGCGGGGTTCCCCGACCATGGTGGTGGGGAAGTGCCGCGCGGCCTCAGGCCTTCGCCCGCTTGTAGAACGGGGTCGGCACGACCTTCGCCGCGACCGGGCGGCCGCGGATCTCCACCGCGAACGCTTGCCCGACCTCGGCGCGCGCCGCCGGCAGGTAGCACAGGCCGATGGGGATCCCGAGCGTCGGCGACATCGTGCCGCTGCGCACCTCCGCCACCTTGCCGCCGTCGACCAGCACCGGATACCCGTGGCGCGGGATGCCTCGCTCGGTGAGCGTGAACCCCACGAGCTTGCGTGGCACCCCCGCCGCCTTCTGCTTTTCCAGCGCCTCCTGCCCCACGAAGCGCGTCGTCTTGCCTAGCTTCACGATCCAGCCGAGGCCCGCCTCGAGCGGCGTCGTGTCGTCGTCGATGTCGTTGCCGTACAGGCAGTACTTCATCTCCGTGCGCAGCGAGTCGCGCGCGCCCAGGCCGCAGGGCACGAGGTCCTCCGGCTTTCCCGCCTCCAAGAGGGCGTCCCACAGTGCCACCGCGTCGCCCGGCTTCGCGAACAGCTCGAAGCCGTCCTCGCCCGTGTAGCCCGTGCGCGCGAGGAGGCAACGCCGGCCGGCCACTTCCCCGGTCGTGAAGTGGTAGTTGGCGATGCGTCCGAGCTCCACCTTGGTCAGCCGCGCGAGGATCGCCGCCGCCTTCGGGCCCTGCAGCGCGAGCTGGGCCCAGTCGTCGCCCTCGTCGCGCAGGGTCAGCCCCGGCGCCTTCGGCGTGTGGCCCTCGAACCAGGCGAAGTCCTTGGCGCGGTTGCTCGCGTTCACGCACACCAGGAAGTCGTCGCCGGCCCGGCGGTAGACCACCACGTCGTCCACGATGCCGCCGCGGTCGTTGCAGACGGCGGCGTACATGGCCTGGCCGTCGGCCGCTGCGGCGAGGTCGTTCGTCACGAGGTGCTGCACGGCCTCGAGGGCGCCCGGGCCGCTCAGGACGATCTCGCCCATGTGCGAGACGTCGAAGAGCCCTGCGCGCTCGCGCACGGCCCGGTGCTCGTCGAGGATGGAGGTGTACTGCACCGGCATCTCGAAGCCGGCGAAGTCGACCAGCTTGGCGCCCGCGCGGACGTGGGCTGGGTACAGCGGCGTGCGGCGGAGCTCGGGCATGGATCCCTCGGGAAGGGGCGATTGAAGCGCTCCGAGGCGCGCCGCGTCAAGCGCGCGAATCGTGGACGGCAGGGCCAAAGGATGGTTGACTTGCGGTGGGTGGATGACATCCGGCTCATGGGGGAGACCGACCGCAAGGCCCTCACGGACTTGCTCGCCTCGGATCCCGTCCAGAACCTCTTCCTCCTGGGCATGCTGGAGGAGCACGGCATGGGCGGGCACGATTCCGCCCATGCCTTCTACGCGCTACCCGCGGAGGGCGCGCCCCGGGCCGTCGTGCTCGTGTCCCGCAGCGGGCTCTGGGTGCCCAGCGTGCCGGAGAGCCGGCTCGCGCAGCAGCTCGGCTCGGCGCTGAAAGCGCTGCCCATGCTCTCCTCGGTGGGCGAGCGCGCCGCCGTCGACGCGCTCTGGATCTCGCACGGCGGCCCGGCCCGGCGTCCCCGACTCGCGCGCCTCCAGCGGCTCCTGCAGCTCACGCCCGACGACATGGGGCCCTGGATCACCTCACAGCTCCGCCCCGCCCGTCCGGAGGACCTGCCGCAGCTCGCGGAGGCCTCCGCGCTGATGCAGCGGGACGACCTGGGCGTCGACCCGCGCGGCATCGACGCCGCCGCGCACGAGCGGCGCTGCCTCGAGCGAATTCATACGGGCCGGTCGTGGGTGCTCTTCGAGAACGGCCAGCTCGTCTTCAAGGCCGACGTGGGCGTGCGGTCGCGCTGGGGCGCCCAGGTCGAAGGCGTGTACACCGCCGAGGGCTCGCGCCACCGCGGCATCGCCACCAAGGGGCTGGGCCAGCTCTGCCGCACGTTGCTCTCGGGCCTGCCGCGTCTCACGCTCCACGCCGACGCCGGCAACGAGCCGGCCCTGGGCCTCTACCGCAAGCTCGGCTTCACGCCGCAGCGCGAGCTGCGGCTCCTCATCTCGGAGTAGTCAGCGGCCCGCCGGCATCGCCGGCGGCGCGCGGAGCACGATCTCGCGTTCGCCCGCGCGCGCCACCTCGAGCATGGCGTCGCGCAGCGCCTCGTAGTCCGCGGCCGCCACCTCGACCACCTTCGCGCGGTAGCGCGTGGTGAGGAAGATCTTACCCCCATCGCTCTTGTAGTCGGCGTCGAAGCTGAAGAAGCGGTTGTCGAGGTGCAGGTCGGTGGGCAGCTGCGCGACGGCCACGCCCGTGGGCAGGTCGTACTCCCACGCGACCTCGGTCAGGTTCTTCGCGTCGAGCACGAGCGGCAGCTTGCGACTCGCGTGCTGCGAGAAGAAGTCGGTGTGCGGGAAGCCGCCCGGCCGAAGCAGCAGCGCGTCCCCCGAGCGGCGCAGCACTTCCGGGGCGGCCACGTCGAGGTCGAGCTCGAGCGGCTTCGTCAGATCCTCGAGGCCGTGCGCCGAGACGCTGCCGGGCACCGGCGTCCCGCCCTCGAAGAGCCAGCGCCCGGCGAGGAAGTCCATCACGTGCCGGCGCGAGGTGGGATTCCGGTAGGCGGCGCGGTAGGCCATGGCCGCCAGACCCGCCGCCGTCAGATCGACCTTCGCGCGCGCGGAGCCGTCGGACGACAGCCGCACCACGCCCTTGGCCCGCATGGTGTCGTCCTGGTCGGGCGAGAACGGCGTGTCGACGAAGCGGAAGCCCGGCTTTCCCGGGTCTATGACCATCGCCTCGACGCCCTGGTCGGAGAAGGGCAGGTAGGTCGAGCCCAGGTCGTCGGCCGTGAGATCGAGAAAGCGCCCTTTCGCGATCCCCTTCTGCGCCGGAAGGTAGACGATGGCGTGGTTGTACCAGGTGACGGGCACCGGCACGTGCACCGCGCCCGCCTGCCGCGTCCGGAGCGCCGCGAACTCCGCGCGCAGGCCGAGCTGCCGCGCCAGCGCGATGAAGAGCGTCGCCTTGTCCTTGCAGTCTCCGTAGCGGCTCGCGAGCACGCGCCCGGCCGGGTGGGGCCGCCAGCTGTAGACGCCCGTGTCGGCCTGGGCGTAGCGGATCTCCTTGGCGACGAAGCGCGCCAGCGCCGCAACTTCGGCCTCCGCGCCCAGCTTGGTGGGGCAGAGCGCCCGGGCCTGGTCGCGCACCGTGTCGTCGTCGATCACCTGATCGTCCACGACCGCGTGGACGAACGACGCCACGCGATCCCAGGAGGGCAGGGTGGACGCAAAGACCTCGTCCTGCACGTCCACCCATGGCGGCGCGCTCGGCTCGGTCTCGAGCTTGGGCACGTCCTTCTCCTCGAATGTCCGCACGCTCTCGTCGCCGATGGTCTCGTCGGTCTCGATGAGCTTCTGGCCGCGCTTGTGCACGTGCAGCGCGCGGTCCTTGGGCGCGATCACCACCCAGCGTTCCTGGATCGCGGGGTCGAGGTTGCCGAAGGCGTAGTAGCCCCACCAGTCGTCCTGCGTCGCCGACGCGCGCGGCTCGTCGTAGCTGTAGCGCAGCGCCACCACCGAGCCCGGCGCGGGCGCCGGGAAGTGCAGGACCGCCCCGTCACGCGAGCTACTCTCCCGCTCGAGGCCGTCGGGGTCGATGGTGCCCGCGTAGAGCAGCTTGAAGTTCTCCGGCTCGCCCACGTGGCGGTTCAGGTAGCGGTCAGCGCCCACCTGGTCGAACACCTTGGCCGCAAACTGCACCCAGTGGCGGGAGCTGCCGTCGCTGTTCAGCCGGACGATCTCCTGCGCGAGCAGGACCACGCCGTCGGCGCCCGGGTAATCGTCGGGCCGGGCCGCGGCCGCCCGCTTCAGGATCTCGTCGTGGCTCACCTCGTAGCGGTCGGCGAGCTGCGCCGCCGGATCCAGCAGCTCGATCTGATCGCGCAGGGTCGGGTCGGAGGGATCGCGCGCCAGCGCCTCCCGGTACGATGTCAGTGCCGCCGGTACGTCGCCGGCTCGTTCCGAGAGGTAGCCGGCGACGCGGTACGGGTCGTCCCACTGCGGACAGAGAGCCTCGGCCTCGGCGATCCAGCGCCGCGCCTCCCCGTCGCGGCGGTAGGCGGCCGCGAGGCGCGCCAGTTTCCCGAGATCCACGACGTCCTGCGGCCGGCTGAGGCGCCGGTCCTCGAGGGCCGCGCGCGCCCGCTCCAGATGGCCGAGCTGCTCCTGGATCTCGACGATGCCTTCGGTGGCCTCCCAGCCCTCCAGGTCGCGGTGGTGGGCCTCGCGGAAGAGGTCGAGCGCGCGCAGCGGCTCCCCCTGCGACCGCGCTGCCTCCGCGCGCCGCAGCGCCGTGCCGGCGAGACCCGGGTGCGCCTTCTCCTCGCGCTCGAGGAGCGCCTCGGCCTCGATCTCGTAGCCGCGCTGCGCCCGAAGTTGCGCCAGGAGATCGAGCGCGAGGGGGTCGAGGGGCGCGCGCGCGAGCGCGGCCTTCGCCTGTTCCTCGGACCGCTCGGCGAGCCGCATGCCGAGGTAGACCTCGCCGCGCTCGGTGCGGGCGCGGAGGAAGCCGGGGTCGAGCCGCACCGCCTCGGCCAGCCCTGACAGGCCGTGATCACGATCCTCGTCGTGCAGCGCGGACAGGGCAGCGCCGTAGGCGTAGACCGCCGCGCGAGGCGCCGACGTCTTGAGTACTTCGAACGCGGCGCGCGCCTTGCGGAAATAGCCGAGGTCGAAGAGCCGCCAGGCCTCGAGGTACGCCGGCGGCACGGCGAGGTCGGGGTGCGACTCGAGGATCGCCAGGGCGGCGTCCTTCGGTGCGGCGAGCCACGGCTCGGCCGCCCGCGCGGGCGCGAACGGGTGGGGAGAGGCCGACGAGGCGAGGCCTGGCAACGCCGCGCCGGCGTCGTCGGTGATCCGGATCCCCAGCGTCCAGGGTCCGGTGCGCTGGGCGACCTTTGCGAGGACCTGGTTCCAGCCGGCATGGAGGTGGATGCCGGCGAGGTGCTGCTCGGTGGCCATCTCGCGCGCCGTATCGTCCGCGAGCGCGAGCCGGCCGTTCACCCACACCTTGAGGTGGTCATCGGCCTCGGCGCGCAGCACGGCGTCGCGACCGCCGTCGACGTGCACCCAGGTGGCCAGGTAGGCCACGCCCCAGACGCTCGGGTAGATCACGCAGTCGAGGCAGATGCGGCCGTCGATGCCGGCGCCCGGCAGCTCGCGCCAGGACACCTTCGCCTGTTTGCCAGGGTAGCTCGCCGCGAGGTCGACGCCCTTCTCGGGCGGGTAGGGCACGTCGTAGCCGGAGTTCTGGTCGTTCTCGAACGGGCCGATGATCTGCCAGCGAGTGAGCCGGCCCAGCGGGTCCTGCGCCGCGCGCGCGGCTGGGATGTCGCCCGCCATGAGCGCCACGCGGCCGAGCAGGGTGGCCACCGGGCCGCGCAGCGCGCCTGCCTCCGGCAGGAGCTTGCGCGCCTCCTCGGCGATGCGCCGTCCCTCCTCGCGTGAGGTGCGCAGCCGCTCCCAGCCGTCGAGCAGGTAGACCGGCGCCTCCGGGCCGCCGAGCGCCACGAGGTCCAGAAAGCGCTGGTTCGCGACCGCCTCGTCATCGAGCATCCAGTGCGCCACGTACGAGAGCTCGAGCGCCTCGCGCGAGTGGGGGTTCCCGGCCAGGAACGCGTCGGCGGCTGCCGCTGCCGCGGGGGCGTCCGAGGCTTCGAAGAGATCGTGGTGGGCCTCGGCGAGCCGCGGATCGAGCGCAGCCTGCTTCGGAAGGGTGGCCAGTAGCAGCGCGGTCGCGAAGAGGGCGTGGGGCACGGGCGGCGGGCTCCGAGACGTCTAGAACAGGCGAAGGGGCAAAACCATACCAGAAACCGGAAGGGGCAGGTCAGGCCCCGACGAGCCCTTCCGGGCCGGGCGCGTTGCTCATAGAGTCGGGGCGTGACGGACGAGGAGCGCATCGATCGGCTGCAGGCTTGCCTCGGCCAGGCCCTGGGCGACCGCTCCCGCGCGCTCGCGGCGCTCACGCACAAGAGCTTCGCGAACGAGGCGCTGCCGGCAGGGAGCGTCGAGGACAACGAGCGGCTGGAGTTCCTCGGGGACGCCGTGATTGACCTCGCGGTCAGCCAGCGGCTCATGGAGCGCTGCCCGGCCGCGGACGAGGGCGTGCTCTCGAAGGCGCGCGCCGTCGTGGTCGACGAGGCCGGGCTCGCCGCAGTGGCCCGGGCGCTCGGGCTGGGCGAGCTGTTGCGGCTCGGGCGCGGCGAGGCGCAGACCGGCGGCCCCGACAAGCCGTCGGTGCTCGCGAACGCGCTGGAGGCCGTCATCGCGGCCCTTTACCTCGAGCGCGGGATGCCGGGCGTGCTGGCGCTCGTCGACCGGGCCTTCGGGCCCGCCCTCGAGGGGGCGGGGGACGGCCGGCTCGACCGCGACTACAAGACGCGGCTCCAGGAGCTGGCGCAGGCCCGCTTCCGCCAGGGACCGCGCTACCGCGTGATTGCCGAGAGCGGTCCCGACCACGCGAAGGAGTACACGGTGGCGCTCTTCGTGGGCGAGACGCTCTATGGCGAAGGGCGTGGGCGCAGCAAGAAGGACGCGGAGCAGGACGCCGCGAAGGCGGCGCTGCCGGTCATCGAGGCGGCGGTCGAGACTCGCTGAGCGCGGCGGCGCCGATCACTTCGGCGTCGGCTCCTCCACCGTCCCGCCGCCGAAGTTCGTCCAGTACATGCTCGTCGAATCGACCGTGAGGTGCGACGGCTCGTTCAGGTTGCCCACGAGCGTGCTCTCCTGCTGCGTGGTCAGA
>DATJNL010000039.1:0-7041 GCA_035508175.1 Myxococcales bacterium
CGGCGCGGCCGGAGGCGGGCTGAAGCGGAACCACAGCGCGGCCACCACGGCGGCGGCAGCCAGCCCCGCGGCCGGCGCGAGCACGAGCCACGGCGTCCGGCGCGGCGCGGGCCGGGCCAGCTCCGCCGAGAGCTGCTGCCACGCCTGCTCGTCGGTCGAGATGGGCTCCACCGGCGGCAGCTCGCCCACCATGCGGCGCAGCAGGCTCACGCGGCGTCCTCCTCGCCGTCGAAGAACTCGGCGAGCGCGGGGTCGCCGCGCGCGGCGTCGGCGAACTCCTTGCGGGCGTAGAAGAGCCGCGTGCGCACGGTGAGCACCGGCGCGCCCACCAGCTTCGCGATGTCCGCCGCCTCCACGCCCTGCAGGTCGTGCAGCACGAGCACCATCCGCTTCTTGGGCGAGAGCCTTTCGAGGAGCTGGAACACGCGCGCCTGCCGGTCGCGGATGGCCGCCGTGGCGTCGGGGTCGGCCGCGGCGGGCGCCTCGGGCTCGTCGGCCAGCAGCTCGGGCGGCGGCACGCCCTTCCACTGGCGGCGCAGATGCCGGTAGGTCGAGCGCACGGTGATCCGGTGCACCCAGGTCGAGAGCGACGACCGCCCGGCGAACGAGGGCAGGGAGCGGAAGATCTCGATCAGCACTTCCTGGGCGATGTCGTCCACCTCGGCCCGCCGCCGCACCAGGTAGCTCACGTGCCGCAAGACCTGGGGCCGCAGCCGCGCGAAGAGCGCCCGCTGCGCCGCGCGATCGCCGGCGGCGCACCGCGACACCAGCTGGTCGTCGCTCTCGGCCACGGGGGCCGGCACGGCGGCGCGCAGCGCGCTCGGGGTCTTCAGGGCCGGAATCGCGAAGCCTTTCGCGGGACCAGCCTTCAGCGTAGCACAGGTAGCGCCCACGTCTCCTCTGCCCCGTGGGTGGCCTGACGGGCCGGCCGCATTCACGCGTTATCCCGAGATATCCTCGCGGATCTTCTCCAGCGCCGCCCGGTAGCGCTCGGGGATGGGGATGGCCTCCATCTTGTCGAGGTCCACGGTGGCGGTGGTGATCTCGGCGCGGGCGCAGAGCTTGCCCGCGCGCAACACCCGGTAGGTGCTGGTGAAGCTCGAACGTCCGATCTTCGTCACCGTCATCTCCACGTCGATCGGGTCGCCGTGGCGCAGGGGAATGCCGAAGTCGGTCTCCACGTGCACCGTGGGGAAGCCCACCCGCTCCTTGTACAGGATCTGGTCGTAGGGCACGCCCGCCACCCGGTTGAAGAACTCCTCGAAGGTGACGTGGAAGTAGTTGAAGAAGCGCGGGTAGTAGACGATGCCGGCGCCGTCGACGTCGCCGAAGCGCACCACCTGGGACACGGCGTGCTTCACGTGAACGCCGGGAGCCCCGTCAGCTCCTCGCCCAGGATCAGGGTGTGGATGTCGTGCGTCCCTTCGTAGGTGTAGACGGTCTCGAGGTTCAAGAGGTGCCGGATGATCGGGTACGCGTCGGTGATGCCGTTCGCGCCCAGGATCTCCCGGCAGGTCCGCGCCGCCTCCAGCGCGTGCCGCACGTTGTTGCGCTTCGCCACCGACACGTGAAGGTAGGTCGCCTGGCCCTCGTTCTTGAGCTGTCCCAGCCGGAACGAGAGGAGCTGCGCCTTGACGATCTCCGAGTACACCTCGGCGAGCTTCGCCTGCGTGAGCTGGAAGCCGGCGATGGGCTTGCCGAACTGCACGCGGCCGAGCGCGTAGTCGCGCGCGCAGCTGAAGCAGGCCACCGCCGCGCCCGTGGCGCCCCAGGCGATGCCGTAGCGCGCCTGCGTGAGGCAGGAGAGCGGCGACTTGAGGCCGCCCGTGCCGGGGAGCAGCGCGTCTTCCGGGAGGCGCACGTCCTGGAACGACAGCTCGGCCGTGAGCGAGGCGCGCAGCGAGAACTTGCCCTCGATCTCGCGGGCCGCGAAGCCCGGCGTGCCCTTCTCCACCACGAAGCCGCGGATCGATTCCGCCCCGCCGCCGTCGGTCTTCGCCCACACCACCGCCAGGTCGGCGATGGTGCCGTTGGTGATCCAGAGCTTCGTGCCGTTCAGCAGCCAGCCCTTGCCGTCGCGGCGGGCCACCGTGGTCATGCCGCCGGGGTCGCTGCCGTGGTCGGGCTCGGTGAGGCCGAAGCAGCCGATCAGCTCGCCCCTGGCCATCTTGGGCAGCCAGCGCTGCTTCTGGGCCTCGGTGCCGTAGGTGTGGATGGGGTACATCGCGAGCGCGCCCTGCACCGAGGCGAAGCTGCGCAGCCCCGAGTCGCCCCTCTCGAGCTCGGCCATCACCAGGCCGTAGGCGATCTCGTCCATGCCCGCGCAGCCGTAGCCGTGCAGGTTGGCGCCGAAGAGCCCCAGCGCCGCCAGCTCGGGCACCAGCTCCATGGGAAAGGTGCCCGCGCGGAAGTGCTTCTGCACCACCGGCAGGAAGCGCCGGTCGACGAAGTCCGACACCGAGCGCCGCGCGAGCTTCTGCTCCTCGGAGAGCAGGTCGTCGAGCCGGAAGAGGTCGGTGCCGAGCGGGGCCTTCACGGGGCCGGGAGACTGCCGGCGGGAGGTCCGCGTGTCAACCGCGGCCTGGCAGCGCGACGCCTAGCGGATGACCCAGATCTTGTTGCCCCGGCCACCCGTGTCAGGGGTCGAGAGCGTGGCTGAATCGTCGCTGATATAAAGGACGCCGGCATCGGGGTCCCAGGCGCAACCATTCGGGTTGTCGAGGCCGGCGTCGTTGACCACCGTCGTCACCGCGGAGGTCAGTGGATCGATCTGGCGTACGGCGTGATCGTGGCCGTCCATCAGATAGATCGTCTTTCCATCGGTGCACATGCCATACGGATAGCTAAAGGAAGAGACGCATTTGCCATCTGCGACGGACGCCGCGTCGCAGTCGGTGTACTGGCCATTTTGGACCGCCTCACCGCTCCCCGCTACCGTCCGGATGCCCCCACCGTCGACGTCCAGCGACTTGATGAGGTTTTCGTTGTTGTCGGTCACGAAGAGCTGGCCATCGACGAGCACCATCCCATAGGGCTCCACAAAGTAGCCTTCACTCGAGGTGTTGCCCAGGATCGTCGACACCTCCCCCGCCGAGACGGATAGCTTGCGAATGATCTGGGTGCCCCCGGTTTGGTCGACGTCGTAGATGGTGTCGTTGCCGTCGTAGGCCAACGCGCTGACCGACGAGAAGTGGGCCTGTGCGAAGGGGCCGTTGACCTCGCTGGGGGAGTCACCGCCGTCCGGACCCGCGAACGTGGTGACCAGCTCGCTGGGAAGGGCCACTTCCTCGATGTTCGAAAGCGTTCCTACCAACAGGTTTCCCTGAAACGCGACCACGCCTATGGGGTAAATGAAGCCGGCGTTCGTCCCCACCCCTGGCCGGTTGGTGAGGATGTGCGGATTCCCCGCGACCGTCGAGACCATGTACGGCGGCGTGAGCTGGATGCCTCGCAAGTCGAAGTTGGTGCTCTCGACCACGTAGAGGGTTCCGGCTACGACCGCGAGGTTCGTCGGCTCGTCGAACATCGCGCTGGCGCCCGGCCCGTCCTGGGTGCACTCGAACACGCACTGCCCACCATCCGGGTAAACGTCGCCGTTCCCCGCAATCACGGTTGCATTGCCGAACAACGTGCACGTCGCGTTGCAACCGACGGCCTTGCCGTTCCGCGGCCCCAGGTCGCAGCGCTCGTTGCTGTCGACGTAGCCGTCGCCGCAGGTCGGCGCGGTGCAGTCCAGGTGGCAGTGGTTGGCCGCATTGGCGTTGCACTCGTCGTCGGGGCCGGTGCAGCCCCCGTCCGGGGTGCCCCAGTCGCACTGGCGCGCCAGCAGGCCGCCGTCCGGCAGCGGCGCCGGACCGCCGTCCTGGTTGCCGTCGCCGCAGTAATGCCAGGGCGAGACGCAATCGAGGTGCGCGTCGCAACGGCCGCCCGCCGTGTCGCACGGCGTGCCGAAGGCCAGCGGAGCCGGGGTGTCGGGGTTCACGCAGGCCCCGGCGTCCGTCTCGAAAGGCGCCACGGTGCAGATGGAGGCGCCGCTGCAGACGTTGGCGCCGGCGCAATCCAGCGTGGTCGCGCACGGCTTGGTGAGCGTGACCGAGATCGGCACTTCCGACGAGCCGGCCGGGAAGCTCTTGGGCTGCGAGAGCCCTCGCAGGGCGATGTTGCTGTTCAGGTCGAGCCCTTCGACGAGGACCTGCAGGCTCGTGGCGGCGTTCGGCAGCTTGATGACGTACGTCTTGGGGAAAGCAATGGGATCCTGCTCCAAGGGGCCCGTGGCGAGGTTCGTCGATGTTCCGTCCGTTGCGGTGCTCTGGATCTGGTAGATCTGCGGCACGCTCTTGCCGCCGTCCAGCCCCAGCTCCACCGTGACCACCGCGTAGCTCTGGTTGCAGGCCGCGGAGGCGGCCAGAAGACCGAAGGCGAGCGGCGCGAGCGCGGTGCGGGAGCGCTGGCGCGAAGGGGAAGGGAGCGCGTCGACCACCGGAAACAATGATTTCATCCCCCGCTGGCCGAGTCAACGAAAGCAACGGGGCCGATTGACGGGTGTCGTCGCAACTTGAAATAATCGACGCATGCGACGAGCTCTGGGTTGGGTCGCCGTGCCGCTCGGGCTCGGCCTCGCGGCTTGCTTCAGCTCCCCCGATCAGCAGCAGGTACAGACCACCGCGGGTTGTTCGACCTCGACGTGCACCAAGGCTACCACCGGGCGCACCACCCGCAGCGGCAACGGCAGCTCCAGCGGCGGCGCGGGCGGCTCGTCGACGGGTGGCGGCACGGGCGGCTCGACGACCGGCGGCGGAACCAGCGGCGGCAACGCGGGCAACACCGGGGGCCAGGTGTGCGGGACGCCGGTGACGTGCACCGGTGATCCGAGCTCACTCGACGCCTGCCTCGGGACGCCGCCGTGCGCCGGTGCCATGTGCGCACAGGTGTGCGACGAGTTCGCGCAGACGGGGGTCTGCGGAGCAACCGTGGAGGCGATCGACTCCAATGGCTTGCCGATCGCGGGGACGAGCCAGACGACCCAGGTGGACGGAAGCTTCCTGCTCTGCCCGCCCAGCCAGACCTTCACGGTTGCCACGATGGCCGCGGGTTACCAGACGACCTATTCGGGTCAGATCGACGGCAAGGGCGGCAACACGGCCAGCTACTACTATGTCTACGGCAATGAGGTTCCGGTCTTTTCCCACGACGATTACCTGGCCCTGGCATCCGCCTTTGGCAATGGGGTCACCTCCAACTCATCCATCGTCGCCGTCTCCATCGACGAGCCGAGCTGCGGGATTCCATCCGGCTTCACGCTCTCGGTCGTGCTGCCCGACGGTGGCTTGCTGCCCGATGGCGGGCCGCTGCCCTACAGCGTCGAATACGTGTCGGATGGAATTCCCAACGCCGGGCTCACCGAGACCGACGACGGAGGGAATGGCTTCCTCCTCCTCGACCCTGCCCAGACGAGCGGCTTCGTCTCGGTCGTGGCGACTCCGGTGAACCTCGCGCCCGGGTGCCAGTCCGGATCCACGGACTACGCAGCGGCCGGGATGACGGGCCTCGTCTACGTGGCCCCGGGCTCGTTCACCGCCACCCAGGTCCCCGTTTCCCAGTAGCCGCCGCCCGCCGGGTGGCGACAACCCGCCTCGACCTGGGGTATGCTCGGGTCGTCCGCTGGAGCGGTATCTGGCGGTCTGACTCGACGGGGCTATAATCGCACGGTGGCGGCTGAGCTCTTCGGAAAGTACCAGCTGCTTCACAAGCTCGCGACGGGCGGGATGGGGGAGGTCTGGCTCGCGCGCCAGTCCGGGCCGGCGGGCTTCGATCGGTTCGTGGCGGTCAAGCGCCTGCTCCCCAACCTCGCGGAGAACAACGAGTTCGTGCAGATGTTTCTCGACGAGGCCCGCCTCGTCGCGCGGCTGACCCACCCCAACATCTGCCAGGTCTACGAGTTCGGCTCCGAGAAGGGCATGTACTACCTCGCCATGGAGTACATGCACGGCGAGCCCCTCTCGTCGCTGCTCGAGCGCTCCCTCAAGGAAAAGAAGCCCATCGACAAGGCGCTCTCCGCCTACATCGTGTCGCAGGCCCTGGACGGCCTGCACTTCGCCCACGAGCGCAAGGACGAGCACGGCCAGCCCATGGGGCTGATCCACCGCGACATCAGCCCGTCGAACATCTTCGTCACCTACGACGGCACGGTGAAGCTGCTCGACTTCGGCATCGCCAAGGCGGCGCACCGGCTCACGCAGACCGTCGCGGGCGCCATCAAGGGGAAGTTCGGCTACATCGCCCCCGAGGTGTACCGCGGCGAGCAGATCGACCGCCGCGTCGACATCTTCGCCATGGGCGTGGTGCTCTGGGAGATGCTGGTGCGGCGCCGGCTCTACAAGCGCGAGACCGAGTACGAGGTGCTGCGCGCCATCGTCGAGGAGGCGCCGCCGGACCCGCGCAAGTACGACCCGGCGGTGCCCGAGGAGCTGGCGCAGGCGGCGCTGAAGGCGCTCGCGAAGGCGCCGGCGGAGCGCTTCCAGACCGGCAACGAGATGCGCCGGCAGATCTCGGGCTACCTGCGCGAGCTGCCCAAGGAGATCGACGCCGGCAGCCTCTCCGACCTGATGCAGAACCTGTACGGGCAGGTCTGGATCGACCTGCGCGCCTCGGTGCTGGATTCGTTCAAGGACGCCTCGGGCGACATCTCGGGCGCCGACGTCCTGAACCCCACCAAGACCGACTCGAGCGTCAGCAAGATCAAGGGCGACTTCTCCCGCTCGCTCCACCCGCCGTCGCGCTCCCCCGCGGGGGCCGTGCCTCCGCCGGTGCCGCCGCCCAAGGTCAAGCAGAGGAGCTCGGTGCCGCTGGTGCTGGGCGGCCTGCTGGTGGGCGGCGCGATCGCCGCCGGCGTCGTCTTCTTCCTGCGGCCGCAGCCGGAGACGCCGAGCAGCATTCCGGTGCCCGTCGACACGGCGCAGGCGACGCCCGTGCCCACGCCCGCCAAGCCCGTGCCCACGCCCGCGGTCCCGCCGAAGCCCGTCGTCCAGGCGCCCCCGACCC
>DATJNL010000040.1:0-14025 GCA_035508175.1 Myxococcales bacterium
CACCGCGGTGATGCGCTTGACGAGCGGCACGGTGCGGGAGCTGCCGTCGGGGAGCTTCACGATCAATCGGGCCATCGTCTCCTCTTTCTAGAAAGTGATCGCCAGCGAGCCCATGCCCCCACCGGGGATGGGGCCGATCGAAGCCTTCAGCTTGGGCGCCGGGGCGGCGGGCGGCGCGGCCGGCGTAGGCGCGTCTTCCTCCCGGACGGTCACGGTGCTGTTGAAGTGCCAGAGCGCCTCGCCCGCGCCGAACCCCCACAGCGCGAGGAAGCCGGCGCCGGTGCTGATCTGCACGGCGCGCATGGCGATGGCGGTGTTGTAGTCCTGCGCGTCGAAGTTGCCGTCGGGCAGCCGGTGCAGGAGGTACCAGGCGTAGCCGAACACCGAGGTGGCCCCGAGCACCGCCTCGGGGACCAGCAGGCCCCACGCCAGCTTCGCGTTGCCGTTCTGGAACTGCCCCGCGCCGAAGGGCAGGAGCGCGATGGCGGGGCTGTGGCGCTCCACGCGCACGTTCACCAGCTTGACCTTGGCCTCCTCGGGCGGCGCTCGGGCCTGCGTCAGCAGCTTCTTGCGCGCCTCCTCCTCGAGCTGCAGCGCCTGCTGGGCCTCCCGCCGCCGCTGCCGGATGGGCTGCAACAATGCCTGGTTGTCGGTCCGGACGCCCTCGAAGAAGGCGATGGCCTGCGGCGGCACGTAGAAGGGGTCGAGCTGGTAGTCGGGATCGAGGGACAGGAGGTTGAGAAAAGCGTCGCGCGCCGGGGCAGGCTGGTGCTCGAAGTAGCGGGAGAGGCCGAGCAGCCGGAAGGCCTCGATCTGATCCTGCGGCCGCTCCAGGGCATGGGTGTCGATGAGCTGCTCGGCGAGCTTCGCGGCCTGCTCGTAGCTGCCGTAGTCGAAACTATTCTTGGCCTGGCGCAGGGCCTCGGAAGGGTTCTGCACGGTGGGCGCAGGGTCGGCCTTCGCCGGGGCCGCGGGAGCCGCGGCCAGGAGCCACAGGCACAGGAGCCTCACTCGGCCACCAGCTTGACGTGAAGCGAGAGCGGCGTCGCCGCCTGCAGCTCCTGGTCGGTGAGGTAGTCGCGGTAGCCCTTCTTGAACACGCGGATCGAGACCTTGCGCCGTGCGTCGTTCTCCATGGGCACCGGGATGGGCGTGGCCCGCGACTGGCTCGCCGTGCCGCGCGAGAAGCCGTCGACCATCACGTCGGCGTCCGCGGGCGTCGCGTCGACCGTGAGGCTCGCCGGCTTCCAGCGCAGGCGCACGCGCAGCGGCGGCGAATCCGCGCCCCCGACGTCGACACGCTGCTCCCAGGGCTCGCAGGCGGCGTTGACGAGCCGGATGTCGTGCGGCCCTTGCGGCAGCGAGAGGTCGAAGGCCGGCACGTCGGTCGGTCCTTGCCTCTGTCCGTCGACGAAGGCGGTGGCGAAGGGAGCGACGCGGATCTGGAGCTGGCCGGGGAGGGCAGGGGGCCGCGGACGGGGCGCGGGCGGCGGGGACTCGACGCGGGGGTGCCGCACGCCGAGGAGGCGCGCAGCGAGGGTCGGATGCTCGCGGGAAGGGGCGAGGGTCGGCGTGGGGGTAACGGTCGGGGTCGGGCGTGCGGTCGGGGTCGGCGTCGCGGTCGCGGTCGCGGTCGCGGTCGAGGTCGAGGTCGAGGTCGGGGTCGGGGTCGAGGTCGCCATCGCCGTCGGCCTCTCCGGCGGCCGGTTCGTCCACGCCACCCATCCCCCGTACCCCAGCGCCACTGCCCCCACGATCGCCCCCGCCGCCAGCGCCATCCGCCGCCGCCGCTCGCCGCCGCGGATCTCCGTGAGGATGCGCTGCCCCTCCTCGCTTCTCGGCTCGATCGCGAGGATGCGGTTCACCAGCGACAGCGCCTTCGCCCGCTGACCGGCCTTCAGGGCGTCGCGCGCCTGTCCCACCAGCCGCAGCGAGAGCTGCGCGCGGAAGTGCTCGCGGTAGCCGGCCGGGTCCTCGAAGAACTTCCGCAGCTCCTCCGCCGGCCGCTCCAGCCCGTCCTCGCGCAGCGTCTCCTCGAGCCGCACCCGCAGGGCCTGGGCGCTCGGGATGCGCTCGTCGGGGTCGCGCGCCATGGCGTCGCGCAAGACGCCGCACAGCGAATCCGATACCTCGGGACACGCGACGCGCGGGTCTTCGTAGTCGCCGTCGAGGATGCGCTTCAAGACCGCGGTGGTGTTCGAGGCCGCGAACGGCAACGCCCCCGTGCACAGCCAGTAGAGGAGCGTCCCCAAGGAGAAGATGTCGGCGCGCTCGTCCGCCTCCTTGCCCTCGATGATCTCCGGCGCCATGTGCGCGGGCGAGCCCACGAGCGTGCCCGTCATCGTCATGCGCTCGCCCTGGTCGAGGACGCGCGCGATGCCGAAGTCCATCAGCTTGAGCACGCCGTCGTCGCGCACCATCACGTTCTCGGGCTTGATGTCGCGGTGCACGATGCCGAGCCCGTGCGCGTGCTCCAGCGCCACCGCCAGCGAGTGCGCCGCGAGCGCCGCGAGGGACGGCGAGCCGAAGCCCACCTGATCGGCGAAGCCCTTCAGCGTCTGCCCGCGGATGAACTCGGTGACGATGAAGGCCTTCGGCGCGAGGTCCCCGGAGAAGTCGAAGATCTCGAGGATGTTCGGGTGGCGCAGCTTCGCCACCGCCCGTGCCTCGCGCGAGAAGCGTCGCCGGCTCTCCTCCTTGGAGGCGAGGTGCGGGTGGAGCAGCTTCACCGCGACTTCTCGGTCGAGCGACGTGTCCCAGGCCCGGTACACCTGCGACATGCCCCCGCTGCCGACCTGCTCGAGGAGACGGTACCGATCGACGGTACCGAGGGGCTCAGCGGTCGTCGCCTCCACGAGCCTCACTGCCTCCTTCGAGACCGGGACCCTGAAGCAAATGTCACGTCCAGGCGTCCGCACCCTGACAGAAACGTCGGAAGTGTCCCACGCGGCGACCGTTCGGGTCAAACGTGGTACGACGCTTGCGATGGTGCTTCTGCTCACCCTCGCCGTCGCGGCTCCGCCGGCGCTGCCTCCCGGTCGCTGGTTCGAGAGCTCCGCTGGCTACGGCCTGCGCCTTCCGCCCGGCTTCGCTCCGGACGCTTCGCTGCCCACCGGGCCGAGCGGCGCCGCCGTACCCGCGCCGGAGGGCGCCCCCTCGCGCATCGACGCCGCCTTCTCCGACCTCGCGGCCGGCGGCCACTCGAGCTTCTTCGTCTCGATCGTGAGGGGGGCGTTGCCCGCCGGGAGCTTCGTGCCCGAGCGGCTCGCGGCGACGCTGCTCGACCACCTGCGCGACGCGCTCGGCGCCGACCCGCGGCTCGAATGGGTCGATCGCGTGCCCGCCGGCGGGCAGGACGTCACCGAGCTGGCGGCGCGCTTCACCTTGTACGGGGAGGAGCGCGTGGCGCAGATGGCCTTCGTGCCCGACGGCCCGCGTTACTTCGTGGTGGGCGCGAGTCTGCCCAAGGCGCGCTTCGCGGATCAGGGGCCGCAGGTCGAGGCGGCGCTCGCGTCGTTCCGCCTCGCGAACCCCTCGCCGGGCGGGCTCTCCAAGGCCGAGCTCGGCGCGCTCGCGGGCGGGCTCCTGGGCCTCGCGGTGGCGTTGCTGGTGCGCTTTCGCAAGCGCGGGATCCGGCTCGAGCCCTGAAGGCCGCTCAGGGGCCGCAGACCATCTCGGCGGCGTTGCAGGTGGCCCCGGGGTTCCAGCCGCTGATGGCGTTCAGGCAGCTTGCGGTGCCGCACTCGCCGCCGTCGACGGTGCACTGGGTCACGCACACGTTGCTGCCATTCGGAGACGACGAGCAGCAGCCCTGACCTGCCTGGCAGGCCACCGTGTTGCAGCAGTCGTAGATGGCGCCGTCGTCGTTCTTGCAGACGAGCGGGGTGATGGGCGTGTAGGGACCGACGATGACCGAGGGCGCGCAGCAGCCCGAGGGGCACTCCGTCGGCGTGACGCAGATGCACGCCGTCTGCGCCGTCACGTCCGCCGTCGGGATGCAGCCGTTCACGCCGCCCGGAAGCTGTACGCAGCAGGTGAGGCCGATGGCCGTGCAGCTCACGGTGCTGGTGCACGAGGGGATGCAGCTCTGCGCGCCGGTCGAGTCCGTGTAGCAGACCGTGTTCGCGCCGCAGCACTCGCCGCCACAGGGCTGCGCACAGCAGCCGCCGTCCAGGCAGCTCTCGCCCGCGCCGCAGCAGCCGCCCCCGCACGGCGTGATGCAGCACGAGCCGTTCGTGCAGACCTCGCCGGGGATGCCGCCGTCGGTGACGGGGAACGCCGCCGACTGCGCCGTCGCGGCGAAGTTCCCCGAGAGCGTCCGCCCGTTGCCGAGCGCGCTCACCGTGGCGCTGAAGGCGAGCTGGAAGGAGCCCGTGGTGAACTCACCGGGCGCGCCGCCGGAGGAGAGCGAGAGCGTGCCGCTCGAGATGGGGGGCATCACCTCGATGGGCTGCAGCGAGGCCTGGTGCACCACGGTGGCGCGCGGGAGCCCCGGCGCCACGTCGGTCGAGAGATCGATGCTCACGCCGGGCTGGAAGTCGATGCCGGTCAGGTCGACGAGCAGCTCGATGACCAGGTCCTCGCTGCCGGCGTTCACGAGGTAGTAATCGAGCTCGAAGCTCTGCGAGTTCACGAAGATCGCGCTCTGGTTGAAGGCGAGCGGGAAGATCGCCGACACGCTGCCGGTGAGCGACGCCGACGAGCTGCAGAAGGGCAGCCCGAGCAGCGCCACGAGCAGGAGCGCGCGCCGCGTGCTCACTGCTGGACCGCCAGCACCAGCGGCCCCGGCTTGCCTTGCGCGTCGAGCTGGCGGTAGGCGATGACCATGTTGCCGCCGGAGAGGAAGGCGAGCTTCGGCTGGTAACCGCCCGCGGGGTCGACCTGCTGCGCCGTGCACCAGCTCACGCCGTAGAGGGTGCGCACTTCCAGGGAGCGCTGGCTCTTGGGGCAGCTCGCGAGGTTCGAGACGCCGCTGCTCGTCGAGCAGAAGAAGTCGGCGATGGCCGGCGTGCCGGTCGTCGGGTTGATGGCCACCGAGGGGTACCAGCCGCCGCTGCCGGCGTAGACGTCGTCGGGCGTGGACCACGTCTTGCCGTCGGTGGAAGACGCGAAGTACAGCTTGTTCTTGCCGGTGCCCTGATCGAAGACGGTGGCCGCGAAGCCGTAGCTCTTGTCCCACGTCAGGGACGGGCCCGTCTGCGTGTCGAACACGCTGATGATCCGCTGCGGCACCGACCAGTTGTTCGGGCCGAGCCGCATCAGGAAGTCGACGTTCTGCCCGCCGCTCTCCGCGCCCGCGCTCTGTCCGAACTCGTCGGTGATGAGGGCAGGCTGGTCGTTGGCCATCACCAGATGCAGGTGGCCGCCCAGGCCCAGCACGGGCCCGCCCTCGTAATCCCAGGTGTTGCCCAGGAAGGCCCACTCCGGTGTCCAGGTGGTCGGGCCGCCCACCTCGCCGTCGATGCGCGAGGAGCCGAAGTCGCTGCTGGTGCCGATCGACTGGCCGTAGAGCACGTCGCGGAAGTAGTCGTAGGCGACACCCGTGCTGTCGAAGCCCAGCGCCGAGTAGAGGCCGACGACCGAGGGCCCGGTTGCCTGGTAGTCGCTGGTGACGTTCGCCTGCCCTCCCTGGGTCGTGGGTCCGTCCGGATCGGCCATCCCGTCGTCGGCGGTCTGCGAGGTCCACGCGGCGCCCCCGGCGTTCTGGTACTGCACGATGGCCGCGCTGTTGTACCAGTAGTGCGACGCGCCCGCGCCCGCGCCGCCATAGGGCGGCCCGCCGAGGTAGGCGACCGCGGGCTGGCCGGACGGCGAGATGGCGACGCTCACGCCGTACGTGTTCTGGATCTGGTCGATGAGCTGGGGCTGGCTGGCCGTCCCGCTCGCGCTGTCGTACTGCACGTAGCGCACGTCGTAGGTGCCGGCGTCCTGGCCGGTGGCGGCCCCGTTGGTCGTGTCTTGCAGGTAGCCGACGCCCACCACGTCGTTCGGGCCGACGGCTATCTCGAGGTCGTCGAGCGCGCTGCCGCCGTCCGCGGTGCCGTCGAGCGTCACGAGGTTCCACTTCAGCGGCGCGCCGCAGCCGCCGTTGTTCCCGCCGGGGTTGCCGCCGCTCGAGGTCGTCCCGTTCGTGCCGCCGCCGCCCCCGCCGCAGTCGAGCGCGCAGCAGCCGGCCGCAATCGCCAGGGCGGTCACCACCGTTCCGATCGTTCGCATGGAGGCATTCTACCCCGGGGCAGGCCGGACGGGGGAGGGGCCGCGCCCCGTCTCTCAATGCTCGACGGCCAGCACCAGGGCCCCCACCTTGCCCTGGCCGTACAGCTGCCGGTAGGCGACGACCCGCTTGCCGGTGGACAGGAAGCCGAGCTTCGGCAGGAAGCCTCCCGCCGGGTCGACGGTCACGGGCGCGGCCCACGACGCGCCCTGCAGCGAGCGCAGCTCCAGGAAACGCTCGTCGGCGGGGCATTGCGCGAGCGCCGAGGCCCCCGGCTGCGTCGAGCAGAACAAGTCCGCGATGGAGGGCTGGTGCGTGACCGGGCTGATCGCCACGGACGGGTACCAGCCGCCGCTGTCGCCGGCGAGGTCCGAAGGCTGCGCCGGCCAGGTCACGCCGTCGGGGGAAGAGGTGAAGAGGAGCTGGTGAAGCTCGAGGTTCTGCACCGCCACGGCGTAGCCGTACGTCGGGTCCCACGCGAGCGAGGGGCCGGCCTGCGTGTCGCCGGCGGAGATGATCTGCTGGGGCACGCTCCAGTGGTTCGGGCCGAGGCGCGTGAGGAAGTCGACGTTCTGTCCGCCGCTCTGGGCGCCCGGGCCGTCGCCGAAATCGTCGGTGACGAGCGCCGGCACGTCGTTCGCCATCACGAGGTGCAGGTGTGCACCCAGGCCGTTCACGGTCACGCCGTCGTTCTGCCAGGTGTTGCCCAGGAAGGCCCACTCGAGCGTCCAGTCGCCGGGGCCGCCCACCTCGCCGTCGATGCGCGAGGCGCCGCAGGGCGTCGCGGAGCCCGAATCGCACTCGCCCGTGCCGATGTCGCGGAAGTAGTCGTAGGCGGTGCC
The DNA here is from genome assembly GCA_035508175.1 of Myxococcales bacterium. Lineage (GTDB taxonomy): Bacteria > Myxococcota > Myxococcia > Myxococcales > JAKAPL01 > DATJNL01. The sequence goes on from DATJNL010000040.1 coordinate 7,057, forward strand.
GTGGCTGTCGAAGCCCAGCGCCGAGTAGAGGCCCACGACCGACGGGCCCGTGCCCGGGTACGGCGAGCAGCAGCCCTGCGCGGGGCAGCTCGACGCGCTGCAGCTTCCGCTCGGCCCCATCTGCGTGGGGCCGTCGGGATCGTTGAGCCCGTCGTCGGCGGGCTGCGCCGTCCAGCTCCCACCCGCCTGCGTCGCGACCATCGCCGAGCTCTCGTACCAGAAGTGCGAGGCGCCCTGCGCGCCGCCGTAGGGCGCACCGCCGAGGTAGGCCACCGAGGGCGTGCCGCCGGGCGCGAACGCGAGGGCGATGCCGAAGAGGTCGTCGGCGTGCACGCGATCGATCTCCTGGGGCTGGCCGGCCGTGCCCGCGGCCCACTGCACGTAGCGGACGTCGTACCAGTCGTCGCCCGCGTCGGAGGCCTGGAGGCTGTCCTGCAGGTAAGCGACGCCCACGACGTCGCCCGGGCCCACGGCGAGCGCGAGGTCGTCGAGCGCGCTGCCGGCGTCGGGCGAGGCATCGAGCGCGACGATGTCCCAGGCCGCGCCGCCGCTCGTGCCGCCGGCGCTGCCGCCGCTCGAGCCGCTGCCGCCCGTTCCCCCGCCGCCGCTGCAACAGGAGGAAGCGCCGAGGAGCGCGAGCGCGGCGAGGGGAGCGAGGATCTTCATGCCGCCATTGTACGCCAGTTGGGGCCGCGGGTGGCGCGCGCGGGGAGGCCATGACGCCGCCGGGCCGGCGCGGTACAACCGAGGCACGGCGATGCCGCTCACGCGCTACCTCGATCGGCAGCTCGAGCTCGACGCGCGCAGCCTCGCGCTCGGCCGCATCGGGCTCGCGCTCGCGCTGCTCTACGACCTCGCCTTGCGCGCGAGCGACCTCACCGCGCATTACACCGACGCGGGCGTGCTGCCCCGCGCGGACTTCTCGATCTTCGACTGGTCCTTCGCCTGGTCGCTGCACGGGCTCTCGGGCACCTGGGGCTTCGAGGCCTGTCTCTTCGCCCTCTCGGCGCTCGCGGGCCTCGCGCTGCTCGTGGGCTGGCACAGCTGGGCCGCCACGCTCGCCTGCGCGCTCCTCGCGAATTCGGTGCAGGCGCGCAACCCGTTCCTGCACGACGGGCAGGACGACCTCCTGCGGGTGGTGCTGGTGTTCTGCCTCTTCGTCCCGCTCGGCCGGGCGTGGTCCCTGGACGCGCGGCGCCGGGTCCCCTTGGCCCTGGAAGGGGAGACGGCGTCTGCCGGCCATCGCGTCTCCGGCCTGCGGGCGGTCGGGCTCGCGGGGCAGCTCGCGATCGTCTACGGCTCCTCGGTCGTCGGCAAGCTCCAGTCCGCCTGGTGGACGTCCGGCAACGGCATCGTGCGCGCGCTGCAGCTCGGCCGCTACGAGACGCGCGCGGGGCAGTGGCTGCTCGGGTTCCCGGGCCTGCTGCACCTCGCGAGCTGGGGTGTCATGGCCGTCGAGCTGCTCTTGCCGATCCTGCTCCTCGTGCCCTGGCGGCGGACGCAGCTCCGGCTGCTCGCGGTGGTGCTGGGCACGGCGCTGCACCTCTCGTTCGGCCTCTTCATGCGGCTGTCGATCTTCCCGCTGGTCTCCGCGGCCACCTGGTGGCTCTTCCTGCCCGCGGAGGTCTGGCGGCGGGTGCCCGCGGGCGAGGCCCCGGCGCCCGGCCCGCGCTGGCCGGCGCTCGCGGCGCTGCCGCTGCTCTGCCTCGCGACGCTGTACGTGGTCGACACGCACCGCCGCGAGCCGCTGTCGCCGCCGTGGCTGCACCACGTCACCGAGGCGCTGGGCCTCGGGCAGTACTGGGTGGTCTTCGCGCCGCGCGACGCCAAGAACGTCACCGACGGCTACTTCGTGGCCGAGGCGCGGCTCGGGGACGGCCGCACCGTCGACCTCTTCGCGCACGACGGCCCGGTGACGTGGCGGCGGCCGGACGTGATCTCGACCACCTTCCGCAACACGCGCTGGCGCCACTTCTACGCGAACCTGGTGACCGAGTGGCCCTACGGCTCGGCGCAGTGGAAGACCACGCTCGAGGCGCGCGAGGCGACGGCCAACTGGCTCTGCCGCGACTGGGCCGACCGCCACCCGGCCGGCCCGGCCATCCAGCGGGTCTCGCTCAGCTTCGTGGCGCACGGCATGGACCCGGCCGCGCACATCCCCGAGCACCGCCGCCTCATCGCGCAGACCGCCTGCCGCTGAGCCCGCGCCGGCGGCTCAGGTCCGCTTCAGCTTGCGCACGAGCGCGTCGGCGACGCGGAACGAGTTCGCGACGATCGTCAGCGTCAGCGGGATCCCGCCGCTCGAGGGCAGGAAGCTGCCGTCCACGACGTACAGGTTGTCGACCTCGTGCGAGCGGCAGTCCTTGTCGAGCACCGAGGTCGCGGGGTCCTTGCCCATGCGGCAGGTGCCGCCCTGCAGGATGGTGGTCGTGCCGCGCACGGTGTGCCGGAAGAAGTGGTCGGGCTTCATCGCCTTCAGCAGCGCGTCGCCCTTGTCCATCAGGTACTCGATGGCGGCGAGGTCGGCGGGGTGGCGGTCGATGGAGATCTTCGCCGCGGGCAGGCCGTACTTGTCGTGGGTGGCGGGGTCCACCTCCACCTTGGTGCCGTCCGTCGGCAGGAACTCCGCGTAGATCTCGTACTCGAGGATCTTGGTGTCGCCGTACTCGCGCAGCTTGTCCTTGAGCATCTTGCCGAACATGCGGTGCTTGCCGTCGCCGGCCATGTCGATCGCGGCGAAGATGGGGTTCGGGTGCGTCCACAGGTAGCCGAGCGTGCCCGCCTTGCGGTACGGCAGCTTCGCCTCGGGGGGCGCCACGTAGAAGTCTTGCAGGCTGCGGTTCACGAAGGGCGCGCGGTCGGCGAGCCAGGGCCAGCTCGCCTTGCGCGCCTTGATGCGGAAGTGCGCGTGCGACTTGCCGAACGAGCTGAACACGAGGTTGCGGCCCACCTGGCCGTTGCCGTTCGCGAGGCCGTTCGGGAAGCGCGAGGACTTCGAGTTCAGGAGCAGCCGCGCGCTCTCGATGGCGGTGCAGGAGACGATCACGAGCTTCGCGGGCTGCTCGACGATCTTGCCGTCGGCCCCCTCGTACACGACGCTCTTCGCGCGCCCCTTGCCGTCCACCTCGATGGAGCGGGCCATGCAGTGGGGCCGGATCTCGACGTGGCCGGTGGCGCGCGCCCCCGCGATGATCGACGTCTGCACGCCCTTCGCGCCCACCTCGCAGCCGTAGCTGCCGCACATCGCGCAGTAGGTGCACGCCGGACGGCCGTGGTAGGGCCGGCTCACGATGCCGCGCGCGGTGGGGAAGGTGTGGTAGCCGAGCGTCGCGGCGACGCGGTCGATCTCCTTCGCCATCGGGTGCTCGTCGGTGGGCGGCAGCGGGAAGGGCTTGCGGCGCGGCTCCGCGAACGGGTGGGGCGTCGCGACGCCGGAGACGCCGAGCTCCTCCTCGGCGCGGTCGTAATAGGGCGACAGCTCCTCGTACGAGATGGGCCAGTCTACGATGTTCGCGCCCGGCAGGCCGCCGAGCTCGCTCTTGAGCCGGAAGTCGATCGGCTTCATCCGGTAGAAGAGGCCGCTCATGTGCACCGTGCCGCCGCCCACGCAGGAGGCGAGCCAGCCCGCGTTGCTGCGCTCGTACTCGTCCTGCTTGTGGTAGCGGATGAGGTGCGGCTCGTCCCAGGGGAAGGGCTGGAAGAAGTCGCGCCGGCTGTTGAGGATCTCGTCGTGCACGTAGTCGGTGAGCTTGTAGTCGGGACCCTTCTCGAGCACGACCACCTGGAAGCCCGCCTTGCCCAGCTCCAGCGCCATCGGCGCGCCGCCCGCACCCGAGCCCACGATGCAGATCTCGACCTGGGGCAGCGCCATCTAGTGCTTCATGCCGGGCATGGGGTCGTAGCCCGGTGGCATCGAGGTGTCGAAGTTCACGAGCGCCCAGCCCTCGCGGTTCTTGTTCCCGCCGTAGGAGGGGTCGCCGAAGAAGCCCTCCATGGTGAGGCTGAACAGCATGTCGAAGAAGTGCTGGCGGCCGCTGCCGTCGGGCGCGCTGCGAAACTCGGCGAGCAGCTTGTCCTGCTCCTCCGGGGCGAGCTCGGGGAAGCGCTTGTGGTAGCTCACCTCGGCGCGCTTCTCGAGCGCCGCGAGGCCGCCGAGCACCACGTCGTGCATCTCGTGCAGCTCGGGGCTCGTCAGCATGCGGTCGATGTACACCGGCACGCCCACGTCGATCGCCCCGGGGTCCTGGTCGCGGGGCAGGATGCGCTCGACCGCGGCGGACATGACCTCGTATTCCGCGTCGGTGAAGGTCTGGTGGGAGGAGGTGAGGGTCTTCGCGATCCAGCCCGGCCGGACGGTCTGCGCCGGCGCGGCGGGCGCCTTCGCCGTGGGTTTGCACGCGAGCACGTAGGTGCCGCCGCCGAAGACGGCGAGCCGCTGGAAGAAGACGCGGCGGTTGTGCTCGCCTTCGCGGGGCTTGCGCGAGCGTGGAGTGGGAGGACGTTTCCGCACGCGAAAGGAAGTATCCTATGGGCACATGGGCCTGACAAGCGCGCGCGGGGCGATGTGGGTGGTGCTGGGGGTGGCGGCGTGCGCCCCGACCCCGACCCCGACCCGGACCGCGACCCCGACCGCGACCCCGACCTCGACCCCGACCGCGACCTCGACCCCGAAGCTCCTCGACGTCGGCCCGCGGCTCGTGACCGACCAGACGGCCGCTCCCCTCGCCGTGTACGGCGAGGGCCTCGCCACCGGCATGAAGCTCTGGCTCGGCGCGCCGCTCGCCATCGATCTCCCCCTCGTCGCGATCGATCCGGAGCACGCGTACACGCGGCTGCCGTCCACGCTGAAGCTCGACGCCGCGCAGGTCGAGGTGGTCGTGGAGGCGCGGCTGCGCGCGGCTTGGGGCGCGTTCGTGCCGGGGCGCGCCGTGCTCACCCTCGTGAACGACGCGGGCTTCCCGGACCTGCGCGCGCTGGTCTGGCTCGGAGGCGGCGAGCTGGTCGCGGCCTCCTCGACCACCGACGCGCTCTTCGCGCTCAAGCCCAGCGGCGGGATCGCGCTGCCGCTGCCGGGCGGCGACGGGCCCTCGGCGCTCGCCGTGTGGACCGACCCGAAGGGCCGGCCGTGGACGCTGGTGGGCCATCGCTTCGCGCCCGAGCTCTGGCTCTTCGACCGCGACGAGCGGCACGTGCTGCCGGCGCCGCCCGGGATCGCCGGCATCGCGGTCGATCGCGACGCCGCCTACCTCGCCGACGAGGATCGCCACGAGGTCGTCGCGCTCGAGCTGCCCTCGGGGCGCGAGCGCTGGCGCGCCGCCGTCTCGCCGGGGCCCGGCCCCATCGCCGTCGCGGGCGACGTGGTGGCGGTGGGCTGCCGCGACAGCGGACAGGTGGAGCTGCTCGATCCGAAGACCGGCGCGTCGAAGGGCGTCATCGCGCCGGGGCCGGGGACGCCGATCTTGAGCGGCGGCACCAAGGGCCTCTCGCAATACGTGATGAACGGCGGCACGACCCGCGCGCTCGCGTGGTCGCCCAGGCTGAAGCGGCTCTTCCTCGCGAGCACCGGGCCGAACCTGGGGCCGAACCCGCAGCGGCAGGAGGTCTCCGCGAACAGCGGCGTCGCGGTGCTCGATCCGGCCAAGGGCGCCTACCTGCGCCACGTGGGCTTCGGCGCGGGCACCACGCAGGCGCTCGCGCTCGACGACGCGCGAGGGCTGCTCTATGCCGCGGACGTCTCGCTGGGCGTGGTGCGCGTGCTCGACGCGAAGAAGCTGGCCGCGAGCGACGCCGCGGCGCTGGGGAGCGTGGTGCAGGCGATCGCCATCCCGCCGCCGGATGGCTTTCCGCTCGTGCGGCCGCCGGGCGACCTCGGGGTGCAGCACCGCGCGGGCGTGTCGCTGCACTCGGGGCCGCAGGCGCTCGCGCTCGACGCGAAGGGGGACACGCTCTATGCCCTCGACCGCTTCACCGGCACGCTCGCGGTGATCGACGTGCGCGCGCGCGGGAAGGCGAAGCTCGTGAAGCAGCTGCCGGTCGTGGACACGCTCGCCCAGCGCGAGCGGCGGCTCGGGCAGATCCTCTACTTCGCCGACATGGGCCGCACCGGCATGAGCTGCGACAGCTGCCACGTGGAGGGCGGCCCCGGGAACGCGCTGTTCGCGAAGACGGACCCCATGCGCATCTACCGCTCGCCGAGCATCCTGGGCTCGCGCGACACGCCGCCCTACTTCAGCCCCGCGAGCGATTTCACGCTCGAGCAGACGGCGGCCACGGTGGGGACGCGCAACCGCTACCACAACCCGGTGATGGCGCCGGAAGAGGTGCGGCGCCTCGCGCTCTATGCGAAGGAGCTCGCCTTTCCGCCGAACCCGTTCGTGCAGCCGGACGGCACGCCGCCGCCGTCGCTCGTGCTGCCCGACGGGAAGACGGGAGATCCGCGCGCCGGCGTGGGGCTCTTCTTCGGCAAGGCCGCGTGCGCGGCCTGCCACCCCGCACCGGAGTTCACGACCGATCAGGATCCGGCGACGCGCGGCCGCTATCTCGACGTGGGGACGCCGAAGTACTTTCCGCTGCGGCAGAAGTGGCAGGACCCCGTCCCCGACGGTGAGGAGATTCCCTCGCTCGTGGGGAGCTGGGCCATCTTCCCGATGCTGAGCTCGTGCACCGCGGGCTTCGGGGTGGACGCGGCCGGGAAGCTCACGGTGGCGACGCGCTTTCCGGCGCGCGCGGTGCTGGAGACGAAGGGGAAGCGGCCGCACGGGAACGCGCTGGGGCTAGGGGACAAGGAGAGGAACGATCTCCTGGCGTATCTGATGACGCTCTGAACCCCGACCGCGACCCTCGACCCCGACCCTCGACCGCGACCCTCGACCGCGACCCTCGACCGCGACCCCGACCGCGACCCCGACCGCGACCCCGACCGCCGGGTGAAGATCCCCTCTCCCCCAGCGGGGGAGAGGCCGGGTGAGG
>DATJNL010000041.1:0-5803 GCA_035508175.1 Myxococcales bacterium
CGCGTGGTCGGCTGTTGCAGGAGCTTGTTGACGATGGCGCGCGCCATCGCCGCGACGGACTCGCGCTGCCGCTCGTCGAGGGCGCTGCCGATCTGCGCCAGCGTGCGCTGGGCCTCCAGCTCCGCCACGGCGTCGCCCATGCGGCGCAGGTCGGCCAGCACCGGGACCGCGGACCGCCCCCGCAGGGTTCGGGCCAGCTCGCGCAGCTCGGCGTCGATGATGGCCTCGGCGCGCTGGGCCTCGCCGAGGCGGCGCTCGGTGTTCTGCTGCACCGCCGCGCCGATGTCGTCGACGTCCTTCAGGTACACGTTGGCGAGGCCACCGGCAGCCGGTTCGATCGAGCGCGGCACCGCGAGATCCACCAGGAAGAGCGGGCGGAAGCGCCGCGCCTTCACGGCCCTGGCGACCATGTCGCGGGTGACCAGCGGCGCGTCCGCAGCGACCGCCGACAGCACCACGTCGGCCTCGGCCAGCAGTCCCGGCAGCGCGTCGAGCGGCCGCACGATGCCCTGGCCCAGATCGCCCGCGAGCTGCCGGGCGCGCTCCTCCGAGCGGTTCGCGATGACCAGCTCACCGATCCCCTGCGCGATCAGGTGTCGGGCGGCCAGCGTGGCCATCTCGCCCGCGCCGAGCAAGAGAACGCGCTTGCCCTCGAGCGAGGCGAAGATCTTCCGCGCGAGCTCCACCGCGGCGTTGCTCATGGACACCGCGCTGCGGCCGACCTCGGTCTCGGTGCGCACGCGCTTCGCCACCGCGAAGGCGCGTCCGACCGTGCGGTGAAGGCAATCGCCGGTGGCGCCTGCGGACGTCGCCGCCTGGAAGGCGTCCTTCAGCTGACCGAGGATCTGCGGCTCGCCCACGACCATCGAGTCCAGGGAGGCCGCCACGCGGAAGAGGTGCCGGGCGGCGTCCTCCCCCTGCCGCTCGTAGAGGTAGCCGTCGCCCGGACCCTCCAGCCCCTGGCTGCGCAGCAGCTCGCGCAGCGAGATGGCCACGCGGGCCGCCGGTTCGCCGGCGCCGTAGAGCTCGACGCGGTTGCACGTCGAGAGCACCATGCCCTCGGAGATCGCCGGCAGGCGCTTGAGCGACGACAGGGTGGCCGCGAGGTCGTCGCCGAGCCGGGCGAGGCGCTCGCGCACCGCGAGCGGGGCGGTCTGGTGCGAGAGGCCCACGAGGACCAGTCGATCGATCACTGGAAGCTGCCCCCGTGGCGATCGACCGGGCAGAGCGAGAGGCCGAGAAAGCTGCCCATCGCCAGCAGGAAGCCGAGCATGGTCAGCACGGCGGCGCGCCGGCCCTGCCAGCCGAAGATCTGCCGGGCCTGGATGACGCCGGCGAAGAGGACCCAGGTGGCCAGCGCCAGGGCCTCGTTCGGCTCCCAGCTCCAGACGCTGCCCCACGTGCCCTTGGCGACCAGCGCGCCGGTGACGATGGCGAAGGTGAAGAGCGCGAAGCCCCACAGCACCAGCCGGTTGCCCAGGTGGTCGAGCACCTCGAGGCTGGGCAGCTTCGACCAGAGCGTCGAGAGGTGCGCCTTGCCCTTGAGCTCCCGCTCCTGCAGCAGGTAGCAGCTGCCCACGCCCGAGGCCACCGCGAAGAGCGCGTAGCCGAGGAAGGCGGTCAGGATGTGGAAGGGCAGCAGCCCGGCCCCGAGCGCGCGCGGCAGCGGCCGGTCCGGGATGGGCACCGCCAGCGCCGGCAGCGCGATCAGCAGCACGAGCGGCAGCACGAACGCCCCCAGGATCGGCAGCCGGAGCTTCTGATCGAGGATCAGGTAGGTGCACCCCATCAGCCACGCCAGGAGCGACAGGCCCTCGCGCACGTTGATGGCGGGGACGAAATCGTGGCCTGCGATCTTGAGCGCGATGGCCGTGCCGTGGAGAACCAGGCCGGCTGCCAGCCCCCAGAAGCCGAGGCGAGCGGCCGGGGGATCGGCCCGGATCAGGTACCAGAGGTAGGCGACGCCCGCTGCGCAGTAGGCCAGTGCCGCCAGGCCCAGCAGCGCATGACTCACGTCAGGTTCTCGAGCAGGAACTTGGCCAGCGCCGCCTTCTCGTCGTCCGGCTTCGCCGCCGCCGGCAGCGGCTCGGCGAGGGCCGTGATCCCGGGGCCCTGGCTTCGCTGGGCAGGGGCCGAAGGCGCCGGTGGCTCCTCCGGGAAGGCGCCGGCGGGGGGATCGGCGACCTCGGCGAGGAAGCCGGCCTGGACGTCGTAGGCGTCTTCTCCGACGAGCACGGAGTTCATGTAGAGCTCGCCCCCCAGATCCTGGAGCTGGTCGTCGCTCTTCACCTTGCCGACGAGCTTGTTGGCGTCCTGCCCGGCGGCCAGGGACAGGAAGCGAGCGCCTGGACGGAGCTGGAAGGTGCGATTTTCCGACAGGATCTTGAGGTGGTTCCCCGAGAGCTCGATCTTGCCCTGCCCGGCCCACTGGTCGAGCAGCTCCTGTGACACGAAGAGCCGGCGCATGTTCTCACGCTCCTTGACGGCACCAGTCTAACAAAATCGCACGCGTGTGCCACCAGAGAGGGGCGCGGATTGACCCCCGAGTAGCGCTGGCGTACATCCTCCAGCCCGATGCCGCACGTCCCGCGCGTCCTGATCGTCGACGACGAGGCCAACCTCCGCAAGGTCCTCGCGGCCACCCTCAAGCGCGAGGGGTACGAGGTCGCGACGGCCGTGGACGGCGAAGCCGCGGTGGCCGCGATCGAGGAGGACGGCGCCGACGTGGTCGTCACGGATCTGGTGATGCCGCGGCGGGACGGCCTCTCGCTCCTGCGCTGGGTGCTCGGCGCGCACCCGGAGATCCCGGTGATCGTCATCACCGCCCACGGAACCATCGACAGCGCGGTCGAGGCCTTGAAGCTCGGCGCCTTCGACTACATCACGAAGCCCTTCGAGCAGGAGGAGCTGAAGCGAGCCATCGCCAAGGCGACTCGCGCCAGCCAGCTCGGCGCCGCGAGCGTGGTCTCGGACGAGAAGGGGCGCGCGCAGATGGTGGGCGCGTCGCCGGCGATGAAGAAGGTGCTCGAGCTGATCGAGAAGGTGGCCGACAGCCCGTCCACCGTGCTCATCACGGGAGAGAGCGGCACGGGGAAGGAGCTGGTGGCCCACCGCCTGCACGATCTCTCGTCGCGCCGCGGCCGCCCCTTCATCCGCGTGAACCTGGCCGCGCTCCCGAAGGAGCTCGTCGAGTCGGAGCTCTTCGGCTACGAGCGAGGCGCCTTCACCGGCGCCGTGACCGCGAAGCCGGGGCGCTTCGAGCTGGCGGACCAGGGCACGCTCTTTCTCGACGAGATCGGGGAGATCCCGCCCGAGATCCAGGTGAAGCTCCTGCGCGTGCTGCAGGAGGGCGAGTTCGAGCGCGTCGGCGGGATCAAGACCCAGCGGGTGGACGTGCGCCTCGTCGCCGCCACGAACCGCGACCTCAAGAAGGACATCGAGGCCGGCAAGTTCCGCGAGGATCTCTACTACCGGCTGAACGTCGTGCCGATCGAGCTGCCGCCGCTGCGCGAGCGGCGCAGCGACATCCCGATCCTCGTGGAGCACTTTCGCGAGAAGTACAACGCCCGTCTCAAGCGCCAGGTCCAGGGGCTGGAGCCGGCGGTGATCGACCTGCTGGTGTCCTACCCGTGGCCGGGAAACATCCGGGAGCTCGAGAACTTCATGGAGCGCCTCGTGCTCTTCGCCGACGGGCCGACCATTCGCGCCGCGGAGCTGCCGGCGGAGTTCAAGGACCGAGCGCTCGCCACCAAGCCGGCCGGCGGGCCGGCCGCGGGCGAAGAAGCGCCGCTCCCGGCGGGTCTCGTGCCTGCCGAGCTGCCCGAGGGCGCGTCGCTCAAGGACATCGTCCGCACCGCGGCCGAGGCGCTCGAGCGCGAGCTCATCACGAAGGCGCTCCAGCACACGGGCGGCAACGTCACCCAGGCCGCCGACCGCCTCAAGATCAGCCGCAAGACCCTGCAGACGAAGATGAAAGAGCTGGGCCTGCGGGACGCCGAGGAGCGGGCCGCCGACGAAGCCTGAGCGCCGGCGCTTACTTGACGGGGGATCCCTCGCCTGGTAGCCTGCACTCGGTTTTCCTTAGGGTTTTCGGAGTGGAAGGGGACCCCATGATCCGGCGCCTCGCCGCGATTCTTTCCCTGCTTCTCGCCGCCTCCCCGGCCCTCGCCGCGCAGGTCACGCACGTCGCCACGGCAGCGACCGATGAATGGCCCGTGGAGATCGACCTCACCCCCGGCTTCAGCTACGTGTCGGAGAACGCCACCATCAGCCGCGAGGAGTTCAAGTCCTCGGGCGGCCTCGTCGTGGGCAACGAGATGGCCTACAACCGCACCACGATGACGATGCCCCTGCGCGGCGCCATCGGCATCTGGCACCACCTCGAGCTCCATTTCAACATCCCGATCATCATCGACGACAAGCAGACGTGGGGCTTTGCGACCGGCAGCGGCGCCAACGAGACCAACGTCACGGTCGACAAGACGCCCGGCCTCTGTCCCGAAGGCATCCCCAACGGCGCCGGGTTGTGCGCCAACCTCCAGCCTCCCACGGCGCTCGCCTCGGCTCCGCTCGTCGGCGCCAACGGGCAGCCGCTCACGAGCGACCGCGGCGGTTTCGTGCTCGGCAACGTGAGCATCGGCATCGCCTGGACCCCGTTCAACGAGGAGGACGACGACACGGATCCCACCTGGCTGGTGGGCTTCGACTACACGGCGCCCACCGCCGCTCTCTGGGATCCGTCCGTCGTGAGCTACGGGCCCGGCGCCCCCGGCAGCCAGATCTCGGGCGTGGGCGACAAGTTCCACCACTTCCAGCCCTACACGGCCCTCTCGAAGCGCTACGGCGTCCTCGACCCGTACATCGAGGTCTACGCCGACCTGCCGCGGGCGTCGGGCGGCGTCTACGACAACTGCGACAACCCCTACGGCGGGGCCGGCGAAGGGCCCGGCAACGCGGGCGGCGAGGAGCGGCTCAACTGCTTCCAGTCGGGCACCTACACCACGTCCGACGGCGCGTCGGCGTCCTACAACTGGGACGCCTGGAACACGCAGGCGACGCCGGTGTACGTGGGCGGCTTCTGGTTCGGGTCGGAGTTCGTGGCTTACGAGAACCCGAAGGAGGAGCAGAAGGTCGCCTTCGACCTCCGCTTCATCACGGAGTACCACAGCGAGGCCGAGACCTACACGGAGATGACCGACCTGGTGCGGGCGCTGACCTACCAGCAGGACTTCGCGCGGCTGGGCGGACAGGTGGGCCTCTACCTGCGCCCCACGAAGTACTTCATGCTCCTCTTGAATGGCTCGCTGGAGCACGACACCGACCACTGGCTGACCATGGAGAACCTCGGCAACGCCCCGGTCGGCAGCAACGGCGCGGAGCCCGTGCCGGTCGGGTCGCAGCTGCAGAACCCGAACTTCGATTTCCGCTACGACAACCCCGGCGATCGCTTCATGCTCCAGAACTCGCTGATCTGGAGCTTCACCGGGACCCTGATGGTGACGTTCTAGCGGCGATCGACGCGCCGCTCGAGCTCGGCCAGCGGGATCTCCGTGACCACGGGGCGGCCGTGGGGACAGCGGACCTTGAAGTCGATCCCGTCCAGAGAGCGCAAGAGCGCGCGCAGCTCGTCCGGCGCCAGCGGGTCGTGGGCGCGCACTGCCGAATGGCACGCCATGGTCGCGAGGACGTCGTTCAGCGCGTCCTGCGTCGCGTCCCCCGAGCCGAGGTGGACGAGCTGCTCCGCGAGATCCGCGAACAGCCGGGCGGGCGAGGTGCGGCCGAGCAGCGCCGGCACCGCGCCCAC
>DATJNL010000042.1:0-6045 GCA_035508175.1 Myxococcales bacterium
CTACCCCTACCCCTACCGCGACCCCGAAGCCGCCATTGGCTCCGGACGCCGGCGCCGCTCCCCTCGCCCCCGACGCCCAGCCGGCTGCCCTCCTCCAGCTCCAGCTCACCGCCGTCCCCGGCGTCCGCCTCGAGCTGCACCTCTTCGATCAGGACCAGCGGCCGATCGGCGAGCTCGCCAGCCGGCAGCCCGGCGACCCCATCCAGGTGCGCGATCTCGGCCTCCTGCCCGGCGTCCACGCGCTCTACCTCGTGGTGCAGAGCGGCTACGTCCACGGCAAGCGCGTGGCCGCGCCCACCACGCCCTACACGCTCTCGGTGCACAAGGAAGCGGCGCCGCCCAACTTCGAGATCGAGCCCAACGACACGGTCGATCAGGCCACACCCATCACCGCGAAGCGCGTGGGCTACCTCTCGCCGCAGGGCGACGTCGACTACTACGTCGTGCACGTGGCCGCGCCCTCGCTGCTGCACGCGAAGCTCTCCGCGCTCGACCACGTCGACACCGAGCTGTCGGTCGTGGACCGGCCGGTGAAGGCCCGGGAGCGCGACAAGCTGCTCGTGCGCGTCAACGAGGGCGGCCCGCGCGAGCCCGAGTTCATCCCGCTCGTCGCGCTTCCCGCGGGCGACCACTTCGTCAAGGTGGAGGCGGCCGCGCACCAGGTGGGCGCGCACTGGGTGCGCGATCAGGAGAACCCCACCGACACGTACGAGCTGGACGTCTCGCTCTCCCCCGACGACGGAACCTGGGAGCGCGAGCCCAACAACGAGCCGGCCGAGGCCACGCCGATCAAGGTGGGCCAGAGCGTGAAGGGCTACGCGTACCCCACCCGCGACGTCGACTGGTACCGGCTCGACCTCACGGCCCAGCCCATCGGCGTCGCCGCCGTGGTGAAGCTGCAGGGCGTCGCGAAGGTGCCGCTGTCCCTCCAGCTGCGCGGCCCCCTTCCCGCCGGCGACGCGCGCGCCGAGGGCTCGCTCATCAACACGAGCGAGCACGGCAAGCCGGGCTTCCCCGAGGAGATCCACGCCAAGCTCGACCCGGGCGTGTACCTCGTCGCCGTGCGCCCGGCCCCCACCGTGAAGGTGGCGGGGCAGCCGGGCGGCGATCCCGACGACGCCTACGTGCTGACCGTCCAGACCGAGTAGCCGCGTGACGGGGGAGGGCCTCGAACGCGCGCTCGGCGAGCTTCCCTTCCTCGCCCTCCTCCGCCCGGACGAGATCGCCCGGGCCGTCCGGCGCTTCCGGATCCAGGAGCTCCCGCCCGGCGAGGCCCTCGAGCTCGCGGCGCCCGAACTGGTCCTCGTGCTCGCGGGCACGCTCGCGGCGCGCACCTCGCCCTTGCCGCACCTGCCGGCGCGCGAGGATCTGCTGCGGCCCGGCGACCGGCTGGGTGAGGTCGCGGTGGCGATCGGCCGCGGCCCGCCCGCGCGGCTCGAGGCGCGCACCGAAGCGGTGATCGCCCGGCTCGACGTGGCCGGCCTCGAGGCGCTCCTCGACGAGTTCCCCGCTGCCGCCGTGCCCGTGTGCGAGGCGATCGCCGAGGAGCTGCGCTTCAAGGACGGCCTCCTGCGCGAGCTGGGCGAAGTGGAGGCGCTCGGCCTGACGGGCCGCGCGCTGGAGGGCGCGCTCTCGGCGCGGCGCGGCCGGCTCCTGCGGGGCGCCTCGCGGGTGGCCCGCCGGGCGGCGAGCGCGGTCTACCGCGAGACCATCGTCCGCCGCGGCCGCGAGCCGGCGTTCTGGATGCTGCTCGGCTTCCTCGCGGCGCTCGCCGGGGCGCGCCTCACCGTCCGCGCCATCCTGCACTGGCACCTGCAGGATCACCTGTTCGCGCTGGTGCGCGGCGCGTCGACCAACCCGGTCCACCTCCACCACTTCAATTACGGCCTCGTGCTCGTGTGCCTCGCCGGCGTCGCCAACCTCCTGCCCCGCGCGCGCGAGCTGTCGCGGCTCTGGTCGGCCGTGTTCGGCCTCGGCGCGGGCCTCGTCTTCGACGAGTGGGCGCTCATCTGGAACCTCGACCCGAACTACTACCAGCCGCTCTCGCTGCTCGCCGCGGCCGGCACGGCCACGCTGCTGCTGCAGCTCCTTCTCTTCCGCCGCTTCTGGGCGACGCTCGCCGGGCGCGCGCTCGCCAGGCTCACCGCGTGAGGACCTCGAGCGCGATCGCGCGCGCGCAGTCCTTCCTGGGCGTGCTGCCGCCCGAGGCGCGCGAGGAGCTCCTCCGCGACGGGGCCCGCCGCCGCTACGCGCCGGGGCAGCTCATCCTGTGCGAGCTGGAGCCGGGCGACGAGCTCCTGCTGCTGCTCTCCGGGCGGGCCGCCGTGTCCGTGGGCCGCGGCAGCCTCGCGGGCGAGGAGCGGCTCTCCGAGGTCGGCGCGGGCGAGGAGCTCGGCGAGGTGGCGCTCCTCACCGGCGCGCTCCGCTCCGCCACCGTCACCGCGCTCGAGCCCACCGAGGCGCTGGCGCTGCCCCGCGACCGCGTGCGCGCCCTGATGACCCGCCACCCCGCCGCGGCGCGCCACTTCGCCCGCCTCCTCGCGGGCCGCCTCGCCTCGGCCGACGACGCGCTGGCGCGCGCGCTCGACCCCGCGCGGGCCGGCCTTCCGCTCGCGGGACTGCCGGAGGCCGAACGCCGGGCGGCCGCCCACCCGCGCTCGCTCGCGAGCCTCGTCCGCGCGGCCTTCCGCGAGCTGGTGGTCGAGCACCGGCGGGAGCTCCCGTTCTTCGTGCTGGCGGGCTTCCTGGCCGCGGTGACGGCGGCGCGCCTCGGCATCTGGGCGCTGCACGCCGCGGGGCTCCCCCTCCTCCCGCTGCTCCGGCTCTTCTACGTGGGCGGCGTGTTCCTGCTCATCGGCACCGGCGCGGCGGCGCCCTTCGCCTACCGGCGGGAGCTGCGCCGCGCGCTGTGCGTCTGCTTCGGCGCCGGCGCGGGCCTGCTCGCCAACGAGCTGTCGGTGCTCATCGCCTTCGACATCTTCTACCGCGACATCTTCGACCGCGACCCCACCCTGGCCTTCGACCCCGCCGCGCTCTACCACCGGTCGGAGAGCCTCTGGGCCTTCGCCTTCCTCCTGGTCGCCTTCGCGCAGGCGACCTACTTCTCCGACCTGTACCGGCGGGTCTATTATCTGGTGCGCGAGCGGCTCTCCTCGGGCCGCCGCCGCCCATGAGATCGTCGAAGCTCCAATGGAGTGTGGCGTTGCTCGCGGCCCTCGCGGCCTGCGGCGGGAGCGGCGGCTTCAAGACCGCGCCCCACACCGCGCCGGTCCAGGTGGCCAACCTCGGCGGCCCGCTGCTCACCTCGGTGCAGCTCGTGACCATCACCTACGCCAACGACCCCCTGCGCGCGACCGACGAGGCCTTCGATGCCTGGGCGGTGACCTCCGACTGGCACGGGGCGGTGGGCGGAGAGTACGGCCTCGACGGGGGCACCAACGCGAACGTCGAGCTGACCGAGGACGCGCCGACCTCCCTCGACGACACGACCATCGACGCCCAGCTCACGAGCTGGATCGGCGACGGCACCCTGCCCAAGCCCACTTCCCAGACGCTCTACATGCTCTACCTGCCCGCCAGCACCGCGGTCACCGTCGACAGCCAGTTCGTCATCTCCTGCACGCTCGCGGGCGGCTACCACAGCGAGTCCCTGAGCAGCCAGCCGCCGTTCCCCTACGCCGTGATCCCCACCTGCCCCAGCGCCACCACGGGCACGGTGGCCTCCGAGGTGCAGGGCGTCGCGAGCCACGAGCTCCTCGAAGCGTCGACCGATCCCTTGCCTTCGAGCGCGCCGGCCTTCCAGCTCCCGGCCTCGAGCGCGTGGAACCTCGGCACCGGCAGCGCGGGCGGCGAGCTCGCCGACCTCTGCTTCCCGCTCTCCGAGACCGACGGCGACTTCACCGTGTCGCTCGGCTGGTCGAACGCCGCGGCCGCGGCGGGCGGCGATCCGTGCGTGCCCGCCTCGCCGACCGCGCCGTACTTCTCCGTCTCGCCCGAGCCGGCCTCGCTCGCCCTCGCGCCGGGAGCGTCCACCGAGGTGGTGCTCCTCGGCTGGGCCACGGGCACCCTGTCCGCGCCCTGGACGATCGGCACGGAGCTCCTCTACGGCGCGCAGGGGACGACGCCGTTCGCGCCGACGCTCGCGCTCTCGGAGACCACGCTCGAGAACGACGGCGACGCCGAGCTGAAGGTCACCGTGCCGGCGGGCACCCCGGCGGGGAGCGCCATCACGATCGTCGTCTACTCGCAGGCCACGTCGGCGCTCGGCCCGGGCGAAGCGCCGAGCTTCGCCAACCACGAGAGCTACTGGCCCATCGAGCTGACGGTGGAGTGATGGCCGCCTTCGCCCCCACCGATCCCGCCGCCGTGGTGGCCGCCGCGCGCGTGCGCGAGAAGGCCCGCGCCCTCGTCGAGCTGTGGGCCAAGCGGGCGGCGCTGGAGCTGGGGAAGCACCGCGGCGCGCGCCTCTCCGCGGTGCGCGAGCACTGGGACCGCGTGGGCTTCTTCCTCTTCATCGAGCCGCTCGGCAACTCGTGGCTCGGCGTGGACCTCTCGCCCGAGCACCCGCTCATGGGGCGCTATGCCGCGCCGCGCGCGCCGCTCGGTGCCGCCGAGGGGCGGCTGCGTGGCGAGGGCATGTCGGTCGAGGGCGACGAATGGGTGGGCCGCGTGCCGCTGCCGCCGGGCGCGCCCCTCGAGACGATCGCCGAGGTGACGTTTGCCCCGCTGTGGAAGCTGTGGGACATCTGCCACGCGCTCGCGGGCGTGGAGGACGGCGGGTGAAACCAGCGCCACGCTGCGGCGTCTTCCTTTCCGGACCGAGGCCATGAGGCTTCTCGTCGCAGCCTGCGTCGCCCTCGCGGTGCCCCGCGTGGCGCTGGCGCAGTGGGCCGACGCCGACGAGGGTCAGCCGCTTCCACCCGACGCGCCGCCGGCGCCCGACCAGTCGCCGCCGCCCCCGCCCGCCGACGTGCCGCCGCCCCCGGGTCCCGACCCCACGGCCTCCGTCGCGCCTTCGTCTGGAGACGACTCGGCCGAGGCTCCCGACACCGACAGCGCCGAAGCCCCGCCGGACGGCGTCCCCGGGGACTGGGTGTACACCGAGGACCAGGGCTGGATCTGGGCCCCGCAAGGCGACGCGTACGCGAGCCCTCCTGCCCCGCAGCCCGACGCGCAGCCGTACGTGTTCGTCTTCATTCCGCTGACCGGCTACCGCTGGATCGTCGCGCCCTGGTACTTCGCCGGCTGGTGGCCCTTCGGCTACGTGTGGGCCGGCGCGTCGTACCCGCGCGGCTACGTGTATCCGTGGTACCGGCAGGCGAAGAGCCAGCCCGTGGCCTCGCGCAGCAGCGGGTCGTGGAGCTCCCTGGCGAGGATCCCCCGGGGCAGCGGGCGTTCCGGCGGCGGCAACGGGCGGCATCGGTAGGGACGCGAGTTCCAGAGCCCCCGGAATTGCATTCCCGCGCCCGGACCGCCTCTTCCAGCGCGCGGGAACGGGCATCCCGCGGGCTGGAAGTCGATTCCAGGGCCCGGGATGACTTTTCCAGGGGGCGGGAAAAGACATCCCGCGGGCGGGAATTCAATTCCAGGGCCCGGGATGACTTTTCCAGCGAGCGGGAAAAGACATCCCGCGAGCTGGAATTGAATTCCAGGGCCCGGGATGTCCCTTCCAGGCGGCGGGAAAAGACATCCCGCGAGCTGGAATTGAATTCCAGGGCCAGGGATGTCCTTTCCAGGCGGCGGGAAAAGACATCCCGCAAGCTGGAATTGAATTCCAGGGCCCGGGATGTCCTTTCCTGGCGGTTGGAAAAGACATCCCGCGGGCGGGAATTGAATTCCCGGGCCCGGGATGTCCTTTCCAGGCGGCGGGAAAAGACATCCCGCGGGCTGGAATTGAATTCCAGGGCCCGGGATGTCCTTTCCAGGCGGCGGGAGAAGACATCCCGCGGGCGGGAGCTCAATTCCAGGGCCTGGGATCTCCTTTCCAGGCGGTTGGAAAAGACATCCCGCGGGCGGGAATTCAATTCCAGGCGGTGGGAGAAGACA
>DATJNL010000043.1:0-8336 GCA_035508175.1 Myxococcales bacterium
CCGCCGCTCATGTTCGACGAGGACGAGATCGAGGCGCTGGTGCTGGGCTCGCGCATCGTCGCGAGCCGCGCCGACCCGGTGCTGGCCAGCGCCGCGCAGAGCGTGCTCGCCAAGGTGGAGGCGGTGCTGCCCGAGCGGCTGAGGCACCGCATCGCCGAGAGCGCGACCTTCGCTGTG
This sequence comes from Myxococcales bacterium, assembly GCA_035508175.1. Taxonomy (GTDB): domain Bacteria; phylum Myxococcota; class Myxococcia; order Myxococcales; family JAKAPL01; genus DATJNL01. The sequence continues at coordinate 178 of DATJNL010000043.1, forward strand.
AACCTGCGTCCCAAGCGGGACGGCGCCGACCGGCTCTCGTTGCTACGGTCGGCCATCCGCAGCCGTCGCAAGGTCGCCTTCCGCTACCTCGACCGGGACGCCGCCGAGAGCCGGCGGCAGGTCCGTCCGCTCGGCCTCTTCTTCTGGAGCCAGGCCTGGTCGCTGGGTGCCTGGTGCGAGCTCAGGCGCGACTTTCGCAACTTTCGGCTCGACCGCATCGACGAGCTCGCCGTGACCCAGCAGGCCTTCGCCCCCGAGCCGGGCCGCGGTCTCGCGGATTTCTTCACGGCCATGCGCGCCCAGCGTTCGAGAGCCTAGGTCTCGGGCGGCGGAGGCGCGCCGCGGCTGGCGACGGCGGCCAGCCCTTCGATCCACTGCTGGTGGGCGCGGTGGAGCGCGCCGCGCAGGTACCAGCGCAGCAGGAACGGCAGCGGGCCGCGCTCGGTCTCGTCGGTCGCGAGCCGCGTGCCTGGGCCCTGGGGCTCGAGCAGCCACGAATGGTATGCGTGGACCCCCGAAGCGCCGCCCCGCCAATCGAGGAGCCGGGGCGGCTCGCAGCGGACGACCTCCACGCGGATGTCGGCGCCCAGCATCCGCCAGGCGACCTTGGCGCCCGCTGCCAGCTCGGGCCCGCCGCGCTCGAAGCGGACGTTCCTGCAGCCGGGGAACCAGGTGGGCCACAGATCCGCGCGCACGAGCCAGCGCCAGGCAGCCTCGGGCGCCGCCGGGATCGCGATCTCGTTGTGAACGTAGACGGGGCAGCGCGCCGGCTCGGCGCCAGCGGGCCAGTCGGGCCAGGGCATCGGTGCCTCCTACAGCGAGAGGTCGATCTTCTCGGGCAGCTCGACGTCGAGGCGCTCGCGGGGCGGGAACGTGAGGCCGCAGGCGCGCATCGCCGGCTTGAGCTGGTTCAGGAAATCTTGCATCACCGCGCCGCTGTCGCGCGACTTGAGCCCCATCTCCATCGCCGCCTGGTTGCCCTTGCCGCCAGGGCGACCGAACGAATAGAGCGAGATGGGCAGCCACTTCTCGAAGAGCGCCTGGGCGCGCGCGCGGTTGGCGGGCGTCTGGCACCACTGGCGCAGCATCTTCTCTCCGAAGCCCTCGTGGCCGGCCTCCTCCTCGAGGATCTTGCCGATGATCTTCCGGTAGGGCACGTAGCTGCACTTCTCGTACTCGCGCAGGTGCCAGAAGCCGGCCTGGTCGTAGAGGAACTGCACCATGGCGAGCTCTTCCCACGTCTCGGCGTAAGGCACGCGCGAGAGCTTGCTCTGGATCGCGGCCTCCACGTCGCCGCCGAGGCCTTCATAGAGGAACACGGTGCACTCGTAGTGCTCGAGCTCCTCCACCAGGTGCTCGGCGATCATCATCTTGTTCTGCACGCCCGGCACGTGCTTGAGGGCGTGGCCGAAGAGCTGGGCCGCCATCAGCTCGCGGTAGGCCTGGCTCTCGATGAGCTGCAGGAGCATCGCCCGGTACTCGGGCGTGGGGATCTGGGCGGGTGTCTCGACGTCGCGGGCCATCGGCTACTCCTCCTGCTCCTTGCCGAGGTGGTGGCGCAGCACCTCCCGGGCGACGATGACCTTCTGGACCTCGGTGGCGCCCTCGTAGATGCGCAGGGCGCGGACCTCGCGGTAGAGCCGCTCGACCTCGTACCCGCGCACCACGCCGTTGCCGCCGTGGAGCTGCACGGCCTTGTCGACCACGCGCTGGGCCGCTTCGGTGGCATAGGACTTGGCCATCGCGGACTCGAGCGTGATGCGCGGCTGTCCCATGTCCTTGCGGTAGGCCGCGCGGTAAACGAGCAGCCGCGCCGCGTCGAGCTCCGTGGCCATGTCCGCGAGCATGAACTGCACGCCTTGTTGCTCCGAGAGCGGCTTGCCGAACTGCACGCGCTCCGACACGTGGTCGAGGGTCTCGTCCAGGGCGCGACGGGCGAGGCCAATGGCCGCCGCGCCCACCGTGGGCCGGAACGCGTCGAGCGTAGCGAGGGCCACCGCCAGGCCGTGGCCCTCGCCCCCGATGACGGCCGAACGCGGCACCCGGCAGCCCTCCAGGCCGATCTCGCCGATCGGGTGCGCCGCCATGAGTTCGAGCCGCTCCTGGACGCGCAGGCCCGGGTTGTCGGCGGGTACCAGGAAAGCCGTCAGCTTCGCCTTGCCACCGTCCTGCCCGGTGCGCGCGAAGACCACGTAGAAGTCGGCGATGCCGGCGTTCGAGATGAAGCGCTTGGTGCCGTTGAGGACATAGTGGGCGTTTTCCCGACGCGCCTCGGTGGCGATGGCGCCGAGGTCCGAGCCGGCGTTCGGCTCGGTGAGCGCGAAGGCGGCGATGGCCTTGCCCTCGGCGACCTTCGGCAGCCACGCCGATCGCTGCGCGTCGTCGCCGAAGAAGGTGATCGGCCCGGAGCCCAGCCCCTGCAGCGCGAACATCGCGTCGCACAGCCCCGAGGCGTAGGCGAGCGCCTCGCGGATCAGGCACAGGGCCCGGATGCTCACCAGTTCGGCGGCGCCGCCGAAGGCCTGGGGGACGCAGTGGCGCAGCAGGCCGCCTTCCGCCATGCGCTGGATGAAGCGGCGCGCCAGTGCGTCGCCGTCCTCCTCGCCGCTGGATTCCTCCGCGGCGGCCGTCGGGGCGACGCTGTCGCGAGCGAAGGCCCAGGCCTCGGCGGCGAGGCGGATGTGCTCAGCGGTGAGAAAGGGCGATTCCACGGGCTACCTCCCTTGAAAGCGGGCTGGGCGTTTCTCGCGGAAGGCCTCGTAGGCCTCCCGAAAGTCGTGCGTCTGCATGCAAACCGCCTGGGCGCGCGCCTCGTTGCCGAGCGCGGCGGACAGGTCGGTCGAAAGCTCCTCGTTCAGCAGCTCTTTGGTGCAGCCGAGCGCGAAGGAGGGGCCCGCCGCGAGTCGCTTGGCCAGCGCCAGGGCTTCGGGGGCGAGCTGCTCCTGCGGCACGACGCGGTTGTAGAGGCCGATGCTCAGCGCCTCCTCGGCCGGGATCACGTCGCCGGTCATGAGGAGCTCGGTGGCCTTGCCGAGCCCGACGACCTTGGGCAACAGGAACGCCGCACCCATGTCCGCCCCGGCGAGGCCGACGCGGACGAACAAGAAGCCGATCTTCGCGGTCGGCGCGGCGATACGGACGTCGCACGCGAGCGCAATGGCCGCGCCGGCGCCCGCCACCGTACCATTGAGCGCGGCCACGACCGGCTTGCGCAGGGCCCGGATGCCCTGGACGACCGAGCAGGTGAGTCGCGTGAAGGCGAGGAGACCCGGCATGTCGCGCTCGAACAGCTTGCCGATGATGTCCTCGACGTCCCCGCCGGAGCAGAAGCCCTTGCCGGCGCCGGTGATCAGCACCGCGCGAACGTCCTCGCGCTGCTCGAGCGCCGGGAAGAGGGCGGCCAGCTCCTCGTACACCTGGAAGGTGAGGGCGTTGAGGACGTCGGGACGGTTCAGCGTGATCGTCGCGACGCCGCCCTCCTCCGCGTAGAGAAAACCCTTGGGCTGGATCATGCCCGCTCCTGGAGGCACGCGGTGGCCTCGAGCTCGACGAGCGCCTGGTCTTCCAGCAGGGCGGCGACCTGCACCAGGGTCATCGCGGGGAAGTGGCGCCCGAGGTGGCGGCGCCACACCTCGCCGAGCGCCAGAGTCTCGAGCAGGTAGGCGCGCTTGTCGGTCACGTAGACCGTGAGCCGGCAGATCGAATCGGGCGCGCCGCCCGCCGCCCGCACGACCTCGAGGGCGTTGGCCAGCGCGCGGTCGAACTGTGCGACGAAGCCGTCGGCGAAGCGGCGCTCGGCGTCCCAGCCGACCTGGCCGGCCACGAACAGGAAGCGCCCTTCGGCGACGACGCCGTTCGAGTAGCCGCGGGGCTTCCCGAGCGCGGGGGGATTGAGCAGCGCGGGGGTCATGCCGTCACCTCGCCACCGTCCACGCTCCACGCCTGCCCGTTGATGCCCGAGGCCCCGGGACCGCACAGGAAGGCCACCACGTCCGCGACTTCCTCGGGGGTGAGGAAGCGCCCCTGGGGATTCATGCGGCGGAGCGCGTCGCGGGCGCTGTCCGGGCCCTTGCCCGTGGCCTTGGCGATGCGGCCGACGGCCCGCTCCACCATGTCGGTCTCGACCCACGACGGGCAGACCGCGTTGATGGTCACGCCTTTGTCGGCCACGTCGAGCGCGGAGGCGCGCGTGAGGCCGAGCAGGCCATGCTTGCTCGCGCAGTAGGCGGCAGTATAGGGAACGCCGATCTTGGCGGCCGTGGAGGCGACGTTGACGACGCGGCCCCAGCGGCGCTCCACCATCTCGGGCAGCACGGCCTGCAGGCACAGGAAAGCCCCGACGAGGTTGACGTCGAGGACCTCGCGGAAGGTCGCGAGGGAGGTTTTGAGGATGGGCGCCGAGGGTGCGATGCCGGCGTTGGCCACCAGCACGTCGACGGCGCCGAGCTCGCGGCGCGTCCTTTCGACGGCCATGCCTACCGCTCCGGGATCGGCGACGTTGCAGACGACCACCGCCGCTTTGCGCGACAGCTTCGTGATCTCGGCGGCAACGGATTCGAGCGGCTCCTTCTGCCGACCCCAGACCGCGACGTGCGCGCCGTCCCGGGCCAAGCGCAGCGCAACGGCGCGGCCGATGCCGCGGCCACCTCCGGTCACGAGCGCTACCTTTCCCTCGAGGCTCACTGGGCGCGGGAGGTTAGCCGTCGGGCCGGGAGGGTGTCAAAAGGTCCGGTCGGGCCCCGGGGCGTGCGCACCGGCGGGTGAAGGCCTCGCTCGGCGCTCACGGAGAGGGCAGAATGCGCGCCCGTGGCAAGCCTGGACGAGACCGCTTCGCGCACGCCGTGGGCTTTGTTCGGCGCCAGTTGGGTCGTGGCCATGGGGGTCGCGGTGGTGGCGCGCGGACGCGTGCACCCGGATGAGATCTTCCAGGCGCTCGAGCCGGCGCACCGGCTGGCCTTCGGAACCGGCGAGGTCGCGTGGGAATGGGTCGCCGGCCTGCGGAACTGGTTGGTACCCGGCTTGCTGGCCTGGCCGCTTCGCCTGGGCGGCGCGCTGGGTCTCCGCGACCCGCGGCTGCTGGTCTTGCCCTTGTGGGCTTTGTGCGCGGCCTGGCAGGCGTCCGGGACGCTCTTTCTGTTTCGCTACGTCGAGGAGCGCGACGGTCGAGGCGCGGCCTGGCTCGCCGGGCTGCTGCACGCCACCTGGGGAGGCTTCGCCATCTACGCGGCGCGCACGATCGGGGATGCGCTCGCCATTCCGGCGTTGCTCGCGAGCCTGTGCTTCACCGCACGCGCGCTCCGCCGGGACGTTTCCGGGGACGCCCTGTCGGCCGGCGCCGCTCTCGGCCTCGCGATCCTGCTCCGCTATCCCTCGCTGGTCTTCGCGCTGCCCCTCGGAGGGGCGATCTTCTGGCGTCGTCCCCGCGCGCTCCCCGGCTTCGTGGTCGGGCTGGCGCTGCTCATCGGCGCGCTCGCCGTGCTCGACCGCGCGACGTGGGGGGAGGCCTTCTTCTCGCTTCGGCACTACCTCGCCTTCAACCGGCCGGGGGGAGGCGCGGTACGAGGCTACGGAGCCGAGCCCTGGTGGTGGTACGGCGGGATCTTCGCCGGGATGGCGCCGCTTCCACTTCTCTATCCGTTCGCACAGAGCCTGCGCAGGCCGGGCCTCGCGCACGCTTGCTTCTTCAGCTACCTGGCGGCGGTCGAGTTGCACCCCCACAAGGAGCCGCGCTTTCTCTTGCCGCTCCTGCCCTTGCTCACGCTCTGCTCCGCCGGCGAGGCCATTCGAGACCTCGAGCGGTGGCGCGTCCGAAGGCCGGCACTGCGCTGGCTCGGCCCCATCTACGCGGCCTGGTCCCTCGCGGCTGCGAGCGTGTTGCTCCCCTTCGCGCTCGACAGGAACATCGTGGACGCCGAGATCGCCGCGGGGCGAGATCCCTCACTCACCGGTCTCCTCGTGGCCGACGACTTCTGGGCCACCGGCGGCCGTTTCTACCTGCACCGAGACGTTCCCATTCGTTACGGGAAGGTGCAGGCCGCCCTTCGCGATCGGGCGTTCTCGCACCTTCTCTTTCCGAGCGGGCCCTCGATTCCGGACCCGGCACTGGCCGCCGCCGGCTGGTCGCGCTGGTGGCGGCGTGGCGCTTGCGAAGTATGGAAGCGGCGCTGAGCGCTACTCGCCGACCGGCGTGGTCTGCACGATCGCGTGGATCTTGCCGCCCTTGAGCGACCACAGCGCAGCCGCCGACCCGTCCAGGGTGGCGACCTGGTAGAAGAGCTCGAGATAGCCGTCGCCGTCGACATCGGAGGCCTCGACCAGGGTGCCACCGGCGCCGCCTTCCTGTTGATCGAGGAGACGGACCAGGTTTCCGTCCTTGTCGGCGAGATAGAGCAGGCTGAAGCGATCGTCGAAGGCGTTGCCCCAGCGCAGCGAGACCGCGTACTGGAGCGCATCCTCGCTGAATTTGCCAGGGAACACGTTGACCGCGAGGGAGGCGGGCGCGAGCTTCTGGGCCCGCACGCCCTTTTCCAGTGCATTCACGACGCTCGTGTAGATACGGCTCATCACCGGCCGTGCCGTGTCGGGCGTATCAGCGGGCGGCACGTCGGAGCTCTCGGGTGGTGGGACCAAGGAGGCGAGCGCGAAGCCGGAGCCGGCGGGCGCCTTGGTCACGACGTAGACGACGAGATCCCGGGCGTCGCAAAGGCTCTTGGCCAGCTCGACGGAAGTGACGTTCTCGGAGTCCCCACCGTTCCAGCCATTCGCGGCCGTCCACAGGTAGATGCGGCCGGCCTGGGCGGCGACCGCAGCCTCACCGAATTGCTTGGGGTCCGTCAGGTGCCGCACGCCCGGCCTCCCGCCCGGCCAGCTGATCGCGCTGCCGCCAGGCTCGGAGTGCGCCCAGAGGTGCGCGAGCAGCGCGCTGCCCGAGCTCTCCGCCTCGAACACCGCGATGCCGTTCTCGTAGCGGCCAAGCAAGTACGGCCGCGGCGTCCGCTCTCCTTCGGGCCGTTCGGGGCACGCGCCCCACGCCGGCGGTGCCGTGGCCTCGTCGGCCAAAGAGGCCGCTGAGGCGAGGACCACCGAAAGCAGACAGGTGCGAAGAACGTTCGCCATCGACGTGCTCGAGCCTCCTCGCGCCGCGCGCAGGGTCGTGCAGGCTTTTAGCCCATCTAGGGAGGGTTGGCTACGTCAGGGGACCGACGTCGTCGCCGTGAGCGAACCTGTCTCCGAAAGGGCGATCAACGTCTCGGTGCCCGGCGCTGTCTGGGTCGGAAACGTCAGCGACACTGCGGAGGCACCGAGCGGCGTCCCGGTGTCGGCGCCATCGAGCAAGAAGATCCACGCGCCCACGCCGAACGTTTCATCGTTGTTCTCGTCCCACGCGTTGACCAGCGCGATCACGCTGCCGTCGGCCGTGGTGCGCTTCTCGAAGGTGGCGTTCTGAGCCGCGGCGACGACCCGAACTTCGTAGACGATGTCGGTGGCTGGATTGGCGGTCAGCCCACACGTCAGGTTCGAGCCCTCGGTCGCCAGTAGACCTTCCATGACTATCTTTTCGGGCTCCTCCTTGGACACCGTGAGGCCGGCCGAGGAGGCGCAGCTCGCGAGGCCCTGCGACGCGAGGGGATCGCCCGCTGCGTCCTCGATGACGGCCTGGACGATCTGCTGGCTGCCTTGGACGAGCGAGAACTGGGGTGGGAGATCGGTGTCACCCTCGATTCCCGCGGCGAGGTGGGAAGGGTCGCCGAAGATGACCGTGGCCGGCTGCTTCGCGGTCAGGGGCAACTCCCCGACCAGCACGCCATCGACGAGGGCGTTGATCTGGATGGTCGCCGCGCCTTCCCCCAGCGCCTGGACCTGCACCGTTTGATTGCCCAGGTCCGTCACGCCGATGACCTCCGGGGCGGTGCTGGACACGGTGTAGCCCAGGCTGCAGCAATCGCCTAGCCCCGACGCCTCGAAGCTGAGAGTGGCGGTGGTCCCGACGGCGTACGGGCGGCTGTCCACGCCGGTCCAGCTGATGCCAGTGGCCGGCGTGCCGGGACCCTCTTCGACGTTGGCGGCGGGGGCTGCCAGGCCGCACCCCCCCTGGGCGCCGCCCAGGAGCGGTGCGACGGCCAGCAGCAGAGGAATGACCTGGCGACACATGGGCATCG
>DATJNL010000044.1:0-5386 GCA_035508175.1 Myxococcales bacterium
ACTGCCTTGCGGCGTCGACGCACTGCCTTGCGGCGTCGACGCACTGTCTTGCGGCGTCGACGCAGTGCCCTGCGGCGTCGACGCACTGCCTTGCGGCGTCGACGCACCGCCCCGCGGCGTCGACGCACCCACCTTGCCTTATCGCTGCAGAGCCGTCAGAGGTCGATCAGGTGGCCGCTGCGGCGCTTTTTCGCCTGCAAGTATCCGTGGTTGTGCGGCGTCACCGGGCTCGGGACGGCCACGCGGCTGCGGACCTCGATGCCGTGCTGGCCGAGCTCCTCGACCTTGCGCGGGTTGTTCGTGAGCAGGTCGATGGGCCCCACCCCGAGGTAGCGCAGGATGGCAGCGGCGTAGTCGTAGTGGCGCAGGTCGTCGGGGAAGCCGAGCCGGCGGTTGGCGTCGAAGGTATCGAGCCCCTGCGCTTGCAGCGCGTAGGCGCGGATCTTGTTGCCGAGGCCGATGCCGCGCCCCTCCTGCCGCAGGTACACGAGCACGCCCTTGCCCTCGCGGGCGATGCGGTCGAGCGCCCAGTCGAGCTGGTCGCGGCAGTCGCAGCGCAGGGAGCCGAAGACCTCGCCCGTGAGGCACTCGGAGTGCACGCGCACGAGCGCGCCCTCGGGGCCGGTGGGGTCGCCGCGGACGAGCGCCACGTGCTCCAGCGCCTTGCCGGGCTCCTGGAAGACGAGCAGCCGGAATTCGCCGCGGCGCGTCGGGAGCAGCGTCTCCGCGTAGGGGACCGCCTCCTTGCCGGCGACCCGCCTGGCTGTGGCGCTCTTCGGCATCCGGCTTCGAATGATAGCGGGCCGCGCCTCGGGCCGCTACTGTCCGTGGCTCGCCCGGTATTCCTGGACCAGCTGCTGGATCTGGTCGAACAGGGCTGCCGGGACGACCTTGCCGCGCACCGTGGACCAGGCGTTCTCGGCCAGCTTGCGCCAGGCGGCGACGCTGGTGGGCTCGTCCACGATGAGGCCCTGCTGCTTCATCTGGTCGATGGCGTCGAGATTCATCTGCTGGACCTTGGCGGACAGGTCCTTGCCGGCCTGGTCGCTGATGGCCTTGAGCTTCGCCTGCACGTCGGGCGGGATGCGGTCCCAGGTCTCCTTGCGCACCACGGTGGCGCCCGTGAGCAGGCTCCAGTCGAGGTCGAGCATGTGGTTCGCCTTGTCGAAGGTGCGCGAGGCGAAGGCGTACAGCGGAGGCTCGGAGACGACGTTGATCATGCCCGTCTGCAGCGAGGGGATGATGTCGGTCGAGCTGAGCACCACCGGCTCGAAGCCGATGGCCTGCCAGCCCTCGGCGGCCGCGGGGTCGCCCTGCCAGGTCCAGATCTTCCCCTTGCGCGTGTCGGCGGGGCTCGGCATCGGGAAGGTGGAGAAGAAGCGCACCATGCCGGCGTCGGCCCAGGTCAGGGCCACGAAGCCCTTGGCCGACAGCGCCTGCTCGAGCTGGCCGCGGATGTGGTCGAGCACGTAGTCGAGCTCGGCGGGCGTGCGGATGAGGCCCGGCACGTCGAGCGCCTGCGGCTCGGGCGTGATGTCGTGGATGCCAACCGTGGTGAGCGAGGCGGCCTGCAGCTGCCCCACGCCGATCTTGCGCACCATGTCGCCTTCGTTGCCCGCGACGCCGCCCGGGTAGATGCGGAGCTTCACGGTGCCGCCGGAGGCCTCGGCCCACTTGTGGCCCATGTCCTCGAGGATCTGCTCGTAGGGCGAGCCCTGCGGCGCCACGGTGCCGAGCTTGATGAGCACCGTCGCGCGCGCCGTCAGGGGGGCGAGGAGGGCGGCGAGGAAGGGGGCGAGACGCTTCATGGCGGGACTCCTTCGGGTCAGACAAACAGGTCGTCGACGCGCGACAGCAGCCAGCGGGCGCGCCGCTGCGCGATGACGTTGGCGAGGCGATCCTTGCGCGCGGCCGGCGCGTCCACGTCGAAGGCGGCCACCTCGGTGAGCAGCTTCACGAAGCCGGCGCGGTCCTGCTTGGGGACGAGCACGCCCTCCGCGTAGGCGACCTTCACGCCGAGCCGGGTGCCGTGGTCGAGCGCGAGCGCGCGCTGGTAGTGGGCGAGGGCGTCCTTGGGGCGGTCGCGGGCCGCGTCGAACGACACGAAGAACTCCTGGAGCGTGCCCCCGTCCCAGTCGGGGTCGAGCGCGAGCGCGCGCTCCATGAGATCAGCCACGGCGGGGAGCTGCCCGATGAGCTTCACCTGATCCTTGCCGTCCGAGATCGCGAGGGCCCAGGCGGCGCCGGTCCAGTACATGAGCGGCACGTCCTTCGGGACGGCCACGGCGAGCGCGGCCTTGCGGTCGGCCGAGGAGCCGGCGAGCAGCGCCTCGCCGAGGCCCGCGTGCGCCACGTCGAGGCCGCGCAGGCCGTAGCCCCGCGCCCGCAGGAACAGCTTGCGCGCGCGCAGCCGCTCGGCCGCGGCACGGTCGGGGTCCTTCGCCTCCGTCTCGTCGGCCTCCTGCTGCACGAAGGCATAAGTGTAGCCCGCGAAGTCGCCGGTGAGGGCGCGCAGGAGCCGCTCGTACGTGGGGAGATCCGCGAGCAGGCTCTCCATGGTCTTCAAGGCGAACGGCGTGGCCGCGGCGATGAGCTGCGGGTCGTCGTCGGACGAGAACGTGTCGCCGGTCGACGAGAGCGCATTGGCCACCGCGACCTCCGCCAGGTGACTCGGCGAGCAGGCCACGCACAGGGCGGCCAGCACGATGAAAATGTCGCTCTTCGCGCCCACGGGCGGGTGGTATATACGGACGGGGGCGCCGCCGGGTCAACCCACTTCCCGCCTCTCGGAAATGAACGCCACCGCGGAGCAGATGACCAGCCCGTCCGAACCGATGGCTACCCCCGCGGGCGTCGCCAAGCCCACCGCCTTCGAAGGCTGGGTGGTCACGGTCATCCTGTTGCTCATGACGGTGCTGCCGGTGGCGCAGGCCGTGTCCCGCAAGCTCTTCGGCGTGGACCTCGCGGGCTCGGCGGTCTACGTGCAGCACGGCACGCTCTGGGTGGGCTTCCTGGGGGCGCTGCTCGCGACCGCGCGCGGCAAGCACCTGGGCCTCTCCACCGTGGAGATGCTGCCGGACGGGGCGCTGCGCGCCGCCGCGCGCGTCTTCGGCGCCATGGTGACGACCGGCGTGATCGCGCTGCTCGCGTACGCCTCGGTCAAGCTCGTGCAGGCCGACAGCGTGCGGCAGACGGTGCTGGCGGGCGGCATCCCGAGCTGGTGGAGCGAGGTGATCATGCCGGTGGCGCTCGCCGCGATGGCGGCGCGCACCCTCTGGCTCGCGCCCTACGGCTGGAAGGGCCGCCTCGCCTGCGGCGCGGCCATCGGCGCCGCCTTCGCGCTGGGGCTCGCGGCCAACCACGCCGACGCGCTCGTCTGGCCGGTGGCGATCGGCATCCTCGTGGCCTTCCTCATGGGCGCGCCCGTCTTCGTGGCGATGGCGGGCATCGCCATGCTCATGTTCTTCGCCGAGGGCACGCCCATCGCGGCGGTCCCCACCGAGACCTTCAACCTGGTGTCGCGGCCCGAGCTTCCGGCGATCCCCCTGCTCACGCTCGCGGGCTACGTGATGTCCGAGGGCGGCGCGGCCAAGCGGCTCGTGGCGGCCTACCAGTCGGTGTTCGGCTGGATGCCGGGCGGCCTCGCCATCATGGCGGCCTTCGTCTGCGCCATCTTCACGACCTTCACGGGCGCCTCGGGCGTGACCATCCTCGCGCTCGGTGGCCTGGTGCTGCCGTCGCTCCTCAAGGAAGGGTACCCGGAGGGCTTCTCGCTCGGCCTCGTCACCGCCTCGGGCTCGCTGGGGCTGCTCTTCCCGCCGTCGCTGCCGGTCATCCTCTACGGGGTCGTCGCGGGCGTGGCGATCGAGCGGCTGTTCCTCGCCGGGCTCGTCCCGGGCTTCCTGATGATCCTGCTCGTGTGCGGCTACGGCGTGGCGGTGGGCGTGCGCGCCAAGGTGCCGCGCCACGCGTTCGATCCGAAGCAGGCGCTGCGTGACATGTGGGCGGCCAAGTGGGATCTGGGGCTGCCGGTGCTCGTGATTCTGGCGGTCGTCTCGGGCTTCGCCACGATCGTCGAGGCCGCGGGGCTGGCCTCCGCCTACGCGCTGCTCGTCGAGCTGGTCATCTTCCGGGAGATCCACCCGGTGAAGCGGCTCCCCTCGGTGATGGTGGACGCCGCTACCCTGGTGGGGGCGGTGTTGATCCTCCTCGGCGTCGCGCTCGGGCTCACGAGCTACTTCGTGGACGCGCAGATCCCCGAGGCCCTGCTGGCGTGGGTCACGGCGCACATCCACTCGCCCGCGATGTTCCTGCTCGCGCTCAACGGGCTCCTCCTGGTGCTCGGCTCGGTGCTCGAGATCTACTCGGCGATCGTGGTGCTCGCGCCGCTGCTCGTGCCGCTCGGCAACGCGTACCACATCGACCCCGTGCACCTGGGCGTGGTGTTCCTCGCGAACCTCGAGCTGGGTTTCCTCTTCCCGCCGATGGGGCTCAACCTGTTTCTTTCGGCGCAGCGTTTCGAGAAGCCGTTGCCCGTGCTCTACAAGCGTGCCTTCCCCTTCCTGTGCATCCTCGCGGTGGGCGTGCTCATCATCACCTACGTGCCCGCGGTGACGACCGGCGTCTCGAACCTGCTGCCGCAGCCAGGCGCGCACCTCCATTAGACGAGGGCGCGGGACCCGGTTGACGCCGGGTGGACAAACGCAACCCACCCCGTACACTCGAACCCGTGCGGTGGGTGTTCCTTTCATGCGCCCTGGCGCTGCTGTCGGCCTGCGGGCGGTCGTGGATCTTCGACGCCTTCGAGGAGACGTCGTCGAGCACGAGCGGCGGCCGGACCACGGGCGGGAGCGGAAGCTCCGGCGGCCGGACGAGCGCCAGCGGAACCGGCGGCACCGGGACGAGCGGCAGCGGCGCGAGCAGCGGCGGGACAGGCTGCCTGGGCGCAGGCGCGTTCTGCGATCCCGGCCGGTGCTGCCCAGGGCTCGTCTGCGCCGCCCTGGAGGACCAGGGCATCTGCAGGGCCGCCGGCACCTCGAGCGGAGGCAACGCCAGCACCGGCAGCGCGGCGAGCGGCACGGGCACGAGCGGCGGGAGCACGGGCACCAGCACCGGGACGAGCGGCGGCACGACCGGCGGCTGCCAGCAGGGCGGCGCGCCCAACGAGCTGTCCCCTTGCCAGGGCGACTCCGATTGCGCCTGTCCCCTCGCGTGCGTGCCGGGCCCCGGCGGCGAGCGCCTCTGCGAGTACCCGTGTCAGACCACGGCCGACTGCCCCGCGCTCTACACGATCTGCCAGGGCGGCTCGTGCCAGCCGAACCTGTGCGGTGGCGAGTTCGACAACGGCACGCTCGACGGGCCCTGCAACGTGCTCGGGACGAACGAC
>DATJNL010000045.1:0-2992 GCA_035508175.1 Myxococcales bacterium
CCCGGCGGGGATCGGGGCGCGGGTGCCGACTCGAATCACCTGGACGCCCCCCAACAGCGAGATCCCGCTCGGACGCATCTCGGCGAGGGCGCTCCTCGTCACTTCCGCGAGCGCGTCGCCTTCCGCCAGCAGGATCGGCGCGCCCAGCGGCGCGCTCGCCAGCACCGAGGCGGCGAGCGTCGCGTCCCAGTCCTCGCCGTTCGCCACCACCACCGCCGCGGGCCGGCTCGCGGACGTCAGCCCCGGGTAGACGGTGCGCGCGACCGCCGCTGCGTCGTCGGCCGTGCTCGCCCCCCCGATGCGGCTGGTGTTGCGCGTGACGATGCTCAGGGCTCCCTGCGGCGCCACCGCCCGCGCCAGCGGCTGACCCGCTGAGCCGGCGGAGGACGTCTTCCCGCAGCCCGACAACGCCGACACCGGTGCGGCGAGCGCCGCGGCCGCCGCACACGCCCGCCAAGCGACCCTGCGCTTCATCGCGCGCACACTACCGCCGCGCCGGGAAGCTCCGCGCATCCACGAGAGCGACGGCCCGCGCGGGGGCGGAAGGGCTGCGAGGGATCCTGCAGCGGCCGCCGAATCCAGGACAGGCCGCAAAATGCGCACAAATCTGCACATCCGTGGCACACCCACAGCAGGCAAGTGTCGGTTCGGTTTGCTAGCTTGCCGCGAAATACGCCGAATCCCTTGCCAGGTGCACAGGGACCGGGGGACCCAGGTTGTTGGGGCGAACCTCGCGCCGGAGCGCGCGGGGGGCGCCGGCTCTTTCAGCGCCAGCCCGTCAGCTAACCCCGGAGGCCGACGAAAGAGGTCGCTTCGTTGCGTTCCGGAAGACTTGCTTCAGGGCTAGCGCTACTCACAATCCTTCTCGCCACGGCGTTCGCCGCCAACGCCTCGGCCGCCGGCATCGGCGGAATCGAGGCGGCCACCGCAGTGTCCAACGCGCGCACCGGCGGCGCCTCCCCGTCCTCCTCCAAGGGCGCCAAGCCGACCGTTCCCCCCGGTGCCGCGCCGATCACCGCCAAGACGCCCGCCCTCGCCTACACAGGGCCGGTCTACGAGAAGACCGCCGAAGGCCAGGTCGTCCCCTACCAGCCGCCTGTCGCGCTCGCCGCGCAGGCGAGCTCCACCGGCGGGAGCGCCGCCGAACTCCCCTCCGCCAGCACGCCCGAGCTGCTCGTCCCCGGGTCGCTCGCCCACTGGGTCGAAGGCTTCGCCGCGGCACCGATGTCGGCTCCCGCGGCCGTCCAGGAAATCATCTGGACCGCCAACCAGCTGATCGGGCTGCCGTACATATACGGCGGCGGGCATGCCTCGTTCGCCTCGCTGTCGCCCGGTTATGACTGCTCTGGGACGGTTTCATGGGCGTTGCACGGCGGAAAGCTGCTGAAGGCTCCCGAGGACTCATCCGAACTGGAGAGCTTCGGCGCCGCCGGCGTCGGCCGCTGGGTCACCATCTTCTCCAACCCGGGCCACGCCTACATGACCGTCGCCGGCCTCCGCCTCGACACGAGCTCGGCCGACGACCCCTCCAACGAGCAGGGTCCCCGCTGGCGCCCGCTGCGACCGGCGAACGCCGGCTACGTGGTCCGTCACCCTGTCGGGCTGTAGGGTCGGCTACGCTTGGGATCCAGCGTTGGCCGGCGTTGCCCCCGGCCGCCACTGACGAGCAATAGGAGGATCGGATGGCCGGGCTCACCGGGCGCATGTCCACAGTCGTGAAGGCGAAGGTCTCGAAGCTGCTCGACCGCGCCGAAGACCCGGGGGAGACCCTCGACTACAGCTACCAGAAGCAGGTCGAACAGCTCCAGAACGTCAAGAAGGGCATCGCCGACGTGGTCACTGCGAAGAAGCGTCTGCAGATGCAGGAGAGCTCGCTGCAGCAGAGCGTCGTGAAGCTCGACACGCAGGCCCGGCAGGCGCTCGCGGCCGGCCAGGAAGACCTAGCCCGGACCGCCCTCGAACGCAAGAACGTCGCCCAGACCGAGCTTCAGTCGCTCGACACGCAGGTCCACGAACTCGAGGAACAGCAGCAGAAGCTCACCGACTCCGAGCAGAAACTGCGCGCCAAGATCGAAGCCTTCCGGACCAAGAAGGAGGTCATCAAGGCGCAGTACTCCGCCGCCGAGGCACAGGTGCGGATCTCCGAGGCTGCGACCGGGGTCGGCGAGCAGATGGCAGACGTCGGACTCGCGATGCAGCGCGCCGTCGACAAGACCGAAAACATGCGCGCCCGTGCCGACGCCGTCTCCGAGCTGGAAGCCGCGGGAACCTTCGACGACGTCACCCAGCTCGGCACCGGCGAAGACGACATCGACCGTCAGCTGAAGACGCTTTCGAGCGCCCCCGCCGTCGAAGAGGACCTCGCGAAGATGAAGGCGGAACTGGGCCAGGGGGGAGCCGCCGCCCCGCAGATCGAGCCCGCCGCTCCCGAGCAGCAGCCTGCCGAGGGCGGAGCTGCGTCGTGATCGTCCGCATCTCGGGCGAGGACCAGTACCGGCTCGACGACTCCAAGCGGGCCGAGCTCAACCAGCTCGACGACCGCGTCAGCCAGATCGTCGAATCCGGCAGCGAGGACGGCTTCCAGGAGGCGCTCGGGAACATGCTGGACTTCGTCCGCTCCAACGGCGAGCGCATCCCCGACGACGAGCTCGTCGGCTCCGACTACATCCTCCCGCCAGCCGACGCCAGCTATACGGAGGCGGCCGCCAACTTCACCGGCGAGGGCCTGATCCCGGACTAGCAGAGCAGTCCGCTCGCGCCGAGCTCCCTGCTCGCGGCGAGCTCCCTGCTCGCGGTGCTCGCGCACGCCGCTCGCGCCCCCGGCAGCCGCGGCCGAGGGGTGTCAGATGGGGATCCCCCAGAGCGGGAACCAGCGCTCCAGTTCCGGCTCGATCGGCAGTTCCGACCCCATCTGTGCCTTCAGCTGCAGCTCGCGCTCGGTCGAGCGCTGCTGGGAGGCGCCCGCTTCCGGCACGAACGGGTACCAGTAGCC
>DATJNL010000046.1:0-12855 GCA_035508175.1 Myxococcales bacterium
GCCATTGGTTCTTCCCGCCCGCGGTGAGTCGGTTCCATCGCCGCCATTGGTTCTTCCCTCCCGCGGTGAGTCAGTTCCATCACCGCCATTGGTTCTTCCCTCCCGCGGTGAGTCAGTTCCATCACCGCCATTGGTTCTTCCCGGCCGCGGTGAGTCTGTTCCATCGCCGCCATTGGTTCTTCCCGGCCGCGGCGAGTCGGTTCCATCGCCGCCGCTGGTTCTTCCCGGCCGCGGCGAGTCGGTTCCATCACCGCCGTTGGTTCTTCCCGGCCGCGGTGAGTTGGTTCCCTTGCCACCGGTGACGGGCAGCGCGCGGGCGCGCGAGCCTCGAAGCGCACGTTCGGGACGAAGCGCGCCCCCGCGCTACGGCCCCGCGCGTCGATGGGGGACGAGCGACGGCGCGTTCACGCCGACTCCGAGGAGCCGCCCTCGGCCTTCGGCGGCTCGCCCTTCGCCTCGGCCTCGGCCTCGGCCTGCTCCGCCGGCAGCGCGCCCACGAACAGGCCGCAGTCGGGGCACTCCTCGGCGCGCGGGAAGGTGAAGCCGCAGGCGGGACAGGTGATCTTCTCGGCGGTCAGGTCCACGACGGCGGCGCTCGGCTGCAGCCCCTCCTCGGCGAGCATCTGCTCGCGCCGGGTGGCGATGGTCTTGCGCGCGAGCTCCACGTCCTCGGGCAAGAGCGCCAGGTGGTAGTAGAGCGGCGCCCCGCTCGGGCCGAGCATCTTGGGATTGCCCCAGATGAGGCAGGGAACCTTGGCCTCCTGCAGGATCACCGCGTCGCGCTGGGCGTCGTCGAACGAGCGGGGGTCCGAGAGCACGGCCTTCTCCTCGGCCACCGCCTGCTCGAGCCGCTCGTAGCGGTCGTCGGTCTCGGGGAGGTGCTCCACGAGGTCCACCCCGCAGCTGTCGCAGCGCTTGAAACCTTCGCGGTACTCGGCCTGGCACGAGGGGCAGATGGGCATCCGGCGAGTATAGCCGGTCCCGCGCGGGAGGAGGCGGCTTTGCGGCGGCTCGATCCCGGTGCCTAGGTTTCGCCCGGTCGCGGAAGGCCGTTTCGAATGGGACGCGGCGGGAGGGGGACGGGTGATGCGGTGGCGCAGGAGGTGGCGGCTGCGGCGCTGGATCTGGTGGTCCCTGTGGCTCGTGCCCTCGGCGGCCTGCTCGCACCGCGAGCCGGCCGACGTGCTGCGCACGCGCGCGCGGATGGAGAAGGAGACCGCGCAGCTCTCGGACGAGTTCGACGCGCTGGAGGCGCGCCTCGCCGCCGACGCGGCGCAGGTCTCGTTCTACGAGCAGCTCGCGCAGCGGCACCGGCACGTGTCGGCGCTGGCCTGCGCGAACTTGGAGATGCACGCGAAGGCGATGGCCTTCTTCGAGGGGCGCACCGCGGCGCGGCTGCGCGCGGCGCGCCGGCTCGCGCGCGCGGACACCGCCCAGAGGGGCAACGATCCATGATGAGATCGACCCTCGCGGCGCTCGCGCTCGCCGCGTGCGCCCACGCGCCCCTGCCGGCGCCGCCGCCCGCGGCCGAGGCGCCCGCGGCCACGGCCGGACAGATCTCGTCGGTCGATCCCTACGAGCGCCTCGTCAAGGTGAACACGCCGAAGGGCGATCTCGAGCTGCGCGCCACCGACGACTCCGAGCTGATCAGCGACACCGGCGTGGGCTGGATGCCGATGAGCGACCTGCGGCCCGGCGACGACGTGCGCGTCGCGTGGCGCTTCCGCCCGGACGGCACGCGCGAGCTCACGAGCCTGCGCGTCCTCCCCCGCAAGGGCGAGCTGCCGGAGACGGAGCCCCTCCCCCCGCCGCGCGACGACGACACGCCCATCCTGCCGCCCGCGGGCGGCCTCTCGCCCTTGCCGATCGGCGGCCGGTAGCCGCGCCCTCTGCCCCCTTGCTTTTCTCCCGGGGGGTCCTAGCCTCCGCTCTCGATGACCGAGCTCGCGCTCCTCTGGCACATGCACCAGCCGATGTACCTCGACCCGGCCACGGGCGAGGCGGTGCTGCCCTGGGTGCGCCTGCACGCCGCGCGCGCCTACTACGACATGGCGCGGGTGCTGGAGCAGCACCCGGGCGCGCGCGTGCACGTGAACCTCGTGCCGGCCCTGCTCGACCAGCTCGAGGCCGCGGCCTCGGGCCGCGTGCGCGATCGCTTCCTCGAGCTCTCGCTGCGGCCGGCCGGCGACCTCACGCAGCCCGAGCGCGAGACCATCCTGCGCTACTTCTTCCAGATCGACTGGGACACGCAGATCCGGCCGCTGCCGCGCTACTGGGAGCTCTTGCAGCTGCGCGGCCAGGACATCGCGCACGTCGACGTGCCCCGGGTGGCGCGCGAGGCCACCGTGCAGGACATGCGCGACCTCCAGCTGCTCTTCAACCTGGCCTGGACCGGCTTCGCGCTGCGCGAGGAGGAGCCGGCGCTGCGCGCGCTCCTCGAGAAGGGGCGGGGCTTCGACGAGGACGACAAGCGCCTGGTGGCCCAGGTGCACGCGAAGGCGGTCGCGGCCGTGGTGCCGCTCTACCGCAAGCTGCAGGAGTCCGGCCAGGTGGAGCTGACGGCCACGCCGCACTACCACCCGATCCTCCCGCTCCTCGTCGACACCGACAGCGCCCGCGAGGGGCTCCCGAACAACCCGCTGCCGCCGCGGCTCCAGCTGCCGGACGACGCGCGGGAGCAGGTGCGCCGCGCCCGCGAGAGCCACGAGCGCCGCTTCGGCCGCCCGCCCACCGGCATGTGGCCCGCCGAGGGCAGCGTCTCGCCCGCCGCCGCGGCGCTGTTCGCGGAGCAGCGGATCGCCTGGATCGCCTCCGACGAGGGCGTGCTCTTCCGATCGCTGCCCGAGGGCGCGCCGCGCGCGTCGCTGTTCCGGCCCTACCGCTTCGCCACCGAGCACGGCGAGATCGCCATGGTGTTCCGCGACCGCGGCCTCTCGGACCTGCTCGGCTTCACCTACCAGAAGCAGCCGGCGGACTCGGCCGTCGGCGACTTCTTCGGCCACGTCGCGGACATCGGCGCGGGCCAGCCCGGCGCGCTCGTGTCGGTGATCCTCGACGGCGAGAACCCGTGGGAGCACTACCCGAACGGCGGGCGCGAGTTCCTGCACCGCTTCTACGACGCGCTCGAGAAGCGCGAGCGCGAGGTGACGGGCGTCCTGCTGGGCCAGCGGCTGCGGGAGCGTCCCCCGCAGGACGCGCTCCCGCGGCTGCACGCCGGCTCCTGGATCGAGGCCAACTTCCGCATCTGGATCGGCCACCAGGAAGACCGCACGGCGTGGGAGGCCCTCGGGGCCGTGCGCCGGCAGTGGGCGGAGGCGCGGGCGAGCGGCAAGGATCCGGCGGCGGTGGCGCAGGCCTACGAGCACCTGCTCGTCGCCGAGGGCAGCGACTGGTTCTGGTGGTTCGGCGACGACTTCTTCACCGAATCGGCGGCCGAGTTCGACGGCCTCTTCCGCGACCGCTTGCAGGCGGCCTGCCGGCTGCTCGGCGTGGAGCCGCCCGCGGCGATCCGGAGTCCCATCTCCCAGCTGGCGCGGCGCGAGCGGGCCGAGGAGGCGGGCGCGCCCCCGGAGGCGCTGGTGCACCCGGTGCTGGACGGGCGGCCGCCCGCGTACGGCGAATGGAGCGGCGCGGGCTTCCTGCGCGCGGCCCCCGCCCGCGGCGCGATGCACCAGGGCTCCCTGCCCTTCGCGGCCCTCCACTACGGCTTCGACCTCGACCGGCTCTACCTGCGCCTCGATCCGTCGAGCTCGGCCGCCAGCGCCGTCCGCCTCGAGCTCGACGGCCCCGGCGGCCCGCGGCGCGTGCAGTATGCCGTCCGCGAAGGGGCAAAGCTGTCGGGGCGGCTGGAGCCGGGGGGGCGTTCTGTTGGCGGGGGCGCGTTTCTGGATATACTGGAGCTGCAGGTCGGCTTCGACGAGCTCGGGGTGCGGGCGGGCGATCACCTCTGGCTCTCGGTTCACGCGCTCGCGGGCGAGGTCGAGGTGCAGCGCTTCCCGGCGAACGGAGCCCTGGAGCTCGAGGTTCCCGGGCCCGACTTCGAACGCGTGCACTGGAAGGTGTAGATGTCGTCTGGGCAGACCGAAACGCGGGTCACCAAGGTCTCGACCATCGGGACCAAGTTCGAGGGCGGGCAGTCCTGCCTGGTGGTGATCTACGGCCCGGACCTGGGCCACCGCTACGAGCTCGCGAACGGCGAGCTGACCATCGGCCGCGACATCGGCAACAACATCACGGTGGACCTCGACAACGTCTCGCGGCGCCACGCGCGCCTGCTGCAGCGCGAGGAGAAGGTGTACGTGCAGGACCTCGGCAGCACCAACGGCACCTTCCTGAACGACGAGGAGGTCAAGGGCGAGGTGCCCCTGCGCTCGGGCGACCTCGTGAAGGTGGGCGGCGCGATCTTCAAGTTCCTCTACGGCGGCAACGTGGAGAGCCTCTTCCACGAGGAGATCTACCGCATCACCATCGGCGACGGCCTCACGCAGTGCTTCAACAAGCGCTACTTCATGGAGTTCCTCGAGCGCGAGATGGCGCGCGGCCAGCGCTACGGCCGCCCCCTCTCCCTGATGATGTTCGACCTGGACCACTTCAAGAAGGTGAACGACACGCACGGCCACCTGGCCGGCGACCACGTGCTGCGCGAGATGGCGCACGCGATCCGCGGCAAGGTGCGCAAGGAGGAGTGCCTCGCGCGCTACGGCGGCGAGGAGTTCGCGCTGGTGAGCCCGGAGAGCGGGCCGGCGCGCGTGCGCAAGTTCGCCGAGAAGCTGCGGCAGATCGTCGAGGGGCACGAGTTCGCCTTCGACGGCAAGTCGATCCCGGTGACGATCTCGGTGGGCGTGGCCGACATGACGCCCGCCATGACCGACCCGGCGCACTTCATCAAGGTCGCGGACGCGAACCTGTACCTCGCGAAGAAGCAGGGCCGCAACCGCGTGGTGGGCTGAGTCCCGAGGGCCGTCCCCCTGAAGAAACCCAAGGAGGAGTGGAGCGCCCCGCCGTGGGCCGGGCTGCGCATGAGCCGGCTCCGCAACGTGTGGAGCTGGCTGCCGGCGTTCCGCGCGGTCGCGGAGACCCAGAACCTGCGCGAGGCCGCCGCGCTCGTCCGGGTGGCGCCCTCCGCGCTGTCGCGCTCGGTGTCGCTCGTGGAGTCCACCGTGGGGCGGCCGCTCTTCGACCGGATCGGCCGCGCCCTGGTCCTCAACGCCGCGGGCGAGGAGCTGCTGGCGTCGGTGCGCAACGCGATGCGGCTCGTCGACGACGGGCTCGAGGGCGCCGCGGGCGCGGGCCTCAAGGGGCCGCTGCGGATCGCCTGCAGCCCGGGCGTGGCGGTCTCCTTCGTGTGGCCCGCGCTGCGGCGGCTGGAGCGGGAATGGAGCGAGGTGAACCCGATCCTGCGCGACGCGCACGGCGTGGACCTGCCGCGGCAGCTCCTCCGCGGACAGCTCGACCTCGGGCTCTCCGAGCGCCCCGTGCCCGCGACGGAGGGCGTCGCCATCGACGACCTGGGCGGCGTGCCCTTCAGCGTCTACTGCGGCCGGGGCCACCCCCTGCACCGCGCGAGGCGGATCTCCCGGGCCGACCTCGCGCGCCACGCGTTCCTGGCGCCCTCGGAGGCGGGGGATCTCGGCACCAGCGATCACTGGCCCGAGACCGTCGAGCGCCGCGTGGCGCTGCGGGTCTCCGACCTCTGGCTGGCGATGACGGTCTGCGCGGAGGGGCGCCTGCTGGCCGTGCTGCCCGACGTGGCGGTGCGATCGTCGCCGTTCGCGGAGCGCCTCCGGCGGCTGCCCGCGGCCATGGAGTTCCCGAACCGGCTGGTGGCCGCGCGCCGGCGGGAGCTGCCGCTCTCCGGCCGGCCCAGCCTCGCGGGCCTGTTGCTCGAGGCCCTCCGCGCGGAGCTGCGCGGCCGCTGATCGCGAACAGCCTGTTCGGATCATTGCGATGGATCCCTGGCGGGGGCGCCCGTAGGTAGGCGCCCTCTCTTCACCAGGAGGTCACACCGTGCAGCTTTCACTACGACAACTTCTCGCGCTGGCGATCGGGTCCGGCGTCGGCGTCGCCTCGTGCGGCGGCAACGGCAACTCGGGCGGCACCACCGGCAGCGCCTCGGGCTGCGCCTCGGCCACCTCGGGCGGCACCACCGGCTGCGCGAAGGGCACGAGCGGCGGGAACTCCGGCTGCGCGAAGGGCAGCAGCTCCGGCGGCACCGCGGGCTGCGCCAAGAGCACCTCCGGTTGCGCCCAGAGCACGTCGGGCTGTGCCAAGAGCACCTCCGGGTGCGCGAAGAGCACCAGCGGCGGCGCGTCCGGCTGCGCCAAGAGCACCAGCGGCGGCAACTCGGGCTGCGCGAAGCCGGACGCGGGCTGAGCCATGCGGCGCCGCCCCGTCGCCGGAGTGGGCATCGGCCTGCGGGCCGAGTTCGGCCAGGAGCTCCTGCAAAGCGACCGGACGGTCGACTGGCTGGAGATCGTTCCCGAGAACTTCATGGGGCGGGGGGGCGCGGGCCGGCGCCTCCTCCACGCCTGCCGCGAGCGCTGGCCGATCCGGGCGCACGGCGTCGCGCTGAACCTCGGCGGCCCCGACCCGCTCCGCGAGGACTATCTGGAGTCCCTCGGCGATCTCCTCGCGGAGCTGGGCGGCGACACCTTCACCGAGCACCTGAGCTACAGCGCCATCGGCGGCCGCTACTACCACGACCTCCTGCCCCTGCCCTTCACGCGCGAGGCCGCCGAGCACGTGGCGGGACGCGCCGCCTGGGTCCGCGAGAGCCTGGGCCACGAGCTGCTGCTCGAGAACATCACGGCGTACGCGCGCATGCCCGGCTCCGAGCTGCCCGAGGGGCGGTTCATCGAGCTGGCCCTGCGCGAGGCGGGCGCCGGCCTGCTCCTGGACGTCAACAACGTGTACGTGAACGCGAGGAACCAGGGCGTCGATCCGCTCGCGGCCCTGGAGGCGCTGCCCCTCGAGCTGACGCGGCAGATCCACCTGGCCGGCCACCACCGCGTGAAGCAGCGCTGGCTCGACGATCACGGCGCGCCGGTGGCCGACGAGGTCTGGAGGCTGTTCGCCGCGGCCCTCTCGCACACCGGTCCCGTGCCGGTCCTCATCGAGTGGGACAATTACCTGCCGCCGCTCGATCGGATCCTCGACGAGGCCGATCGCGCGCGGGCCATCGTCGCCGCCGTCTGCGCGCCGCCGCCGGCGGAGCGGGCGCGGGAGCTCTGGGCGTGACGCTCGACCGCTTCTTCGAAGCCGCGGCGCTCTGCCTCGACGGGCGGCCGTGGCCCGCGGGAGGCGCCCGCCCCGCCGACCAGGACATGGACTTCTACGTGGAGGCCGCCGCCCGCGAGGGGCCCCGCCTCCTCGAAGAGCTCTTCCCGCTCACGCGCCGCGCCTGCGCGCGCTGGCGGCCGGGCCGCGACCTGTGGCCCGAGCTGGCCTCGGCCTTCTCCCGGGCGCACGGCTCGCGCCACTGGGATCCGAACGCGCGCGGCAGCGAGCTCTGCGCCTTCCTGCGCGCGCAGTGGGCCCGCGGCGCCGAGCTGCCGCCCGCGCTCGACGACCTCGCCGACTACGAGTGGCGCTGCCACCTGCTGGCCGTCTCGCCGGCGGCGTTCGACCCCGCGCGCGAGCGGGTGAACCCCAACCTCTCGCTGCAGGCCTACTCGCCGTCGATCCTCGAGTGGGTGCCGGCGCTCGCGCCGTGCGGCGCGGTGCCGTTTCCCCTGCTCGTGTGCCTCTTCCGGGTGGGCGAGGGCGAGGTGCGCTGGCTGCGCCCCAGCCCGGCCGAGCTCGGCGCCCTGGCGCTCGCCCGCGGGGAGATCGACGCCGGGGCGCTCGCGGACAACGGCCTCACGGGGCCCGCGCTGCGAGAGGCGGCCGGACGGCTCGCGGAGCTGGGCATCCTCGGGGCGGCGCAGTGAGCCGCTGGCGCACGGCCGGGCTGCTCGCGGCCGCGCTCGCCTGCGGGCGGGCGCCGGCCACCGCCGTCACGGCCGAGCGCATCGCGGACCCCGCGGACCTCGGACTCCCGGGCGACCGCTTCGAGCTCGTGCCGGCGCTCCGCCTGCCCCTCGACGCCGATCACCGCCAGCGAACGCGCATCGTGCTCACGCTCCCCGCGGGGTCGAAGCTGACGTCCGCCGGTGGGCCCGCGCCCTCGGTGCAGCTCCCCCCGGGCGCGAACCTCGATCGCGTCGAGAGCGTGGAGAGCGCGCCGGGCGTCTGGGTCGTGGCGGACGTGCGCGGCACCCGCGTCACCGCGGACGGGCAGCGCTTCCACGCGTTCCGGCCGGAGCGGCCGGGACCGGGCGCGCCGCTCTTCGGCGAATCCTGGCCCGCCCGCGATGCCGAGGCCCAGGAGGCCGCGGGCGGGGAGATCGCGGCGGCCATGCGGCGGGGCGTGGGCTTCGCGGAGGCCCTGCGGCCCGCGGACCGGCCCGCGGCGATCTCGCATTACCTCGGCCTCTCGAGCTGCCTCGCGTGCCACGAGGCCCACCGGCCGGCGCAGCGGCTCGCGAGCTCGGGCGAGGTCTGGCGGCCGACGGACGCGAACGGCTGGTACTCGCTCCTCTCGACGCTGCGGGACGAGGCGCCGCTCCAGGCCTACCGCCCCGACGATCCGAACGTCGACGACCCCTTCGTCGCGATCTCCTGCGCCCGCGGCGGCCCCGCGATCGTGAGCGCGGGCGGCGGCCGCCACGCGAGCTGCCCGTCCGGCGACGTCCCGGAGGGCCGGCTGGACGTGCGCGGCGGCCTCGCCGCGCGCGACCCTCACGTCCTCGCGCTGTGCGAGAGCCGGCGGGCGCTCTGGTCCCGCTTCGACGCCGCCGGCCGCGCCGCGTTCCGGGAAGCCTTCCACGAATGCGGCCTCGACCCTTCCAAGGAGATGCCATGACGCGCCACGCCCTGCTCGGCTGCTTCGCCCTCTGCGCGGCCTGCGGCTCGACCGCGGGAGCCGACGCCGGCACGCCGCCGGTCCCCGATTCGACCATCGAGCAGGAGGCCGCCGGCTACCAGCAGTTCACGCGCCTCGACAGCTCGTCGTTTCCCACGCAGGCGCACCAGTGCGGCTGCGACGTGAACGTGTACGCGAACGCGAGGGCCCTGCCCGCCTACCGCGCCATCGGCGACGCCGGCGTGGCGACGGCGTTTCCCGCGGGCTCGATGCTGGTGAAGGAGATGCTCGGCGCGAACGGCCAGCCGGACGCGCTCACGGTCATGTACAAACAGCCGCCGGGCTACGATTCCGCCGGCCACGACTGGTGGTGGGGGCAGCTCGCCCCGGACGGCGGCGTGGCCGGCTCGACCGGCCAGGTCGCGTTCTGCCTCGCCTGCCACGCCAGCGCCCCGCGGTCGGACCTCGCCTTCGGCGCCGCGAACGGCCGCTAGATACCCTCTTCCCCAGCCCCTGCTACCCCTTCTCGAGGGGCTTTCCCGCCTTCTTCCAGCCCTGGATGCCGTCGGGCATGATGAAGAGCTTCGTGTAGCCGAGCTTCGCCGCCCGCCGGGCGGCGCCGTGACACGCCAGTCAATGCGGGTTGGCGCAGTAGAAGACGAGCTCGGTGCCCTTGTCCTTGGGCAGCCTGTCGGCGCTCACCTCGGACACCCCGAGGTGCTTGGCGCCGGGCACGTGCCCCGCCTCGTAGCTGTCCTCCGAGTTGTCGTCGTAGATGGCGACGCCAGGCTTGCCCACGAGCTGGCTCACCTGATCGAGGGACAGCCGCCCGAACGGCTCGGGGCCCTCGGCCTCCGCCTTGCGGCAGCCGGCGAGGGCCAGGCCGCCCAGTGCCGCGAACAGCAGACTCTTGCGCATGGTCCGATCCTCCGGGAACGAGAATAGGGGAAGGTGCGCCCACGGTCGATGGGCAGGCCGGGCGCCTTGCCGTCTCGTTCCGCACGCGGCACAGTGCCGCATGCTCGCCCTCCCCGCGCTGGTCGCGCTCGCCTGCGCGCTGCCCCAGAAGCCCGACCCGCCGCACACGTACTTCCAGAAGCCCGATCACTTCCTGGTGATCGACTCGCCGGCGCTGTACCCGAAGCCGCTGCGCGTCCGCTACAAGGACGTCGGCGCCGGGCCGCCGCTGCTGCTCGTGCACGGGCTGCAGACGTCGTCGTACTCGTGGCGCTACGTGCTCGATCTGCTGTCCCAAGGCCACCACGTCATCGCGCCGGACCTCGTGGGCTCCGGCCTCTCCGACCACCCGGCCGACTTCGGCTACTCGGCCGAGCACATGGCGGACTTCCTGGAGGCGTTCCGCGCCGCCCTCGAACAGATCGACCCCTCGTTCGCGCGCTGGGACGTGGTGGGCAACAGCCTCGGCGGGGCCTACACGGCGGCGTACGCGGCGCGCCACCCCGAGCGCGTCGCCCACCTCGTGATCATCCACGCGCCGGGCTTCATGGATCGCGCGCCCATCCTGGGCCTCGAGCTCCTGCGCCGGGGCGACGTGCCGGAAGCCGCCGCGCGCTTCTTCGGCCCCTGGATGGTGCGCGCCTTCCAGCGCTACCACCGGCCCGGCCTGCTCTCCGAGGAGGAGGTCGCCGAGTACGCGCGGCCCTACGCCGACCTCGAAGGGCGGCGCGCCTTCTGGCACATCGTGCGCGAGGGGCTCTCGCCGGAGGCGGCGGCGCGGCTGCCGGCCGTGCTGGCGGCGATCAAGGCGCCGACGCTGCTCATCTGGGCGGAGAACGACACGCTCATCCCGCCCTGGACCGGCTGGCGCTGGCAGCACGCCATCGCGGGGAGCCAGATCGCCTGGGTGCCGCAGTCGTCGCACTTCCCCCAGGTCGAGGCGCCCGAGCGGACGAGCTCCTTGATCCTCTCTTTTCTGGGACCGCCGCCGGCCGCGGCGAAGTGACCTCAGGGGTTCGCGGTGGGCGCGACGGTCACCGAGCCCACCATGCCCATCGTGTAGTGGATGCGGCAGAAGTAGGGATAGCTGCCGGGCGACTTGAACGTGTAGCTGAAGCTCGCGCCCGGGGGGAGCTGCTCGTCGAACCGGCCGTCCGGCTGCCCCGGCGGACCGCTCGTGACGGTGTGGAGCACCGTGTCGTCGTTGGTCCAGGTGATCGTCATCCCCTGGTTCACCGTCTCGTTCGCCGGCTGGTACGTCAGCGAGCGGAGGCTCACCGCGACGATGCCGGCGTCGACGGGCCGGCCGGCGTCGGGGCTCGAGGAGATTACGCTGCTGCCGCACCCGACCAGCGCGAGCCCCACCACGCACGCGACGAAGCGCATCCCACCCCTCCCCAGAGGCGAAAGCTAGGCCCGGTTCGAGGTCGCCGCCAGGCACCGCCGCCCGAGACTCCGTCCCGCCCCGCGGCGTACTATGGTTGAGTTTCGGCGTTGCAGATCGACCCGGGGTGGAACATGAAGATGAGCGAATTCGACGAAGCGTTCGACGACGACGAGCGGCGCGTCCGCGGCGCCATCCTCACGGAGCCGGTGGACCGGCTCATGGAAGGCCCGCCGATCACCGTGCCGGTCGACGCCACCTTGCAGGACGCCGTGAAGATCCTCCAGGACAAGCACATCGGCTGCGTGCTGGTGGTGAGCGCCGACGGCAAGCTCGCCGGCATCTTCACCGAGCGGGACCTGCTCACGAAGGTGGTGGGGAAGAAGCTCGACTACGCGAAGACGCGCGTGGCCGACCACATGACGGCCAAGCCCGAGGCGCTGCGCGCCGACGACAAGGTCGCCTGGGCGCTCAACAAGATGCACCTGGGCGGCTTCCGCCACGTGCCCATCGTCGACGGCGCGGGCCGCCCGGTGGGGCTCCTGTCGGTGAAGGACATCGTGGACTTCATCGTGGAGCTGTTCCCCGCGGCGGTGCTGAACCTGCCGCCCGAGCCCACGCAGCTGCCCACCGCGCTCGACGGGGGCTGAGGCCTCGTCGAAAGGGGCGCAGACGGGCCGGCAGCCTCCCGAGGCAGCGGGCGCCGATTCAGTTGCAGCACACCGTCCCGCTCGGGCACTGGCTCTGGCTGGTGCACGGGCAATCCGTCCCGCACTGGTGGGTCGCCGCGCCGCAGCACTGGCCGGCGGTGCAGTCCGAGTCGGAGCAGCAGCCGGCGCAGCTCCCGTTGCAGCAGACCTGGCCGTTGCTGCACTGCGCGTTCGTGGTGCAGCCGCAGCTCGCCGCGCTGCACTGGTGGCTCGCCGTGTCGCAGCACTGGCCGGCGGTGCAGTCGGCGTCGCCGCAGCAGCCAGCGACGCAGACCTGGGCGCAGCAGACCTCGCCGCCCGGGCACTGGCTGTTCGAACTGCAGGGGCAGGCGCTCGCGCTGCAGGCGTGGGTCGCGGCGTCGCAGCACTGACCCGCGAGGCAGTCGCTGTCCACGCAGCAGCTCCCCGGGATGCACGTGAGCTGGCCGCCGCTCGAGCTGCCGGTCGAGCCGCCGCCCGTCGAGCCGCCCGCCGTCGAGCCGTTTCCGCCCGTCGAAGCGATGCCGCCGGTGGAGGCTCGCCCGCCCGTCGAGGCCCGCCCCGTCGAGCCGCCGCCGGAGCCGGTGTCGCCCACGAAGGTGCAGACACCCGCGAGACAGTCGAAGCCCGTGCAGCAGCCCGCGGCCGTGGTGCACGGCGCCGTCGCGGTGCCGCAGGGGCCGGGGGCCGGGCCGCTCGGAGAAGGACAGCCGGCGACGAGCGCGGCCGCCAGCAGCGCGGCGGGGAACCTCGAGGGTGGCAGGAGGCCCGCAGGAATGGAGCGGTGGCAGCGCCGTGGCGGGTCCGAGCGCAGCCGATCCCCTTCAGTTGCAGGTACCCTGCGACTGGTTCGTGCAGCTTCCCGAGCAGCAGTCCCCATTTCCATAGCAGATCTCTCCTGGCGTACCGCAAGCACAATGGCC
>DATJNL010000047.1:0-3334 GCA_035508175.1 Myxococcales bacterium
TGGCGGTGGCGCCGGCCTCCGAGAACTCCCCGTTGGCGTCGAAGACGCGGAGCGTGAGCGCGTGGCTGCCCGCGGGCAGCGTGACGCTTGGCGTGGCGCCGGTGGCGAGCAGGCTCTGCCCCTCGAACCACTGGTAGGAGAGGCCGCTGGTCGAGCCGTCGCCGTCGGTCGAGGCGCTGCCGTCGAGGTCCACCGTGCCCTGCCCCGCCCCGGTGCAGCTCGCCGCGTAGGGTCCTCCCGCGACGGCGACCGGCGGCGCCTGCAGGTACGTGCCCGTGAGCGAGAGCGTCGCCGTGAAGGGCGTCCCTGAAACGAAATCCGAGGAGCGGAACAGGCCCGAGAGCGTGAAGCTGTTCGTCGCCGGGTCGAACGTCCCGCTCACTTCGCCGTCGTTGGCGGGCTCGGCCACCTCGAAGACCTCGTTCGGCTGGTGGGGCGGCACGCTGTCGCCCGAGATGGTCACGAGGAGGCTGCTCGGGGGAAAGTTGACCGCCGTGCCCGAGATGGTTCCCGCCGCCGGGCCCTCGCCGAGCACCGTCAGGTTCGTCACGGGTGTGAGGTCGATCGAGAACGAATCGAAGGTGAGCGCGATGAGCTTGAGCGTGATACCGCCACTCCCGTCGACGGTGTAGGCGAGCGTGCCGTGCGCGCCGGTCGTTGCGCTCGAGCCGGTGTTGCCGTCCAGAACGCTCAAGGTCGAACCGTTGCCCACCGTGAGCACGTAGGCGTTGGCCGTCGCGCCCCCGATGACGGGAGCCGCGGCACTGCCGGGGTTGCAGCTCTCGGCGGCAATCAATGTCGCGCTGCCGGCGGCGGCGCCCAGAGAGGTCGGGCCACAGGCGACGGAGCCCCCGAGCTGGGGCGCGAGCGCGCCGCAGGCGCTCGCACAGTCCGCGTCGATGTCGGCGGGAACCGTCTCGCACAGGTAAGTGCCGATCGAACCCGACACGGTGGCGCCCCCCGACGCACATCCGCAGCCCGATGTGGGAGATTGGCAGAAACTGTAAGTGCAATCGCAAGCGTAGGTCGACTGGGCGTTCGACACCACGAGGGAGCTCGGGATGGAACAGCCGAGCCCCGCAGCGCACACGACTCCTGCAGCGACGCCAAACAGGGAACGCATCAGGCTCCTCGAGACCAGCATGCCTCGCACCTACCGAGGCTGAGGAATCCCAGCACCGGTGAGTATGCCATAGAAAAGCGCGCCTCGCAAGGCCACCACCCTCACGCGGCCAAAATGCGCTATGCTCCGCCCCATGCCCGAGCAGCGAAAACACCCGCGAGTCGATGCTTCGCGCATCGTGGTGCGCATCCAGAACGCCGAGCGATTCCGCACGCTCTACCTGCACGACCTGTCTCATGGCGGCCTCTTCGTGAAGACCGACAAGCGCCTCGCCGTCGGGACCGAGGCCACCATCGAGCTGTGGCCGCCCGAGTGGAAAGAGGCGCTCGTCCTCGAGGCGAAGGTCGTGCGCTGGCAGGACGCGATCGGCGACACGCCGACCGGAATGGGCATGCAGTTCGTCGACCTCTCCGCCGAGATCGCCCAGCGGCTCGATCAGCTGATCGAGGAGTACGGCGAGTCTGAGGAAGACGAGTTCGTCGAGACGCGCGTCGCCAATCTCATCGGAGATCTCGACGCGGCCCGGAGGCGCGTCGCGGAGCTCACGGAAGAGGTCCAGAAGCTGCGCAAGCAAGCGCAGGAGCTGGAGCAGGACGAAGCCGATCTGCGCGCCGTCACCGAGAAGCTCGCCACCGAGAAGGCCGCCGCCGAGCGCCGGGCCCAGGAGGCCCAGGCCTCGCTCACCAAGCGGCTCGAGGACGTGGACGCCGACCGAATGAAGGTCGTGAAGCAGATGGACAAGCAGAAGGGCGAGGAGGCCTCGCTCCGGGACGGTCTCGCGAAGGCCGAACGCGAGTCCAAGAAGATGGCCCAGGAGATCGGCGATCTGAGGACCAAGCTCGAGGAGCAGACCGCCGCCGTTCGTCTCCAGAAGGAGCGGGCCGACTACCTGGCCGATCAGGTGGAGAAGCGCCGCGCCAAGGAGCGCGACCTCCGCAAGCTCCTCGCGGCGATCGGCGCAGGCTCGGCGCCGCCCCCCTCACGGCCCCCGCCCGAGCCCGAGAGCGACGACGTCGACGTGGCGCCCGAGGCCCCGGCGAAGCGCCCGCCCGCGCAGACCGAGACGTCCTGGGAGACGAGCGTGGACGTGACCGACGCCGGAGGTGAATCGTTCGACGACTTCCAGAGCCGCCTCACGCGCTCGACCCGGCTGCTCGCGACCGACAAGCTGGCGGACCACGAACCGCGGGACGAGGCCGAAGCCCTCGTGACGCGGTTGCTGCAGGCCGGCCCCACCTTCCAGACCCTCATGAACCAGGTCGAGGGCAAGATGGCAGAGGCGACGCTGCATCGCTTGCTCTACGACCTCCACGCCGCCGAGCGCCTCGAGCTGCGTGGCTGAGCCGAAGAATCCCGGCCGCGCGGGCGGCGGGCACCCCGAGGCCGGTGCGCTGCCCGAAGAAGCTCGCCGGGCGCTGCAGGACGCGCGGGCGCGGCTGGAGCGGACCACGCTCGCCGACCGCCTCCTCGACGGGCTCGGGCGACCGCTGGAGCGAGGTCTGGCGCGGCTGCCCGACCGAGCCAAGCGCCTCGTGGAGGCGGGCACCTACAAGAGCCTCGAGACCGCGCTGCGGCTGGCGCTCGGAACGCTGCCGGAGCCGGCCGCCTCGGACTCGAGGGACGGCTTGCACCAGGCGGCGGTGGCCCTCACGGGCGCGAGCGGCTTCTTCGGCCTCGCCGCCCTGCCCTTCGAGCTCCCGATCACGACCGGGCTCATGCTGCGCTCCATCGCGGACATCGCCCGGAGCTACGGCGAGGACCTGCGCGATCCCGGCGCGCGGCTGGCCTGCCTCGAGGTGTTCGCGCTGCGCGGCGGGGGCGGCCAGGACGCACCGGTGGGATACTTCGGCGTGCGCACCGTCCTCTCACGAACGCTGCGGGAGGCGGCGCTGTACCTCGCGAGCGGCGGCGCCGCCGAGGCCGAAGCGCCCATCCTCGTGAAGCTCATCGCCCAGATCGCCGAACGCTTCGGCCTCTCGGTCTCCGAGCGCGCGGCGGCCACTGCCGTGCCGATCGTGGGCGCCGTCGGGGGGGCCGCCGTGAACTTCGTCTTCTTGCGCCACTTCCAGGAGCTCGCCCACGGCCACTTCACCGTCAGGCGCCTCGAGCGCGCTTACGGCGAGGCGGCGGTCAAGGCGGCCTACGAGAGCTGACTGCGATCAGATGAGCCGGCCGAGCGGCCCCAGGTCCAGGTTCAGCTCGGCGGGGTCA
>DATJNL010000048.1:0-24944 GCA_035508175.1 Myxococcales bacterium
GACGGTGGTGCCCAAGCGCAGGTGCCGGCGGATTCCGTACTTGTCGGCGCAATGCTCGAGGTACGACAGGATCTCCTGCTGCGGCGCGAAGCGGCGGGTCCAATCGGGCTTCGGTTCGAACGAGAAGGAATACAGGTGGGACTGCACGTCACAGGCCGCGCCCGGGTAGTGGTTGTCGTACCAGGTGCCGCCCAGACCCTGCCGGCGCTCGTAAAGGACGAAGTCGTCGAGGCCCGCCTGCTGGAGGCGGATCCCCATGGCCAGGCCGGCGAAGCCTGCCCCGACGATCGCGACATCGCCCTCGACGCCCACTGCCCTCTCATACCAGCTCCCTGACGGCCGCGCGACCGGCGGTCCGTTTGGGGGAAGGGAGTGCCGTCGGCCGACCGGAGGCACCATGCTTGGGATGGTCCCAATCTAGGAGGTGCCACGGCATGTCCACCACCGGAGCAAACCATCCCCCCGAGGCCGCCTTCCTCTCCGACGTCTCCGAGCTCCGTCGCCGAGCGCACGAAAAGCTCGAGCAAGGCTCCGTCACCGACTCGTACCAGGGCAGCATCGAGACGGCCATCGAGCTGCTCAACGGGGTCCTCGCGACCGAGATCGTCTGCACGCTGCGTTATCGCTTCCACGCCATCACCGCCAAGGGCATCGCCAGCGAAGCGGTGAAGCAGGAGTTCGAGGCCCATGCCGCCGAGGAGGAGGAGCACGCCGGTTGGGTGGCCGAGCGCATCAACCAGCTCGGGGGTAAGCCGAACCTGAACCCCGACGGCCTCGCCTCGCGGGCGTCCTCGCAGTACGCCGAGGGGCTGAACCTGATCGACATGATCAAGGAGGATCTCGTGGCCGAGCGGATCGCGGTCATGCACTACCAGGAGCTGGTGCGTTACTTCGCCAACCACGATCCCACCACGCGCCGTCTTCTGGAGAAGATCCTCGAGAAGGAAGAGGAGCACGCGAACGACATGCACGACCTGCTCGTCAGCCACGAGGGGCGGCCGATGTTGAAATCCTGAGCGTCCAGCGGCAGCCATCTGCGCGCGCGGGGCGTGCTAGAAGAGGCCGGTGTCTCGGCCCTCCTGCCGCCTGTGCCTCTTCGTCCTCGCGCTCGGCGGGCTCGGGGTCGCAGCGGAGTGGACCGTCCGCGCGCACGAGCCCGAGTTCACCGCGGCCACGAACCGCGCCCTCGCCAAGGCCGCCATCCTGGACCGGCACGGGCCGGTCGACGTGCTCTTCTTCGGCACCTCGCGCATGCAGGACGGCGTGGCGCCGCGCGTGTTCTCCGCCGAGCTCGAGAGGCTCCTGCCGGGCGAGCGGTTCTCGGCCTTCAACCTCGCTTTCACGTCGTCGAGCCTCGAGTCGCTCGAGTCGCTCGCCGAGCGCTACCGGAATCGGCGAGGGCTCAGGCTATCCGTGATCGAGCTCTCGTCGCCCCAGCTCGAGAACGGCGCTCCCGTCTGGGAGGTCAGCCCGCCCGCGGGTGAAGGCATCGAGGGGCGCCTCACGACCTGGCTGCATGCCCACGTGCGCCTCATCGCCGATCGACAGGCCCTCGTGTCCGACAACCTGGTCCGCTTGCCCAGCCTGCTCTGGTTCGCGAGCGACATGGATGGGTCGGAGACGCGGGTGGTCGACCAACTGCTGGCCTTCCTCGGGCGGCGGGAACCACCCCCGGCGAGCTTCGACCCCGACGCCTGGACGCCAGTCCGCTGGACGGGCAGAGAGATACAGACTGGATCGGGCCAAGTCGAGCTGGCCGAGAGGGTGGCGCGCATCGCGGGCACCTTGCCTGGCAGGGTGGTCTTCGTCGTGCCGCCCTACACGCAGGCCTTCGAGCTGCCCGAGGAGCGAACGCCCACCATGAAGGCGCTCTTCGCGGCGATCGCGGCTCGCTCGGGGGCGGAGGTCTGGGACTACTCGAGCCTCGACCTGCCGGACCAGTGGTTCCGGGGCAAGTCGCACCTGAACCGCGCGGGGAGGGCGGTCTTCTCCACGATGCTCGCGCGCGAGGTCGCGCGGGCGGGCCTGCTCAGAGCCCCCGAGCCCCAAGCCCAGGCCCGCTGAGTGCTCTTCACGACCTACAGCTTCGGCGCGTTGCTCGCCGTCACCGTGGCACTCTACTGGCTGCTGCCGGGGCAGGTGTTCCGTCTCTCGCTGTTGCTCGTGGCCTCCATGGTCTTCTACGGCTGGGGCCACCACTGGACCTCGGTCGCCCTGCTGATCGCGACCATCGTGATCAATTGGGCCGCCGGGTTGCTCCTCGAGCGCCGGCGCAGCCGACTTCTGCTCGCCGCCGCGCTCACCGTGGATCTGGGGACCCTCGCCTGGTTCAAGTACGCCCACTTCCTCGGCGACAATCTGAGGACGCTCCTGGCCCTCATGGGCGTGCGTCTAGAGCTTCGCGGCCTGCCCACCTACCTGCCCCTCGGCATTTCCTTCTTCACCTTCCAGGTGGTCGCCTACCAGATCGACGTCTGGCGGCGCGAGGTGCCCGCTGAGCCTTCGCTGCTCACCTTCGGCGTGTTCAAGAGCTTCTTCGCGCAGCTGGTTGCCGGTCCGATCGTGCGCGCCCGCGAGTTCCTGCCCCAGCTGCGCGGGCGCCGGCGTTTCGATCCGGAGGGCTTCCACCACGGGCTCTTTCTCCTCGCCGCCGGGCTCGCGCTGAAAGTGGGCGTGGCCGACGTGCTCGCCCAGTTCGTGCGCGAGGGCTTCGGTGCCCCGGGGAAACTGGCGACGACTTCGGCCTGGTTGGATCTGTACGCCTTCGCCTTCCAGATCTACGCGGACTTCTGGGGCTACTCGACGATGGCGGTCGGCATGGGGCTGCTCTTCGGGCTCGAGCTGCCGGCGAACTTCGACAGCCCCTACCGCTCCCAGTCGCTGCGCGAGTTCTGGCGGCGCTGGCACATCACCTTGTCGTTCTGGTTCCGCGATTACGTGTACATCCCCCTCGGCGGCAACCGACGCCGCGAGCGCCGAAACCTGCTGCTGACCTTCGCCGCCGCCGGCCTCTGGCACGGCGCCGGCTGGACCTTCGTGCTCTGGGGGATCGCAAACGGGCTGTGGCTCGTGGGGGAGCGCGCCTTGCCTCGTGTCGGGGGAGCGGGTCGCCTCGGCCGTCTGCTGCGTGCGATTCTGGTCTTCCACGGTGTTTGCCTCGCCTGGGTGCTCTTCCGCGCGCCCACGCTGCGGGCGGCGCTCGCCTACTACGGCCGCTTGCTCCTGCCGCCCTATTCGCACGCGGAGGTTCCGGGAATCCTGTCAACGTGGCTCGCGGGGTTCGCGGTTCTCCAGTTCCCGCTCGCCTGGCTCATGAAGGAGCGACGCTTCGTCCGGCTGCGTCTGCCTGCACAGATCGCTGCCGCGGGTGCGCTGCTGTATCTCGCCCTGGCCTATGCCGGTGCGCAGATCGACTTCATCTACTTCACGTTCTAGCGGAAGGGCCGGTACATCTCGCCCTTGCGCCCCGCGCCGCGCAGCTTGACCCCCATCTGAAAGAGTCGCGCTGCGCCTGGCCCGATGAAGACGCCGATCGGTTGGCTGCGGCGGAAGCGCTTCAGGTACGTGCGGATGCGCTCGAAGAGCTGCCGGAAGGCTTCGCTCTTGCCCACGTTCTCCCGCGTGTCCCCCGACACGACGAGCTCCGCCCAGAGGCGCCCGGACCGGAGTTCCTGGCCCTCGCGCACGCTACGCTCATAGTGGATCACGGGCGAGCGGATCTCGTCCACTTCGAGGGAGCCGCGGTTCGGGCCGCGCTCGATCTCGCGGACCTCGACTGGGGCGAGGCGCTCGGCGGCGAGGTAATAGCTCGTGCCCTCGATCGCCTTTGCCAGGTCGCCCGTGACGGGGGCCGGCTGCAGACCTGCGGGCACGATCTCTGGCAACAGCGTGAGCCCCATCGGCTCGAGAGCGCGAAAGAACGCGACCTCGTCCTCCGGGGACATGAAGAAGGAAACGACGTCGGCCACGGCGGCGCCGATGATACCGCGCCGCCGTGGCCTAGGGCGTCAGATCGACAGCGTGCCGGTCTGGATCAGGTACGCGAGCGTCTTGCGCTGCTCGGGGGTGAGCAACGCGTGGATCTTGCCGAGCGCCGTCACCACTGCGTCGCGAAGCTTACCGGCGCTGGCGACGCGGGCATCCGCGGCCGCCTTGGCCTTGGCCGCGTCGAAGCTCTCGCCCGTCACCGCATCGGCGAGGCCGCCGACGGCGCGGCGGTCGTCCACCGCCGCCTGGGCGCGCTCCGTCTTGAGCTCGCTCAGGATGCGCGCAAGCTCGGTGACCTGGGGCTCCTCCAACTCCAGCTTGTAGGCGAGGAAGCGCAGCGGCCGGCGCACGCCGAACGAGCCGCCGCCAAAACCGCCGCCGAAGCCTTCCGAGTCGCCGCCGTGACCGCCGTGAGCCCAGTGCCGCCCGCCGAAGTGAGCCTCCGCCGGGCCGAAGCCTTCCTCCGCGCCGGGGCCGCAGCCCCCACGCGCACGCCGCCACCACCACATGGAACCAGGGTACATGAGACCTACTCCTCTGCCGGGGCCATCGCTCCCGGCGGGTTGACTAGCGTGGGCACCATGCCTCACGCCAATCGGAAGGCTAAGAGCTGGGCCGCGACCTGTCAATGCGGCGTCCTTGACGTCCCGGGCCGGCCGCGCGATACCCTCGCTCGGTCGCTCTCGGGGCAGGGAGAGCCCGCCGGGGTGCATCGATGACGCAAGCCACCAAGATTCTCGTCGCCGCTTCAGCAGAGCCGGACCGGGACCGTCTCGCCGCCACCTTGGCGAGGGAAGGGCTGGTGTCGGAGGTCGTCTCCGACGCAGCCTCGGCCTTGAGGCGGGCTTCCGATGTGCAACTCGCCATCGTCGCGAGCGACCTGGCCGGCGACGGGCTGATCGAGGCCCTCAAGACGGCTCCTCGCCCCGCCATGCTCCCCCTGCTGGCCCTTTCGGCCGGTGATGCCGGCGAGCGTGCGCGTCTCCTGGACCGCGGGGCCGACGACTGCCTGCCGCAGGCCTTTGCCGAAGAGGAGCTCTCGGCGCGCGTCCGTGTGCTGCTGCGGCTCGGCGGGAAGTTCGAGGAGCTGGCCCGGCGCCAGCGCGAGCTCGAGCAGCTCTCTCGCGAGGATGGCCTCACGGGGCTGCTGAACCATCGCTCCATCAAGGAGCGCCTGGTGGAGGAGTTCCGGCGGGCGCAGCGGCACGGGGATGCGCTCTCGATGCTCATGGTCGATCTCGACCACTTCAAAGCGCTCAACGACCGGCGAGGCCACCCGTTCGGAGACGGCGTGCTCCGTCGCGTCGCAGGTCTCCTCGCGGAGGCCGTGCGCGAGACCGACGTCTGCGGCCGCTATGGCGGCGAGGAGTTTGCCGTTCTGCTGCCGCGCACGTCGCTGAACGGCGCGCTGACCGTGGCCGAGCGTGTACGCAGCTCGGTCGAGACCGCGGAGTTCGAGGGCGAGCGCCTCACCCTCAGCGTCGGCGTCGCGGGCTTTCCGGGGTCGGCCGCCAGCCCCGATCTGCTCGTGCGGGCTGCCGACGAAGCGCTCTACGCGAGCAAGCGCGAGGGGCGCAACCGCACGCAGATCTACCGGGACTCCTCGCGCCGCGCGTTGCGCGCCGCCAGCGATCGGAACTAGCTCCGCTCGACCTGCAGCGTGTCGGGGAGCTCGTTTCGACTGTCGCCGTTGTTCCGTGGAAAGTGTTCGGCCAGCTTGTCGCCGCAGAGCGCAATGGCGGCGCAGAAGCCGTCCGCCGCGCGACCCGAGCGCAGACCGTCGGTGAGGGCCTCGGCAGCGGCGCGCCAGCCGCCCTCGGCCATCTCAGCGTGGATTCCTTCGTCCCCGAGCACCACGGCCTGCCGTTCGAAGAGAGAGGCGAAGAGCAGCACCCCGGTCCGTTTCTCCGTGCGATCGAGGTGGTGCTCGAGGAAGGCCCGCTCGGCGCGCCGCCAAGCCGCCTCCGCGAGGGCTCGCCGTCCCAGCAAGAGGCGTTCGAGGGGCGGAACGGAGGCGAGGAGGGCGCCGGCGGCGCCGCCGAGAGCCTGTAAGTACACGAGGAGCCGCAGCGAGGCTCCGGAATCGCGCCAGAACACGAGCAACGTCGCCAGAACGGCACCCGCCAGCGCGCCCCGGTAGAGGGCCTCCGAGTGTCCGGTCGATCGCGTGACGACCACCGGGACGACTTGCGCCTCGGACTTAGCCTCGGCGGTCCGGACCGCTGCCACGATTCGCGCCCGCGCAGGTTCGTCGAGGAGGCGATCGAGCTTCACGCTACCAGCTCCCCGATGCGCCGCCGCCGCTGAATCCGCCGCCCCCACCGGACCAGCCGCCCCCACCGCCGCTGGACCACCCGCCGACCCCGCCGGGCCAGCCGCCCGACCACCCGCCTCTCCCCCAGCGCCGCGAACCCAGGAGCGGGAACAGGAGGAACAGCAAGAAGAAGAGCACCACCGGCCAGTTGTCCTCCAGGAAACCTCGCGCCGAGAGGGTTGGACCGGTCGGAATGGCACCGGGCCGCCCCCCGATCGCTGCCAGCGCCTGGGCGGCGCCGTCCAGGAGGCCGGCGCCGAAGCGTCCCTCCCTGAACGCTGGCCTCAGTGTTCCGTCGACGATGCGCCCGGCGAGGACGTCGGGCAGCTTGCCCTCCAAGCCACCGCCGACTTCGATGCGCATGCGGTGGTCGTCGCGGGAGACCACGAACAGCAAGCCGTTGTCCTGACCCTTGGTGCCCAGCTTCCAGGCCTCGGCGACCCGGATCGAAAAGTCCTCGATCGGCTCTCCCTCGAGCGATGGGACGAGGAGGAACTGCAGCTGCACGCCGTTGCCGTCGTCCTCTGCCCGCGTCGTCCGGGCGAGGTGCTCGAGCGCCGCGCGATCCGACGCGGAGAGCATGTTCGCTTCGTCGACGACCGGGCCGGTGAGCGGCGGGACCGCCAGCTGGCCCGCGGCGAGGAGCGCCAGCAGCGGCAGCGCGCGGATCAGAACTTGACCTGTGGCGCCTTCGCGGCGCCCTCGGTCGTCGCGGTGAACTGAGGTTTCGGGGTGTAGTGGTACATGAGGGAGTTGGTCCACGAGGTCGGGACGACGGTGACGAGGTTGTTGAACTCCTGGACCTGTTCGATGTAGCGGCGCCGGGCGATGGAGATGCGGTTCTCGGTGCCCTCGAGCTGCACTTGCAGGTCACGGAAGTTCTGGTTGGCCTTGAGATCGGGGTAGCTCTCGGCGACGGCCAGCAGCCGCGAGAGCGCGCCCCCGAGGGCCCCCTGTGCCTGCTCGAACTGCTGCATCGCCTGGGGCGTCAGTTTGCTCGCGTCCACGGTGACGCTGGTGGCCTTCGCGCGCGCAGCAGTGACCGCCTCGAGCGTCGACTGCTCGTGGGTGGCATAGCCCTTCACCGTGGCGACCAGGTTGGGGACCAGGTCAGCCCGCCGCTGGTACTGGTTCTCGACCTCGGCCCAGGCGGCGTCGACCGCGTTCTTGGTCTGAGGGATCGACTGCACGCCGCAGCCCGCGCTGAAGAGCAACGGGATGCCCACGGTGCCGAGAGCGAATCTTCTCATGTTCGAGATGTTACGCTCCCCGAAACGGGGGCGCTACCGGAACTTGCGCAGCTGGCCAGCGCTACGAGCCGGTGGCGGAGCCGCCCTCGGTGCCGTCCTTCTTGACGGCGTTGCGCGCCGACTGGTTGACGCGGTCGCGCAGCTCCTTCCCTGTGCGGAAGAGGATGCCGCGCTTGGGCTTCACCGGGATGACCTCGCCGGTCTTCGGATTACGCCCCTGGTAGCCTTGGTAGTGCTTCACGTGGAAGGCGCCCAGGCCGCGGATCTCGATGTTCTCGCCACGACAGAGCGCCACCTTCATCGCGTCGAAGATGGTCTCGATGGTCTGCTCGGCCTGCTTCTGCGTGATGTTGCGCTTCTGGACCAGAACCGCGATCAGGTCCGACTTCAGCATGGCATCGTTGTCCACGCGGCAGCCTCCCTTCCCCATCAGGCTAGCAGACTCCTGAGTAATTGCAACCGGTTCCGCCCCCGGCGTTCATTACCGGCGTGTCATGATCTTCTCGATCAGGGCGCGCGAGTAGGCGGTGAGCTCGGTGAAGACGACGCCCATGCCCGCGGTTTCGTCGGCTCCTGGAGGGACGCGGCGAACGACCATGCCCACGCCCTCGATGGTCTCCAGCTCGTCCATGATCACCGTGAACTTGAGGGCGACCCGCGTGCCGACGGGCAGCGGGTCGTCAGTGCGGATGAACGCGCCGGAGCGGCTGATGTTCGCCACGTACTCGGCCAGGAACTCGTCGACGCTCGCGAACTCCCGGTTCACCGTCTGGCGGATCTCCGAGCGTCGGCCCGAGGTCGAGGCCGGACTCATGGGGTGGCACCGCTGGCCGCGGGTGGGCGGCTCTGCGCGCGCACCTGAACGCCGTGAATGTCGAACTGCTCCTGGTGATAGCTCGGCTGCGCTTTCACCTGGACGCTCTTGTTGCAGCGGTCCATCAGGTGGCGCAGCTCATCGCGCTCCTCCGTCGAGATGAGCTTGGCGACCTCGGGATGACAGTTGATCACGAGCACCGATTCCGAGAAGCTCGGGGCCTCGCGCCGCAGCTCGCGGAAGATGTCGTAGGCGACCGTCACCTTGCTGCGGACGAAACCCTTGCCATCGCAGTAGGAGCAGGGTTCGTTGAGCGTGCGTCCCAGACTCTCCCGGACGCGCTTGCGCGTCATCTCGATGAGCCCCAGCTCGCTGATCCGCAGGACGTTCGTCTTGGCGCGGTCCCGACCCAGGGCCTCCTGCATCGCCTTGAAGACCTTGTCGCGGTTCTGCGGCTTGTCCATGTCGATGAAGTCGATGATGATGATGCCGCCGATGTTGCGCAGCCGCAGCTGGTAGACAATCTCCTTGGCCGCTTCCACGTTGATCCGGGTGATGGTCTCCTCGAGGTTCTTCTTGCCGACGTAGCGGCCCGAGTTGACGTCGATGGCAACCAGTGCCTCGGCCTGATCGATGATGATGTAGCCGCCGCTCTTGAGCCAGACCTTGCGGTTGAGCGCGCGCTTGACCTCCTGCTCGATGCCGTATGCGTCGAAGATGGGCTCCTCGCCCACGTAGAGCTCCACGTGCTCCTTCAGCGACTGCTCCTGCGTGTCCATGAAGGTGAGGACGCGCTCGTACTCCTCGCGGTCGTCGATGACGAGCTTGCCCACGTCGTGTGTGAAGAGGTCCCGGGTGGCGCGGAGCACCATGTCGAGGTCGGGGTGGAGGAGCGCGGGCGCGGGCTTCTTGTCCTTCTCCTTGCCCACCTCGTTCCAGACCTGGATCAGGAAGCGGATGTCGGCGGCGAGCTTCTCTTCCGAGACGTTCTCGGCGACCGTGCGGACGATGAAGCCGGTTCCCGGCGGACGCATGCGGTTGACGATGTCGCGGAGGCGGCGCCGCTCCTTCTCGTTGTCGATGCGCCGACTGATGCCCACGTGGTCGACCGTGGGCATGAAGACGAGGTGCCGTCCGGGCAGCGAGATGTGCGAGGTGATGCGCGCGCCCTT
Organism: Myxococcales bacterium; assembly: GCA_035508175.1. Taxonomy (GTDB): domain Bacteria; phylum Myxococcota; class Myxococcia; order Myxococcales; family JAKAPL01; genus DATJNL01. The sequence goes on from DATJNL010000048.1 coordinate 9,538, forward strand.
GGTGCCGATGGGATCCTTCACGACCTGGACGATGATCTCCTGCCCCTCCTTGAGCAGATCCTGGATCTGCGCCTGGGCCCCGCTGCGGCCTGGCTCCCCTTTGCGAGGAGGCGCCTCGCGGCTCGATGCCGGGGCGCCGTTGGCATCGGCGTGGGGCTTCGCGTCCCCCGGGCGTCCCTTGCCGCGGCGCCGCCGGCGGCGTCGCTTTGAACGCGGCCCGACGGGCACTTCGCGGGCCGCCTGGGCAGGGCGGGGGGCCTCGAGGGCGCCGCGCGACTCACCTGCCGCGGGCGCCTCGGCCGCGGCCTCTGGCGGCGCCTCGGACGCCGGGGCGCCTTCGACCGTTGCGGCCTCCTCGTCCTCGTCTTCGTCGTCCTCCAACTCGTCTGCGTCCTCGGCGGCCGCGGCCGCAGCCTCTTCGGCGGCGACCTCGCTGGGCATGGCAGGGGCGGGAGGAGCGGCTTCCGCCGGCAAGGTTCGGGGTTCCTCTCCGGCGGGCGGGGAGGCGACAGCCGCGGCGGCCTCCGCCTCGGCGGCCTCGACCTGTTCCGGCGCCGGGGGTTCTTCGTGGTCGCCGTGCTCGCCCTCGGTCAGGTCGAATTCCTGCTCGCTGAACTCCGGATCGTAGAAGACGTCGCTCACGTACAGGAACGCCGCCTTCTCGAGGCCGATGTCGACGAACGCGGCCTGCATCCCGGGGAGCACGCGGACGACCCGGCCCTTGTAGATGTTTCCGACGATGCCTCGGTCCCGCTTGCGGTCGAGGTAGTACTCGGCGATGACACCGTTCTCGACCAGAGCCACTCGGGTCTCACTTCCCGAGGCGTTGATCACCAGGACGTTGTTCGAGGCGCTATTCGGCATGTGGGTCGACTTTCGGCCCCAGGGCAGCCGTCGGGCGGGCAAGCGGCCTGACGTCGTCGGGGCAGGACGCATCGCCCGTTGGCGGGGCGTCCCATCTGGGGGCGGCCGCTTCGCGGTGCGACCGCCGGGAAAAAGGTTGTCGGGCTCCGCGCGACCCGTCGGCCGCCGCGCCACGGACGGGCGGCAGCCTCAAAACTCTCGGCGATCCCCGCCCAGGCCATGGGCGCCGGGGGACCGTAATCCTTGGAGCCAGACACCTAGCATGGCCCGGAAGCGGACGCAATCCAAAGGCACAGAGGGTCAGGGGACCGCCCGCGCGGCATCGAGGGCCATTCGGTCGCCGGCGAGGAGGTCGGCCAGGAGGGACGGTCCGAGGAGAGCCAGGGGCTCGCCCCGGCGGTTCTGCCAAAGCGCCGGGCTCTCGATGTATGAGACATCGCCGCCACACAGGGAGATGATCGTCTGGTCCGCCGGCCAGGCAGTCCGCGCGGCGCCGGTCAGCTCGCCTGGAACGCAGGTGAGGGTCACAGCTCCGAGGAGCGCCACGGACACCGTCGCGGCCCGGGGGGCCCAGAGCTCGAACAGACGGTCCGCCAGGCCGTGGAACGGGCCCAGGAAGCGCGACAGGTCGGGCGCGGGGAGGCCCACCACCGCCTGTGCGACGGCCGTCGGGCCGGGCGCTACTGGCGAACCAGCCGAGATGACGTTCTCCACCGCATCGGCCACGTGCTGCCCGAAGGCCGCAATTTGCGTGCCCGGATCGGAAGGTAGACCGGCCCGGGGCACCGAGGCATCGCCCCCTGCGCCCTGGAGCACCATCGCCACCCCCCCGGTCTTCTCGAGGGTCGCGGCGGCCGCCCCCGGCCAATCGGCCGAGAGGAGGCGCTCACCCCGAGGGAGCAGTGTCGGGTGCGCGCCGTAGACGGCGAGGGTGGCTATGCGGTGGTGATCCAGCCCATCGGCCGCCAGCACCGACAGCGTGGGGTCGGCCGTCCCTCCAGGATCGCGTTCCTCCTGCAACTCGGGGTGCCGCGCCTGCCCGAAGCGGAGCACCGCGGCTCGTCGACGGGCCACCGCCATTCCAATGGTCTCCGCCGCCGCCTCTGCGAGCTGGCCCGGTCGGCTCGGGACGTAGGGGCCCTCCCCCAGCAGCTCCGCGATCGGATCCGGGTCCGTGCCGCCCGGCCCGCTGTGCGTGTGGGTCGCGACCACGAAGCAGGGGAAGGGCAGCTGGTCTCGTACGGCCGCCTCCAGCGTGGGAGAGATCTCGAGCAGGTCGAACGCCACGAGCGCGAACCGATTCACCACGATCGCCCGAACCATGGGCGGATCGCGGACGCCTCGGGCGCGGCGCAGCGGCCCGTAGCCTGCGAGGGCGACGCCGGGCGGAAGGGGCAGCGGCAGCTCGGCTGCGCCTACTTCCCACTGGGCTGGCGCTGGCGATCCCGAGGCGCGACCTGCCACGGGCGCGACCGGAGATCGGTGGGGCGGTGGAACGAGAAGCGGCAACGCGAGGAACGCGAGCAGCCACCACCTTCGTCGTTTTCTTTGCGTGGCCAGGTGGGGCATTATAGAGGCCGGCTGGTCATGAGCGGAGAGCTCAAAGAGCACTGTGGGGTCTTCGGCATCTTCGGCCACGCCGAGGCAAGCCGGCTCGCCTACCTGGGCCTGCACGCGCTCCAGCACCGAGGCCAGGAAGCCGCCGGCATCGTCGCCAGTGACGGCGAGCTGCTCAGGGCGCACCGCGGCATGGGACTGGTGGCCGACGTGTTCGATGCCGCCTCGCTCTCCGCGCTCTCGGGCGACCGCGCGATCGGTCACGTGCGCTACTCGACCACCGGGCCTTCGGCTCTCACCAACGCCCAGCCGCTGCTCTTCAACTACGCCCGCGGGCCGCTGGCGCTCGCGCACAACGGGAACCTCGTCAACGCCGACGACCTGAAGGACGAGCTCGAGGGCCGGGGCTCGATCTTCCAGACGACCAGCGACACGGAAGTCATCGGCCATCTGATCGCGCAGGAGAAGGGGGGCGAGCTGCCGGACCGGATCGCGAGGGCCCTCGCACGGGTGGCCGGCGCCTACAGCCTCCTCTTCCTTTCCCGCGACCAGCTCATCGGCGCGCGCGACCCCCTGGGATTCCGGCCGCTGGTCATCGGGCGCCTGCCCACTGGTGCCTACGTGCTCGCGAGCGAAACCTGTGCGCTCGACCTCATCGACGCCGAGTACCTCTGTGAGGTCGAGCCCGGCGAAATGGTGGTGCTCGACGGCCGCGGCCTCACCCGCTCCCGCTTCGCCGAGGCGCTGCGCGGCGGCCGCTGCGTCTTCGAGCACATCTACTTCGCCAGGCCGGACACGATCCTGTTCGGGCAGACCGTTCACGAGGTGCGCAAGCGGCTCGGACGGGAGCTCGCGCGCACGCGCCCGGTCCGGGCCGACGTGGTCGTGCCGGTGCCGGACAGTGGCGTGCCCGCCGCGATCGGCTTCGCCGAGGAGCTGGGGGTGCCCTTCGACCTCGGGCTGGTGCGGAGCCACTACGTCGGTCGGACGTTCATCGAGCCCCAGCAGTCGATCCGCCACTTCGGCGTGAAGGTGAAGCTGTCGGCCGTCAAGGACTCGCTGCGCGGCAAGCGCGTGGTCGTCGTCGACGATTCCCTCGTGCGGGGGACGACCTCCCGCAAGATCGTCGGGATGATCCGCGCGGCCGGCGCCACGGAGGTCCACCTGCGCATCTCCGCGCCGCCCACTCTCTTCCCCTGTTACTACGGCATCGACACGCCGACGAAGCAGGAGCTGATCGCTTCCAGTCACTCCGTGGACGAGATCGGTCGCTTCGTCACCGCCGATTCACTGGGCTACCTCACGGTCGAGGGTATCTACCGGGCGCTCGGCCGCGAGCGAAGCGAGTACTGCGACGCCTGCTTCAGCGGCGACTACCTGGTGGCACTGCCGCGCCGCGACAGCCCGCCGCGGACGCTGCGGATCCTCGGAGCCTGATGGCCCTCGATCTCGGCGCTCTGCTCCTCCAGAAGAACCTCGTCAGCCAGGCGCAGTTCCGCGAAGCCCGCGACGTGCAGATGCAGCGCGGAGGCGAGATGGGGCGCATCTGCGTCGACATGGGCTTCGTCGACGATCGGAGGCTCGCCTCCGCCCTGTCGCAGGCGCTCGGCCTCACCAAGGTGGATCTGGGGAAGGTCTCGCCCGATCCGAACGCTGTCGAGCGGATCCCCCGCCGGCTCGCCGCAAACCTGTGGGCTTTCCCCTATGCGTTGAAGGACGGGGGCCGCACCCTCTGGATCGCCATGGCCAACCCGCTCGACGACGCGGGGAAACAGGCGCTGCAGCGCGCGGCTGGCTGTGCGCTCAAGATCACCGTCGCGGGTTACCGCGAGATCGAAACGGCCATCGAGGCCCATCTGGGCGAGGAGGAGGGCGAAGGGTTCGACCTCGACGGCGGCGACGACGGCCCGGTGAAGATCACCGACCTCGCCGGCAACACCGTCGTCACGGTGGCCCCCAAGCGCGAGGAGCAGGCGCCGCCACCGGTCGCCGCTCCCTCGCCGCCGGCCGACAACGCGCCGTTCACGGAAGAAGAAAGGCGACTGGTCATCATGCTGCAGGAAGGGCTCACGAAGAGCGCGGGAGCTCTCCAGGCGGTCCTCGATCTGTGCGTCGAGCGCGGTCTCTTCACCAAGGCGCAGCTGGCCGCGAAGCTGCGGAAGTGATCACTTGTCGTCCTGGAGCTGGGCGAGGAGACTCTCAATTTCAGCGTCATTCGGGGCGAGGGAGGCCGCCAGCTGCAGATTCACGCGCGCCTGTCGTCGGTCCCCCGATTCCATCATGATCACGGCGTTCTGAACGTACCGCTCCGCTTGCGGCGGGCGCACGTTGGCGCGCGCCACCGGTTGCGGCGGCGGCGGCGGTTGGCTCCGGCTGCCTCCCAGCCTCACCAGGCCTCGCTGCATCAAGGCGAACGGGACGTGGCGCATCTCCGCCCACTCCCCGCCGAGACCCCGCGCGACGTCGTCGAGGCTGCGGCCCGGCCCCAGTTGCTTCAGGAAGCGCCGTTCCTGGTCCGTCACCGCCACGGCCGCCATCGCGTTCGAGGCGACCAGCACCGAGCTGCGATCGAGCTTTCGGATGGCATGGGCCGAGTAGACGCCGAGCTGCGGGTTCTGCAGGGTCAGGCGATCGACGCGGTCCAGCATCGCTTCGTACCGCCCCCGGTTGGACACGTCGAAGCCGAGCCCCACGACTCCGCGCGTGACGTGAGTGACGGTCGCCGACAGGTCCAGCGGCGGGGCTCCCCAGGCCGGCGGCAGGTGAACCTCGATGTCCTTTCCCACCGCGAAGTCGGCCGAGAGGACGACGCCGCAGCCCTCGGCCGAGATGTCGCTCCCGCGGGCCTCCCAGCGGTAGTAGTGGTCCGAGAGCTCGACGTCGAAGGCCGCCGGGAAACGGATGGAGGCCCGGCGATCGCGCAGCTGGTCGCTCAGGAAGCTCTCCGCTCCTTGTCCTTCCCCTCGGCCCGCTCGCGCTTGTCCTTGTCGCCCTCGCCTTCCGCGGCCGCGGGCTCCGCCGGGGCGCCGGAGGAGAGCACCAGGTCACCCTTGTGGAGAAACCGGCCGTCGGAGAACGCGGCATAGAAGTCGTCGAGCAAGGCATCGACGCTCGGGTACCGGGCCTCGCGGCGGTCCTGGGTCATCCGGTCGAAGATCGGGTCGATCTTCGCGGGAACCGCGCTGTTGGCCGCCGAGGGCAGGGGCGAACGTCGCCCCGGCAACTGCCCAGTCAGCATCTCGTACAGGATCAGGCCGAGCATGTAGAGGTCGCTCTCGGGCCCGAAGTCCTTCTTCGCGGTGAGCTGCTCGGGCGGCAGGTAGCCCATGCCTCCCGTGCCCATGAAGACCTGGGGCATCTGCTTCTGGGGGTTGTCGGTCTCGATGACCCGCGACATGCCGAAGTCCGCGAGCTTCGCGTTGCCGAGGTGGTCGACGAGGATGTTCTCGGGCTTCAGATTCTGGTGCAGGAGGCCGACCTGGTGGGAGGCGCGGAGCGCGTAGCACACCTGCAGGAAATGGCGCAGCGCCTCGTTCACCGCCAGCGGCTTGCCCCCGAGCGCGTCGAGGCGCTGGCGCAGGGAGCCGCCGGAACAGAGCTCGAGGACGTAGTACGGCCGGGCCACCTCGCAGTTCTGATCGAGGATGCCCACGACGCCCGGGTGGCGGAGCTGCGCCTGGGCGCAGAGCTCCTTCTTGAGGCGCTTGATGACCTCGCCGCGCTGCAGGAACGAGAAGTAGGCGAAGATGTCGCGCAGCTCCTTGACGGCCACGTCGATGCCGAGCCCGGTCTGCTTGCCGCGGAATACCGTCGCCATCGCACCGCCGCCGAGCGACTCGTACTTCACGTAGCGCAGGTCGAGCTCCGACCCGCGCGCCTCGGCGGCGCGCGCCTCCACGGCCTTGTCGGTCTTCGCCGCGGAGGGCGGCGGCGCTGCGACCGTGGTCAGGGCCAGCGGGACCGGCGGCGGCGGGCGCCGCCCCTCGGTCACCTCGGGCGCGTTGAGCGGGGGAGGGCGGCGCGGCAGCTGCTCCGTCGGATCCTCGCGCACCACCTCGTCGCCGAGCCGCGAGCCGAAGAACTGCTCGATCGACGTCTCGAGGACCCCCGGGGCGGTGCCGCCCAGGATCCGCTCGCCGTCCGCGGTGAGCGCGAGCGCCCCCAGCTCGCGGTCGAGCAACACGAAATTGAACTTGCGGAGGAACAGGAAGTAGTCGTCGAAGTCCAGGGTCACCTTGGCCTCGAGCGCCTCCTTCACGTCGCCGAGCTTGTTGCTTCGTCCCGCCGCGGCGTTGTCGTGGACGGAGCGCAAGATGCTCGCGGCCTCTTCCTGCAAGAGCTCTCTGGTGAGGATCACCTCACGCACGATGGCCTCCGGGGTGGAAGGTGAAGCCGAACGATACCATCATCCAGCGGCAGGCAGCAGCGGTCAACCCGGAGCGGCGCGGTGCGCCGCGGGAAGGGCCCGCTAGGCCGCCTGGCCGGCCGGGGCGAAGACTCGCAGCAGTGCCTCCTTGCCCTTCGCGTGCATGGGCGCCAGCTCGCGCAAATCGGCGGGGGCCGAGAGTCGCGCCGCCGTCTCGGAGGAGACGAGCAGCGGCGTCCCGGCCTCCTTGGTGAGGCCCTCCAGCCGGGAAGCCGTGTTGACGGCGTCGCCGATCACGGTGAACTCGAGCCGCTCGCCCGGCGCGCCGATGTTTCCGGCCACCACCGGGCCGGTGTGCACGCCGATGCCCATCCTCAAGGGCGCCTGTCCTGCCGCCGTCCGTTCGGCGTTGTGCCGCTCGAGCGCGGCGAGCATGTCCCGCGCACACGCGACGGCAGCCGCGGCCCCGCAGTCCGCCGGCCCATCGGTGGAGCCGGGCGGCAGGCCGAAGATCACGAGCGTGCCGTCGCCGATGAACTTGTCGAGCACGCCACCGTGGCGGCGCACCTCGCGGAGCATCGTCCCGTGGTACGCGTTGAGCTGCCGCACCACCTCGTCGGGACTCAGCTTCTCCGAGAGGGCCGTGAAGCCTCGCAGGTCGGCCGCGAGCAGCGTGACGGTGAGGAGCCGGCCACCCAGGGCCAGCGCCGCGTCCGGGTTGTCGCGGAGCACGCGCTCGACGGCCTCGGGAGGCAGGTACCTTCGCAGGAGCTGGAGCCGGGCGTAGGTCTCCACGGTGCGCCGCGTCTGGCGAGCAGCCAAGGCTCCGATCCCCCCGACGAGGAGCGCGCCGAGGGGGAGCGATGCCAGCAGCGGCGTCAGCGGCTCGTGCAGCAGCATCATCGGAGGAATGACCAGCGCCGTGACCACGCCGCCCAGCACCGCGGCCCGCGCGTCGTTGCGGAGCAGGTTCACGATGTTCACGAGCAGCAGCGTGGGCACGGCCACGTGGAGCAAGACGTTGAGGCCCTCGGCGTTGAACGGAACGAGCGCGAACGAGGCCGCGACCCCGACGATGTCCGCGACGATCGAGACGTAGATGAGGAGGCCGGACGCCCCGCGCGCCGCGACCCGCCGCTGGCACACGACCGCGTAGACGAACAGCGCGGCGATGATGTCCGGTCCGAACCATTCCCGGGGCTCGGCCAGCGGGGTGCTGTGGGTGTTGACGGCGGTGAGCAGCGACGAGATGCCCGCGATGAACGCGAAGGTCCAGACGCGGTACCTGGCGATCTGCCGCTCGGTGGTCTGACGGGCGAGGTGGAGAGTCTGCTCGACTTCCTGCGCCGCCCCCGTCCAGTCGCTCATCGCGACGAGCCTAGCACAGCGCTCGCCGCAGCTCTTCCGAGGTCGAGACGATCTCGCTCGCCCCCGCGTCGCGCAGCCGTGCCTCGCCGCCGAGGCCCCAGGCCACGCCCACGAAGCGCAGGCCGGCGGCGTGGGCGGTGGCCACGTCGATGTGGCTGTCGCCGACGTAGACGGCGCGGTCGGGCGCGACGCCCAGCCGCGCGAGGATGGCCCGCGCCCCCTCGGGATCCGGCTTGCGCGCTGGACCATCGCCGCCGCCGACGACCTGCGCGAACCGCGGCGCGAGGCCGAGCCCGTCGAGGATCCGCCGCGCGAAGTCACCGGGCTTGTTGGTGTGCACCGCGAGGGGAGGGCGGAGCCGGTCGAGCAACCCGGCCACGCCGGGGTAAGGCCGCGTCGTGTCCAGCAGGTGCTCGGAATAGTGACGCGACCAGGCCGCGAGCGCCGGCTCGAGCGCCTCCAGCCGCGGGGCCACCGAGCGCTCGAGCAGGCGCCGCGCCCCCTCGCCGATGAAGCCGAAGATCTCCTCCGCCGGCCGCTCCGGCAGCGCCAGCTCCCGCAACGCAAGGTTCACGCTGGCAGCCAGGTCGCGCCGGCTGTCGACGAGGGTCCCGTCGAGGTCGAACAGGATTGCTTCGGGGGCCATCAGGCGCGCAGCCTCTCGGCCAGGCGCGTGTAGCGCTCCTCGGTGCGCTCGTTCTTCACCGCCAGCGCCAGCGCCCGCCGGCTGCCCACGATCACCACGAGCCGCTTGCCGCGCGTCACCGCCGTGTAGAGGAGGTTCCGCTGCAGCATCGGGTAGTGCTGCGTCGAGAGCGCCAGCACCACCGCGGGATACTCGCTCCCTTGCGCCTTGTGCACGGAGCACGCGTACGCGAGCTGCAGCTGATCCAGGTCGTCGGGCGCGTACGTGACACCGCGCCCTTCGAACTCGACGGTGAGCGCGTCGCCCTCGACCGAGGCGATGCGACCGATGTCGCCGTTGAAGACCTCACGCTCGTAGTCGTTGCGCAGCTGCATGACCTTGTCACCGAGGCGGAAGGCCCCGCCCCGGCCTTCGAGCGGGGCGCCCTCCGGGTTGAGCGCGGCCTGGAGCGCCTCGTTGAGCGCGCGCGAGCCGGTGGCGCCGCGGTGCATCGGCGTCAGCACCTGAATGTCGGCGCGCGCGTCGAGGCCGAAGCGCTGCGGCAGACGCTCCCGCACGAGCTGGCAGACCGTCTCGGCCACCGTGTCCGGGTCGTCGCGGTCGATGAAGAAGAAGTCGGCCTCTGGGTCGCGATCGTCCCAGCGGGGCATCTCGCCCTCGTGGATCCGGTGCGCGTTCTGCACGATCGCGCTGCGCGCCGCCTGCCTGAAGACCTCCGTCAGGCGCACAGCCGGCAGCGCTCCGGAGGCCAGGAGATCGCGGAGCACCGCCCCGGGGCCCACCGAGGGCAGCTGGTCGGCGTCGCCGACGAGCAACAGCCGCGCGGTCGGCGGCAGCGCGGCCACCAGGCCGTGGAAGAGCATCACGTCCACCATCGACATCTCGTCGACCACGATCAGGTCCGCTTCGAGCGGCCGCTCGCGGGTGCGCTGGAACTGGCCCTGCTTCGGGGCGAATTCGAGGAGCCGGTGCAGCGTCTGCGCCGGATGTCCGGACGCCTCCGAGAGCCGCTTGGCGGCTCTCCCGGTCGGCGCCGCGAGCCGCACCTCGCGGCCGCGCTGCGCGAAGAGCTCGAGCAGCCCTCGCACCAGCGTCGTCTTGCCGACGCCGGGACCGCCGGTGACGATGGCGACCTTGTGCTCGAGGGCCAACCGCAGGGCCTCGCGCTGCTGCAGCGAGAGCTGCACCAGCCCCTTCTGCTCGACGGCGCCGAACGCGAGCTGGGGGTCGGCGACGCTCTCCACGTGGCCCGCGGCGAACGCCTTCAAGAGCGCGGCCGCTTCGCTCTCCGCGGCTTGCAGCTCCGGCGGAAAGAGGCAGTCGCCGCGGCCCTCGTCGCGCTCGACCACCAGCAAGCGGCGCTGGACCAGCCGGTCCAGGGCGGCCTGGATCCCGTCCGGGGGCAGCTCCAGGGCGCGGGCGGTCTCCTCGACCAGCCGCGCCCGCGGCGCCATCGTGTGCCCCTGCGAGGTGAGCTGCTCCAGCGCCCACGCGGCGCCCGCCTCCAGGCGCTCGGGCGCGTCGGCGGCGAAGCCGAGCGAGAGCGCGATGCGGTCGGCCGTGCGAAAGCCGATCCCGGCGACCTCGAGCGCCAGCCGGTACGGGTTCCGGCGCACCAGCTCCACGGCCCCCGGCCCGAGGCGCTTCAAGATGCGCGCCGCCAGGCCGGGCGGCACGCCGTGGCCTTGCAGGAAGATCATCGCGTGGCGCGCCTCTCGCTGCTCGCTCCAGGCCTTGGCGAGCTTGGCCGCCCGCGTCTTGCCCAGGCCCGCCACACCGGACAGCTTGCGCGGGTCGCCGTCCAGCGTCGCGAGCGTGGCGAGGCCGAACTTCGCGACGATGCGCGCCGCCAGCGTGGGACCGATGCCCTTCACCAGGCCCGAGGCCAGGTAGCGCTCGATCCCCGCGAGGGTCGAGGGGTCCACCGGCAGGAAGGAGTCCATCTGGAACTGGGGGCCGTAACGCCGATCCTCGACCCAGCGGCCGGTGGCCCGCACGGCGCCGCCGAGCGGCACCCCCGCCAGGTTGCCGACGAGGGTCACCACGTCGCGCCTTCCGTCGACCTGGAGGCGCGCCACCGTCCACTGCGTCTCCGGGTTCTGGAAGACGATGCGCTCGACGGTGCCCTCCAGCACCGACGCGGCCGAATTCAAGTCCTGCACGGGCATGCGGCCCCATGTTAGGCTCGGGCCCCCTTCTAAGAAAGCGAATCGCATGGAAAACAGAGACGACGTCCGCCTGCCCCGCTCGGTTCGCCCGAGGCGTTACCAGCTGCACTTCGACGTGGATCCCGGCGCCGCGCTCTTCGCCGGCCGGGCCGACATCGAGCTCGCGCTCGATCGGCCGGTCGAGGCGATCGAGCTCCACGCCGTGGAGCTGGACGTGGGCGAGGCCGCGCTCGACGGACAGGCGCTCACGGTCGAGAAGCGGCCCGAGGTCGAGCGGCTGCGCCTGAAGCTGCCCAGGGCCGTGGGGCCGGGCGCGGCGAGGCTGTCGCTCGCCTTCCAGGGGTCGCTCCAGAAGGGGCTGCGCGGCCTGTACCGCGCGGAATCCTCCGGCCGCTCGCTGGCCTTCACGCAGTTCGAGCCGGCGGACGCCCGCCGCGCCTTCCCCTGCTTCGACGAGCCCGACTTCAAGGCCGTCTTCGAGCTCTCGGCGACCGTACCCTCGGGCATGCGCGCGCTCTCGAACGGCGCCATCGTCTCCGAGACCGTCTCGAAGAGCGGCCGCCGCACCTTCGGCTTCGCGCCGACGCCGCCCATCTCGACCTACCTCGTGGCGCTGGGGGTGGGTGAGCTCGCCTGCGTGGAGTCCGCGTGCGGCGAGAGTCCGGTGCGCGTCTGGGCGGTCCCCGAGAAGGTGGGGCTCGGCAAGCCCGCGCTGGAGATGGCCTGCGCGTTCCTGCCCTGGCTCGCCGAGTGGTTCGGCGTGCCCTACCCCTACGGCAAGCTCGACCTCGTGGCCGTCCCCGACTTCGAGGCGGGCGCCATGGAGAACGCCGGCGCGCTCTTCTTCCGGGAGTCGACCCTGCTCCTCGATCCCGAGAAGGCCACCCTGGGCGCCACGCGGCAGGTGGCGATCACCGTGGCGCACGAGATGGCGCACCAGTGGTTCGGCGATCTCGTCACCATGGAGTGGTGGGACGACCTGTGGCTCAACGAGGCCTTCGCCACCTGGATGGAGTTCAAGGCCGTGGACGCGTGGCGGCCCGGCTGGAACCTGTGGACGGACTTCGAGCGCATGAAGGCGCACCCCCTGCACCTGGACTCGCTGCGGGCCACGCGGCCCATCCAGGCGGAGGTGAAGACGCCCGAGCAGGCGAACGAGATGTTCGACGGCATCACCTACAGCAAGGGCGCCGCCGTGCTGCGCATGTTCGAGGTGTCGCTGGGCGAGGCGCGCTTCCAGGCGGGCGTGCGCGCGTACATCCAGGCGCACCGGGAGGGCAACGCGAAGGCCGCCGATCTGTGGGCTGATCTCGGCAAGGCGACCGGGCGCAACGTCGCGGAGCTGGCCAGGAGCTGGTTCACCCAGGGCGGCTACCCGCTGCTCACGCTGGAGGAGGGCGGCGCGGCGCTCGAGCTCTCGCAGCGCCGCTTCTTCGCGAAGGCCGAGGACGCGAAGGCCGCCGCGCCGGCGCTGTGGCGCGTGCCGCTCGCGGTGAAGGTCGGCAGGGCCGGGCGCAGCGAGCTCGTCACGGGGGAGATGGAGGGCGCGGCCACCCGCCTCGCGCTGCCGGCGGGCCCGCGGGAGTGGGTGCTCGGCAACGCCGAGGGCAGCGGCTTCTACCGCGTGGCCTACCCCGCGCCGATGCTCGCCGCGCTCGCCGCCCACCGCGAGGCGCTGTCGCCGGTCGAGCGGGTCTCCCTGCTCGCTGACCAATGGGCGCTGGTTCGCGCGGGCGCGCCCCTCGCGGCGCACTTGCCGCTGCTCGACGCCTTCGCGGCCGATCCCGGCCGGGCCGTGCTCGAGACGGCGATGGGGCAGCTCGCCAGCCTCGACGACGTGGTCGTGGCCGAGGCGGACCGCGACGTCCTGAGGACGTGGCTTCGCAGCCGGCTCGAGCCTCACGCGCAGCGGCTCGGCTGGGAGCCCTCGGCCAGCGAGGGCGCGGATGACCTGTTGCTGCGACCGGCGCTCCTCGAGACCCTCGGCGCCGTCGGGGCCGATCCGCAAGTGCGCGCCGAGGCGCGGCGGCGGCTCGAGGCGGGCCAGCTGCATCCGTCCGTCATGGGCGTGGCGCTGCGCCTCTCGGCGGCCTCCGGCGACGGCGCGCTCTACGATCGGTTCCTGGAGCGCATGCGGGCGGCGGCCGTGCCCGAGGAGCGGGACCGGTTGCTCTCCGCGCTCGGCTCGTTCGAGGCGCCGGAGCTGGTCGACCGCGCGCTCGCCGACGCGCTGGGGCAGGACGTGCGCGCCCAGGACGTCGCGTCGCTCTTCGGGATGCTCTTCATGAACCGGAAAGCGCGCGTGCGCACGTGGCGCTTCGTCACCGAGCGCTGGCGCGAGGTCGCGGCCAAGGCGCCGGCCTTCGGGCTGCGGCGCATCGTCTCGGCCACGGCGCGCCTCTGCGACCCGGAGCTGCGCCGCGAGGTGGCCGCGTTCTTCGCCGCGCCCGAGCACCACGTGGAGGCCGGCAAGCGCGACCTCGAACAGGCGCTCGAGGCCATCGACATCGGCCTCGCCTTCCGCGCGCGCGAGCAGGCGAAGCTCGCCGGCTGGCTCCGCGCGCGCTAGGCTCGCTCCGTGGCCCGCCGCCCCAAAGGCCCCGAGCTCGACGCGGCGGAGACCGCGGAGCTGCCCCTGCGCCGGCGCGCGGCCGCCGCGAGGGACGCGCGCGCCCGGGCCGAGGACGAGGCCCATGAAGAGACGATGGGGCGCTACGGCCGGCCCTACGAGCAGCTCTTTCGATCGAAACGGCGGCCGTCGCCGCCCTCGCAGGGCGAGCGGGGCGGCTCGTAGCCGGAAGCGACCGGCGTGAGACTGGCGCTGGCACTCCTCGTCGCGCTGCGCGCGGCCGTCGCGCTGGCGGCGCCGCTCGAGCTGGTGGAGAGCTATCCCGTGGAGACGACGCTCCGCGACCCGGAGCTCGCCCAGGCCGTCGACGTCTGGCCCGCGATGATCGCCTCCGCGCGCCGCTCGCTGGACTTCGGCGAGTTCTACGCGACGAGCCGGCCCGGGAGCCGTCTCGAGCCCGTGCTGGCGGCCATCCAGGCCGCCGCTGCCCGCGGCGTGCGCGTGCGCTTCCTCGCCGACGCCGGGTTCGCGGCCAAGGAGCCGGAGACGCTGGCGCGGCTCCGGGCCATGCCCGGCGTGACCGTGCGTCCCATCGATTGGGCCCACGCGATGGGCGGCGGCGTCTACCACGCGAAGTATTTCCTGGTCGATGGGCGCGAGGCCTACCTGGGCAGCCAGAACTTCGACTGGCGTTCGCTCACCCACATCGAGGAGCTGGGGGTGCGCATCCGGATCCACGAGGTCGTCGACGCGCTCGGCGAGATCTTCGCGGCCGACTGGGCGCGCGCGGGCGGCAAGCCGGTGCCCGCGTTCGTGCCGGTGCATTTCCCCGTCGAGGCGACGACCGGGAAGGGCCCGCTGCGCGTCACCTTCGAGGCCGAGCCCGAGGCGGCCCTGTCCGATCGAAGCCTCTTCGGCCTCCCCAAGCTGGTCGCGCTGATCGATTCGGCGAAGGCCTCGGTGCGCGTGCAGCTCCTCACGTACCAGGCGAGCCACGACCAGGTCCGCTTCGACGACCTCGAAGCAGCGCTCGAGCGGGCCGCGGCGCGCGGCGCCCACGTGCAGCTCCTCGTCTCGGACTGGTGCAAGCGCCCGGACGTGCTCGAAGGGCTGCGGCGCCTCGCGCGCGTGCCCGGTCTCGAGGTGCGCTTCCTCGACATCCCCGAGGCGAAGGCCGGCTTCATCCCGTACGCGCGCGTCGCCCACGCGAAGTACCTCGTGGTCGACGGCCGGCGCGCCTGGGTGGGCACGAGCAACTGGGAGCGTGACTACTTCTACCTGAGCCGCAACGTCGGCGTGCTCGTCGACGGCGCGTCCTTCGCCGGTCCGCTCGATCGCTTCTTCGAGCGCGGCTGGACGAGCTCGTACGCGGAGCAGCTCGATCCGGCCAGGGCGTACGCGGCGCCGCGCATCAGCAGGTAGTCTTCTCCTCGGGGGCTTCGCCCCGCGCCCCCGCTCCGATCTCCAGACGCGGTGCGGACGTGATCGGCAGATCAATGAGGGGCGGAGGGGAGCCGCTTGCTCGGGGTCCGGACCCCCGTCCGTCCTCGCGCTCCCCACGCGCGGTACCGCGTTGTACCGTCACTCGTGCACAAACATGGGCGCGCTGCGGGCGCGGCGGGGGGCCCCCGGACCCCTGCGCGTCGGCCCCCCTCCTCCCCTCTTTCGTTTGCCTCTATCTCTCCCTCTATCTCTCTCCCGCCTATGCACCAGATCTCGCACACATCTCGATCAGCGCCGCAGGCAAGGTTTGAAGTTCATGGATCTGCGGGTTGAAGGGGGTTCGTAGAGTGGAGAGGCGGGGCGGGCGAGGGGGCGGCCGGGACCGAGCGTCGAGGCCGATGCCACTCGCGACCCAGGGCCTATACG
>DATJNL010000049.1:0-3784 GCA_035508175.1 Myxococcales bacterium
GTCCGACCCCCGCTCGATATGTTCTGCTCTACGTCCACGCCCGCAGTTGGAGGCGTCCCGGTCTCCATGGATCCCCAGAAGCGCGTTCTCATCGTCGAGGCGGACAACACCTTCGCGCTGTCCCTCGCGGCAGTGCTCTCGGACGCGGGCTTCCCCAGCGTCATCGCGGGCAACGCGGCCGATGCCCAGCGCGAGATCAAGGAGCGCAAGCCGTCCCTGGTGCTCCTGCGGGCCGAGCTGCCGGATCTCTCCGGCTTCACCCTGTGCGGCCGGCTGCGCAAGGACAAGTACGCGCAAGGTCTGCCCATCATCCTCGTGTCGTCCGACGCCACGCCCGAGGCGCTGGCCGAGCACCGCAGCCATCCCTCCTCGGCGGCGGACGGCTACCTGCCCGTGCCCTTCCAGATGGAAGAGCTCGTCTCGCAGGTGCAGACGCTCCTGTCGTTCGTGGACGACGCGCCCGCCGCCGAAGCTCCGGCCGCGGCGGCAACTCCGGCGCCGCCCCCCGCGGCCCCGGGCCCCGGGGACGAGGACCTGGAAGGCGCCCTCGCCGGCGCGCTCCAGGGCCCGCCCGTCGATCCCGCGGCCACCGCCGGGGGCCTCGACGCCATGATGGCGCCGCTCGCGCCTCCGCGGCCGCCGCGCATCCCGAAGCGGCCGCGCCGCTCGTCGCTCACCGAGGAGGACCGCACCTTCCTCGACCGCGTCTTCGAGTCGATCGCCGATCGCCGCACCGAGCTCGTCGCCGAATCGCACAACGCCGTGCGCCGGCCGCCGATCAAGCGCGAGCTGCTCGCGACCCCGGAGGGCAAGCTTCAGGTCCTGCGCGAGGAGCTGAACCGCCGCGAGGCGCAGGTGGCGCGGCTGTCGGAGATCTGGAGCGTGCGCGAGCGCGAGCTCGCCTCCATCGACGACAAGCTCCACGAGAAGGAAGTCGAGATCCAGGGGCTCAAGATGCAGGTCGACGACCTGCTGCGCCGCCTGGCGGACGCGCGCGACCTCTTCATCAAGAAGGACCAGGAGCACGGCCAGCAGGTCGACTCGATGCTCCTCGAGAAGTTCGTCAACGAGAAGGAGCTCATCGAGGTCGTCGCCGGCAAGGAGAAGGACATCGCCGTGCTGCGCCGCGACCTGCGCGCGCGCGACGAGGAGCTCGCCCGGCGCGCGGCCGAGCTCGATGCGGGCCGCGACGAGATCAACCGCCTCGAGAAGGCGCGCTCCGTCGACCTGTTGCAGTTCGAGCTCCGCGAGCGGCAGCTGGGCCAGCTGCTCGCGCGCCGCGAGGTCGAGATCCTCGGCCGCGGGGCGGACTTCGAGGAGGCGCTGCGGCTGCTGGGCTCGGTGGCCGACGAGCTGTCCTCGGTGCGGTCGGACGCCTTCCGCGTGCGCCGCGAGCTGTCGGCCGAGCTGCGCGCGAGCCAGGTCGAGCGCGATCAGCACGTCAAGGCGCTGGAGCGGGCGCTGGCCGCCGAATCGGCGCGAACCGCGCTCGGAGAGACCGAGGCCGCGCTGCGGCTGGCCGAGCACCGGGAGCGCGAGAGCGACCTGCGGCTCGAGCTCGACGAGGCGGACGAGCAGGTGGCGCTCGCGAACGTCGAGATCGCCCAGCTCCGGGTGCAGCGCGACGGGCTCGCCCAGTCGTCGTCGATCCGCATCGCCGACCGCGACGCCGAGATCGCGCGGCTGTCGGCGGAGCTGGCCTCCGAGCACGACCGCGCCGTGGCGCGCGAGGCCGAGCTGGAGGCGCAGCTCTCGGCGAAGGCCGAGCAGATCGGGAACCTCGAGGGCGAGATGGAGGCGCTCCGCCAGGACAAGGCCGAGCGCGAGGCGGAGCTCTCCCAGGCCCTGGCCTCCGCCAACGGGCAGATCGAGCAGCTCACCGGCCAGGTGCGCGGGCTCACCGCCGACCTCGAAGCGGCCCGGTCCAAGATCGAGAAGCTGGAAGAGGATCTCACCGACACGCTCGACACCGCCCAGCAGCAGCTCGACGAGGCGGCGCGCGTGCGACAGGCGCTCGAGAGCGATCTGGCGCAGACCAAGGCCTCGCTCGGCGGCGAGATCGACGGGCTGCGCAGCGAGCTGGAGCGCACGCAGAAGGATCTCGCGGAGACCACCGCGGAGAAGCAGCGCCGCGAGGAGGAGCTCTCGCGCTCCCTCGCCGAGAAGATCGAGCAGGCGGGCGCGCTGGAGGGCGAGCTCGCGGCCACGCGGGCCCACGCCGCGCAGCGCGAGCAGCAGCTCTCCGAGGAGCTGGGGGCCGCCCGCGGCGAGGGCGAGCGGCTGCAGGGCCAGCTCGAGCAGCTCGGGATGGAGAAGGCGCGCATCGAGGGCGAGATGTCGGCGCAGCTCCAGGCCGCCTCCGACCGGCTGGCCGAGCGCGATCACGATCTCGAGATGATGCAGCAGCAGCGCGCCGACCGGGACGCCCAGATCGAGGCGCTGCACGGCGAGGTCCAGCAGCGCGAGGCAGAGCTGGCCGAGCTGCGCGCCGCCAAGGAGGAGGGGGAGCAGGGCGCCGCCGCCCGCGAGGGGGCGCTCGCCCAGGATCTGGCCGAGGCCCGGGGGCAGATCGAGGCCGCGGCCCAGGAGCAGACGCGCCTCTTGGCCGAGGCGGAGGAGCAGCGGAGCCGCTTCGAGGCGCGCGCCGCCGAGCTGCGGGGCGAGATCGCCGCCAAGGAGCAGCTGCAGCGCGAGGCGGAAGAGCGGTTCCACGCCCAGCTCGACGACGCCCTGCGGCGCGGGGAGGAGCTGGAGGCGACGCTCGGGACGACCCAGAAGTCGCTCACCGAGGAGCAGCGCAAGCTGGCGGCCCTCCAGGCGGAGAAGCAGCGCCGCGAGGAGGCGCTCTCGCGGGAGATGACCGCGAAGGCCGAGGCCGCCCGCGTGGCCGAGCAGAAGGCCCAGAAGCGGATCGACGAGCTCGACGCGCAGCTCAAGACGCGCGACGCGCAGGTGGCCCAGCTCGGCGACAGCGGCAAGAAGCTCCAGGACGGCCTCGCCGCCCGGGCCGCCGAGATCCAGTCGCTCACCCAGCGCATCGAGAAGCTCGCGGCGGAGCGAGAGGCGCAGAAGCGCGAGGCCGGCGCGGCGCTCTCGACCCGCGACGGCCGCATTGCGGAGCTGCAGCAGCAGCTCCAGGCCTCCCAGCAGGGCCACCGGCGCCTCGAGGAGGACGCGGCCGCCCGCCTCGCGAAGAGCGACGCGGTGGGCAAGGAGGCCACCGGCAAGCTCCGGGACGCCCTCGCCGCCAAGGAGCGGGCCGAGAAGGAAGGGCAGGCCGCGGTCGCCGCCCGCACGAAGAAGATCCAGGAGCTGGAGCAGGCCGTGGAGGCCGCGAGCGCCGCGCGCGCGCGGGCCGAGCGCGACCTGGGGCAGCGCGCGCAGGGCGCGGAGGCCAAGGCCCAGGACCTGGCGCAGAAGCTCGCCGCCGCGCAGCGCGTCCAGAAGGATCTCGAGGCGCGGGTGGCCCGGGAGAGCCAGGATCTCGCGCAGAAGCACAAGGCGGAGATGGACCGGCGCGAGGCGCAGCGGGCGCAGGAGGTCGCGCGGCTGCAGCAGGCGCTTCAGGAGAAGGCGAAGGCGGTCAAGATCCTCGAGCTGGAGCTGCAGCGCTTCAAGACGCGCTCGCCGGGCGTCGCCGCCTCCAGCACCACGAAGCTGCCGGCGATGAACACGGTGCCCGGCCGCGCCGGCTCGCCGAGCCGGCCGCCGCCGCCCACTCCCGAGGTTACCCAGACCACGCAGGTGCCGGTGAACACGCTGCCGGCCGCGCCTGCCATCGACC
>DATJNL010000050.1:0-3427 GCA_035508175.1 Myxococcales bacterium
CTCACCTGCCCAGCCAACCAGATCTCGTGCGGTGGAGACTGCTTCGACCCCGAGACGAGTGACCTGCACTGCGGCGCGAAGGGCCCTACGAGCAGCGGTTGCGACGAGGGAAATGTCTGCGCGCCGGGAACCGTGTGCCTCGCCGGGAGCTGCACGCGACCCGCCCCGCTGCTGGGCGCTCGCTATGGCCTGGCCGCGGCCACGGGGCCCGACGGGTTGATTCACGTCGTGGGTGGCCAATCGGGAGCCACGACGCTGAACCGCCACGCGACCTTCGACCCACGGAGCAACCAGTGGCAACGCGCCACCGCCATGTCGAGTGAGCGGGCGGAGCTCGGCGCGGCGTGGGGAGACGATGGCGATCTGCACGCGGTCGGCGGCGCGGGGGTCGGCACCAATTGCGCCCTCTTCTGCAGCACGAACGAGGCCTACCAGCCCTCCTCCGAGCTGTGGTCCTACGAGACGCCACTACCGAATGCGCTCCGCGCGGGCCCCGCCGTCGCCGCTTCTCCCACGGGTGTGCTCTACGTGGCCGGTGGCGCCGGCCTGGCCGTAACAGTCTCGGATCTCTTCGCGCTGGATCCGCTCCATCCCGCCGATGGCGGCTGGGTGACGTTGCCCGCCATGTCGAGCGCGCGCGTCAACGCCGCGGCCTCCTTCGCCTCGGACGGTCGCTTGTACGTGGTGGGCGGCTCCGACGGGAACAAGGACCTCGAGAGCCTCGAGGCCTTCAACCCGAGTGCCGGAACGTGGGACGAGACGCTGCCCGATCTCCCTGCCCCGCTTCGCTTCCTGGGAGTCGTCGGCTACGGGCCGATCATCTTCACCGTCGGTGGTGCCACCTCGTCCACCTCGTCGAGCTACGTGGGGGAGAGCACGGTCCAGGGTCTGGACAGCCGGGCCTGCGACGCAGGGAGCTGCGCATGGCTCTCCTTCCCACCTCTGGCACAGGCTCGCGGCGGGCACGCTGCCGTGCTCGGCCCCGACGGCCGGCTCTACGCGATCGGCGGTGTCGTAGAGTTTGACGCCAAGAACGACCACAAGCTCTACGACGGGCTCCCCTCCGTGGAGATCTACGACCCGCTGCAGCCCGACGGCGGCTGGGTCAGCTCGATCTGCCCGACCAGCGCGCTGTCGTTCGCATCGCCCGTCGCCTACGCGGCTTCCGTGGACGCAGGCGTCGGCCTCGACCTCGACGTGGGCGACCTGAACGGCGATGGCTATCCGGACGTCGTTTCCACCGCCGGATCTTTCGTGAGCTCCCTCTTGAACCGGGGCAATGGCGCTCTGTCCGCCGCTTCGACCTTCTCCGTCGATGCGGGCTCACCCGATCTACGTGGCCTTGCACTCGTGGACCTCGATGGCGATGGCAACCTCGACGTGGCGACGGTGGACAGGACCAACGACCTGCTCGTGACCGCCCTCGGGACGGGCCACGGCGCTTTCAAGCCACCTGTCTACTATCCGACCAGCGACGGTGGCGCGGCGACCGAGGGCCCGATCTCGGTCTCGGTCGGCGATTTCAACGGGGATGGCAAGCCCGATCTCGCGGTCGCCAACCAGCAGGGCTCGACGGTCGGAGTCTTCCTGAACCAGGGGACCTTCCTTGGCAGTTTCCTGGGCTTCTCGACGGAATACGTCTCCACGTGCGCCGGCCCCGAGGCGGCCGCTGCCGCGGACTTCAATGCCGACGGAAACCTCGATCTGGCCGTTCGCTGCCCGAACGGCACGGTGCAGATCTGGCTCGGCTCGGGTGCCTCGTCGCCGACCTTCAGCCAGGGGACCCAGGTGCCTGCCCCGTTGGCTGCGAGCTTCGCATTGACGGATTTCAACCTCGATGGGCTGCCCGACATCGTCGTCGGAACGTCTGCATCCGATGCGGGCGTGCTGACCGCGGAGGTATTCGTCAACCAGGGGGGCTCGCCCCCCACCTTCTTGCCCGGGCCGCACGCAGCGGTGCAGGCCCTCACGGGCACCGATGAGCTCGCGGTGCGTGCCGTGGACATCGACGGCGACGGCTACCCCGATGTCGTCGCGTCCGACCGTGCCGGCTCAGCGGTCTTCGTGTTCCAGAACCAGCCGGCCGCCGCCTCGCTCGTCCCGCTGCCGAGCTCCCCTCTTCTCGGAAGCAGCCCCATCGCCATCCACGCGGCCGACATGCGGCTCGACGGCTGGAACGACGTGCTGACGCTCGACGCCAACTCCGGCGACAACGCCGTCGACGTCTGGCTCAACGGCTGTCCCCCCTGAACGATGCGCCGCGCCGCTGCCGCGTTCGTCGTGAGCCTCGCACTCGTCCAGCCGGCCCTCGCGGCCGAGCGGCCGACGCTCGCCCGCGCCATCGCGCTGTACGAGAACTTCGAGGACGCGAAGGCCACGCGCTTGCTGCACGAGCTCTTGCGGCACGCGCCGCCGCGCGACGTGGCGGGCAAGGCTCACCTGTACCTCGGCCTCATCGCGATCAACCGGCTCGACACGGACACCGCGCTCGCCGAGTTCAAGGCCGCGCTGCTCATCCAGCCGACCCTGGACCTCATCCGGGGCGCCTCTCCCAAGGCCAGGCTCGCGTTCGACGAGGCGCGGCGCTCGCTGGACCGGCAGCTGCAGACGGAGGCGGCCGCGCCCGCGGCGGCGCCGCCGCCGGCCCCCCAGGGCCTGATCGACGTCACGGCCGAGACCCCACCCCCGGCGCCGCCTCCCAGGGTCGGCCACTCCCACGCCCTCGCGATCACGCTCGGGGCCATCGGGCTCGTGGCCGCGGGCGTGGGAACGTACGGCGGGATCGATCTCCTGACCTACAACTCGGCGGTGAACGGAACGGCGAAGGGGACGCCCTACACGCCCGCGCTCCAATCTGCCCGATCCCAGGCCGGCTTCTGGGCCGTCGCGTGGATTCCCTTCGTGGTCGCGGGGGCGCTCGGCCTGGGCGCGGGGGTGCTGACCTGGTGAAGCGGCCGCTCCTGGCGACGCTGGCGCTGCTCGGCGGCTGCACCGTCGCCAGCTATCCGCCCGGCGTCCTGACCTGTGGCAGCGATCCCGCCTGCCCGGACGGCATGACCTGCGGCTGCGATGGCCTGTGCTGGCCAGCCAGCGGTCTGCCGACGTGCGACGCGGGCAACTCCTCGACCGGCGGCAACGCCGCGAGCACCGGCAGCAGCGGGGGAAGCACGGGAGGCAAAGGCGCCGGTGGTTCGACGACCGGCGGCGGTGCCTCGAGCGGCGGGAGCACCGGCGGTCCCACGGGCGGCTGCGAGAGCTACAGGGACTGCTTGGTCTTCCAGAGCTGCGTGGACGGCGGTTGCGCTCCGACCGGCTGCAACGTACCCCTGTTGGCCTGCACACCCGGCAATGGCATCGCCAACGGCGGCACCTGCGTCCCGGAGCCCACCGACGCCGGGCTCAGCGGCCTCTGCGTCCCCGCCGGAAC
>DATJNL010000051.1:0-15014 GCA_035508175.1 Myxococcales bacterium
GGAATTCAATTCCCATGCCCGCGATGATCCTTCCCATCACGCGGAAGCACGTTTCCCGCCCGGATCCAGGAACTCCACGAGCACGTGGAGGAGATCCTCCCCGAGACCCCCGTCGCCAGTTCGGTAGGTGCGGCTACGTCGCATCGAGCCGTGCGCCCGCAGACTGACGGATGCCGGGCGGGTGCCCTTCTCGACGAACGGGGTCGCCGTCAGCTCCAGCCCCAGCACCGGGCGCAGCTCGTTGATGGCCTTCATGCCGGCCTTTGCCCGGTAGTGGTGAGACTCGTCCATGATCAGCACGAGGTCCGGCAGGCCGGCCAGGTAGTCGAAGTAGCTCTGGCCGAGGTACTCGGAGAGCCGCTTGATCCGCGGCTCCTTGCCGATCCACGTGAGTTCCAGCTTCTGTCGTTGCGCCATTGGATCTATCGTCGCTCGTCCACCGGCGTGGCCGGGCGGCTGTTCAGCTCGACGAGCCTGTCGATGACCGCGCTGGCTTTCATGAACTGGTCCACCGCCGCTGCGAAGACACCGCCCTCGTGGCATTCAAGCACCCACCCATAAAGCGTGCCACCGTCGGTGGGAAGCTCGTGAACCTTCTGGTGTTCTTCGACGGCCGCTAGGGCAGCGAGGACACCCTCGGCCGTCGGAGATTCACCTAGGCTCACGAGCTTCACGCCTCCGTCGGCGACCGTGGCGCGCGTGGCAACCCGCGCCCGAAGGTCGTCGAACGCCCCGTGGAGCAGCTTGTTCCGCATTTGTCGGGTGGCCACGAGAAGCTCTGCCTCCCCTGCGCGCAACTGCGACTTGAAGTAATCGAGGACCGCGTCCTCGACCGCCTCAAGCTTGTGCTCGAGCGCGACGGGCTGGAGCGCTGGAGAAGCGCCTGCAAGTAGCCTGAGCTTGAGCTCGAGGACGGCGGCATGGGCCGCTGCCGGTACGAACCCTCGCTGTATGACGGTGTCGATGAAAGCCATCTGCCCCCGTTACCGAGCTTCGGCGGCCATCGGCCCTTCGGAGTAGCGGCTCACGAGGACTTCGATCAACTGGCGTGCGGTCAATTCGCCATAGTGCCCGTGCGGAGCAGGCGCGACGCGTGCGAGTAGGTCGAAGGCAGGCTGGGCGATCCCGATTGATCGCACGACTCCCGTTGACTTCGCCATCTCGACGACGGACCGCCGCCGCGCGAGCCGGGCGATCTCCCTGGCGTTCTCCTCCCCGGTTCTTCCGATCAGTCGGCTGACCTCGAACTCGACGACCTGGGCCCACTCCTGTTCATCAGCCAGATCCATAGCTCAAGCCCTTTCTTGATCACGCTGAGCGACAGGAGCCTCGAAACGCCGTCGGAGGGCCTCGATTGCCTCGCGCGCCATGGTTGGCGCGCCGTACATGGATCCGAGGCCCGGCGTCAGTTGCGCTAGCAGATCGAATGCCTGCTGCGCGATCCCGGATAGCGACGGGAGGCGTGAGAGGCGGACCGCCTCTCGTGCGTTGTCCTCCCCGATATGGCGAACCAACAGATCGGTCTCGTGATCGATCCAGCCCATCAGACCCATCCTTGTAATTCCAGTTGGGAGAGTGCCAACCAGATCTGCTCCGGGGAAAAACGCCGCTTTCTCTCGCCCCAAGCGTGCACCGCTGCCACGACGCCGTTCACGTCCGCGGGCCGCTCGCGGGTGGCCACCCAATGGACCGTCGAAAGTAGCTCCATGCCGAAGGGTGTCTCGTACCCATCGACCAGCTTGGAGACGCGATTGATTCCTTCGACTCCGTCGGAAGGCCCTGCAAGGAAAGCCGTAGCGGCCTCAAGAGCACCGGGAAGCAGCTGAAGCTGCTTGTCGGGCGCGTCGCCGCCATCCAGGTAGCCTGACAGGAAATATCCCTCGATCGCCGAGAGCACGTGCCTGAGATTCTCGGCATAGGGTCCGTATGGCCCTTTGGCATACCGAAGACGGAGCCGCTGTCCGCCCTCCTGAGCGAAGTAGAGCAGCTTGTGGACCTCAAGCAAGGTGACGAACGGGTCCATAAGTCCGGCCAGGTAGCGGTCAATCAGGCGGATTAGAATGGCACGGCCTTCGGTCATGGCGGGTGCACGCCCGGAGGGCCTCAATTCGCGGCTAGCCTGTTCGGGTTCGAAGGCGAGCACCCTAACCTCGGGTAGCGTGGAGAATGCGTGCTCGATTCTGGGCCTCACGTCGCGCCAAGTGAGGCCACCCAGGCCACAACCGAGTGGCGGCACGGCGATCGACCGGATCCTGCGCCGCTCGACTTCCTTGATCAGCGCAACGAGGCCGGAATCGATGTCCTCGATCCGGCTCTCCCCCCTCCAATGCCGCTTAGTGGGGAAGTTGATCACGAACCGAGGGCCGCCTCCGCGGCCCGTCTCGAAGACGAACATAGCGCCTGGCCGCACCTCTCCCCGGCCGCACGCTAGGCGGTAGGCCTCGTAGTTCTCCGGGAAGGCTCGCTTGAACTGGGCTGCGATGCCCCGGCCCATGAAGCCGACGCAGTTGACGGTGTTGACCAGCGCCTCTGCATCCGCCTTCAGAATGTCGCCCGCCAAGAACTCGATCATGCGCGTTCCCTTCACTTCCCTAATAGTACCAGTCCGGGCGGACAACCACGGGGGCGTGGTTTGCGCCTGCAATCGCCGCCTGGGCCTGCACCTGGGCGGTTGTCGTGCGGACACCAATCTGGCTAACCAACGCCCACGGGAAGCTACCGTGCACCAGGAACTCGGCCTGCTTGCCTTCCTTGACCGCCGGGTCCCGGAAGTCCGCGGCTGCCACGGCCAGCCAGTCGATTTCATGAAGCTGACGCACGTCGCATCTGAACTCGGCAGATCTTGATCCGGCGTTCTGAAGACTGAAGGCCCAGAGGCGCCCCGCCCCGTTGGCCCAATTGACGACCGCACCAAGATCTGCTTCGAGGTGAACGATGGGATCCTGGCCGCCTCGATACGCGAGGCCCGGATGGTTCCTCTTGTGGATCACATAAAGCATGAAGGATCGGGGGCAGAGGTAGAAGGGCACGTACTCGCCAACCACGGTTTGTGGATGACACCGAACAGGCAGCGTGAGCCGGCGCTGCTTGATTATCGGCATTCCGATCGCACCCGCCGGACCGCCGCGAGCCTGCATCATGGCGTCGGATAAGAGGCAGCCCTCGGCGATGATCGAGGGGAGGTTGTCGGCATGGGTGATATGGTAAATATGGGGATTCTGGGGGGGCGGGGTCACACTAGCCTCCACCGCAGCACGAACAGCTCCTGGCGCCTCACGCCCTGCTCCAGCTTGCCTTCGATCTTCGCGATGAGCTGGTCGCTCTGCTGGTCGACCTGATCTTGGGCCTCGAACAGCGCGCGCCGCTTCTGGCTACGCTGGCCCTCCAGGGCTTTGACGCGGCGCTGGCCGGCGAGCTTCTCTTCCAGGGTGAGCGCCGCGGTGGCGGCGCGGCGCGCTTCCTTGATTTGCTTGTCCAACTCCTTGATCTCCCGCTCGAGGGCGATCTTGAGGTCGTCGGCCCAGGCGTACAGCTTCGCTGACTCCTCCTCGAAGAAGCCGGCGTTGCGTCTTTCGACCTCGGTCTTGAGGTTGCGGCATCTCGCGTCGAGGATGGCTTGAAGCCTCTCGGTGCTCGGGACCAGCAGCGGCGCTCCTCCGCGGCCGACCTTGCCGGGCAGGGAGAAAAGCCGGTGGGCCATCTCCTCCTCGAGCTCCCGCCCACCATCTTCGATGGCCGCGAGGACGAGGTGATCCTCGGCCTGGTCCAACGCCTCGATGGCGAGCTGCATGGCCAGAAGCCAGCCGCTCTTCCCGACGAAGGGCTCGAGGGCGGTCACCTTCCCCTCGTGACCAGCGTAGTCGAACACCACCTCGGCGGGCGCGAGGTCGCGTCCCTTGGCGCGGGCCAGCAGCGCCTCTGCCAGTGGGTGAGCGAGCCGGTAGGTGATCGCGTCGCCCGAGCGGCGCGGTAACTCATAGAGGCCGAGGGGCACGTCGCGCTGGAAGGGGGAAGATTTCAACCGAAAGGCCGAGTCGCCTTCGAATTCGGCGTGCCCTTGCAGCTCGTGGCGGGTGAGCTGCATGAGCTGGCGCTCGAATCGGTTCAGGTATGCTCGCGACTTCTCGTCGCGGATCCTGAGCTTGTCGCGGACCTCGTCGTCGAAGTTGTCGAAGAGCTGCTGGCGGGTGGTCCGCATCTCCTGATCGATCTCGACGTCCAGCTCGCGCTGCAGATCATCGAACGCAGTCTGGATCTCCTCAGGGCGGCGGCAGCGCTGGTAGATGGCCGCGATACGCTTCTCGAAATCGACCCCGGACTCGATGGCGCCGAGAACCTCGTCGCTCGCTCCGAAGACACCTTCGAACAGCTTGAACTTGTCCGAGAGGAGCTGGAGGACGCGCTGGTCGGCAGCGTTGGCCTGGTTGAAGAAGTTGACCACGACCACGTCGTGTTGCTGGCCATACCGGTGGCAGCGGCCGATGCGCTGCTCGACCCGTTGGGGGTTCCAGGGGAGGTCGTAGTTCACGACCAGGGAGCAAAACTGGAGGTTGATGCCCTCGGCCCCCGCCTCCGTGGCGATCATGATCCGGCCTTCGTCATGGAAGTAGTCGACGATCGCCGAGCGCATGTCGGCGGAGCGTGAGCCGGTCACGCGGTCGGTGCCCTGGTGCTTCGCGAGCCAGGCGGCGTAGATCTCCCGCGATCGCTCGTCGGTGTTGGTGCCGTTGAAGAGGACGATGCCGTCCTTGAACGGGCTGTCGGCGAGGACGCGCTGAAGGTAGTTCTGGGTGTGGCGCGACTCCGTGAAAATGATGGCCTTCTGCGCCGCGCCGAGGCGCCCGGCTTCGCCGAACGCCTTCTCGAGCGCGACGAGGAGAGCCTTTCCTTTCGCGTTGTGGTCTATCGAGAGGGCGAGGGCCTTGAACCTCTCGAGGTCGGCGATCTCCTTCTCGATGGCGCCGCGGGCGGCCTCGTTCAGTTCCGGAGCCGGCTCGTTCGGCCACTCGTCCTCCGTCTCCTCCAGCGCGTCGTAGTCCTGGCCCAAGGCGTCACCCAGGGGCTCAGCCGGCTCGTGCTTCCGGATCTTGGCGGCGAGACGCTGGATCATCGTGTCGAGCGCCCCAGCGATGGCGAAAGTGGAGGAGGCCAGGAGCTTTCGCAGCACGAGCGTCACGAGGGAACGCTGGCTCGCGGGCAGCGCTTCCAGGTTGTCCCGTCGCAGATAGTCCGAAACTAGGCCGTAGAGACGGTCCTCGCCTTCCTCGGGAGTGAACGGCTGGACGATAGGAAAGCGCTTGGTGAAACGCACATAGGGGAGAACCTGGCGCCGCAGCGTGCGGTGGCAGATCGGCCGCAAGCGAGCTCGCAGAGTGGTGAAGAGTTCGTTCTGATCGAGAGCACTGAACTGCTCCCGGAAGCTCTCCAGGCTCCCAAAGGTGTGCTCGTCGATGAAGCTGACGAGACCGAAGAGCTCGAGGAGGGAGTTCTGGAGCGGCGTGGCGGTCAACAGCAGTTTGGGAGCGTTCTGCAGCGCGCCCTTCAAGACGTTGGCGGTGACGTTCTGCGGCTTGTAGACGTTGCGCAGTCGGTGGGCCTCGTCGATGACCACGAGATCCCAGGGGATGCCCGACACGTCCGACGCCTTCGCCTTGGCGAACTGGTAGGAGCAAATGATGATCTCGGGCCCGTCGAATGGGCGAAACTGACCAGCGCGGATCGCTTGATTGTAAGGCTTCGACTCGAGGATGCGGCAGGGCAGAAAGAACTTCTCGGTCAGTTCCTGGTACCATTGCTTACGGAGGCTCGCGGGCGTGATAACCAAGACCCTGCGTTTGCGCTCCGCCCACCGCTGCGAGAGGACGAGGCCGGCTTCGATCGTCTTTCCCAGCCCAACTTCGTCGGCGAGAATCGCGCCTTTCGAGAGGGGAGACGAGAACGCGAAGAGCGCCGCGTCGACCTGGTGCGGATTCAGGTCCACCTTTGCTTCTGCGAGGGCGCCTGCGATCTTCTCGGCACTGTCCGACGGAAAGCGCCTGGTGAGCTCGTAGGCAAAATACTTCGCGTGGTAGTCGGTCAGGTCCACGTCGAAGATTCCCTGCGATCAGCTGCGCCCCAGCGCCTCGGCCGGTCCCGTAGCTTCTTCCGGCGCCGCGTCGGCGGAAGCACCGAGCCTATGCTCGAGTTTCTAGGCGACAGGGATCGCCTCCCTCAGAATCGCCGACGGGCAAGATCTGATCGCGGTTCATGTCGCACGGGGATCTCGCACCTGTTGCTGCTTCGGTATTGTAGCTCGGGGACGGCCGGAGCGCGACTGGCCGGCCCTCACTTCCATTGGGCACGACCACGCACGTGCTTCGGGGTTTCCTCGTTGTCCTTTGCCCTCACGCCTCCTGCTTGCGCAGGAGCTGCACCATGAATCCGAGCAGGACGATCACCGCGCCGGAGAGGGCGCCCCAGAACAGCTTCGTCTGCATGGGGGCGCTCTGCGAGGCGGCGGCGACGGCGGCCTCGGGGCCGGCGGTCACCTCGCTGGCCACGGCGCCCACGAGCTGGGGGGCGAGGAGCGCGAGGTCGTAGCGCGGGGCCTGGAGCTCGGGCTTGCCGTAGAGGAGGGTGAGGGGGCCGTCGGTCTGGCGGAAGAAGCGCAGGCGGTAGGAGGGCAGGAGCAGCTGGGGCGGGCTCAGCGGCAGGGGCTGGTTGTCGCCCTCGTCCACGAGGACCCAGAGGCGCTTGCCGTCGAGCGAGGGGAGGGCCACGTCCAGCGCGGGGGCGGGGTTGTCGGCGTCGGCGTGGGACCAGCTCCGCGCCTCGATGACTTGCAGCGGGGGCGACCGCGGCGGCGCGTCGGGCGCGCGCTCCACGGCGAAGGTGACGCGGCGGTCGAAGACGCGCGCGGCGGTGGTGAGCACGAGGCGCGCGGGCGGCAGGCGGGCGTAGGGCAGCTCCACGGTGTAGGCGCTCACGCCCGCGGGCGCGGGGGAGGCGGCCTCGCGGGGCGGGCCCTTCGCGGAGCGCTGCAGCGCGAGCGTGGAGGCGAGGGGCTCGTCGCGGCGCTCGAGCAGGTAGGGGATCTGGTGCCCGTCGCCCTGGACGATGCGCAGGTCGCCGAACTCGCTGTGGGCGAGCACGGCGGCGTCGAGGGCCACGGCGGTGAGGCCGCGGGGGCCGGGGGGGATGGGGCGCGAGTAGGCGAAGCCGTCGACGTTCAGGGGCGCGCCCGCGAGGGTGGGCTCGGCAGGCGCCTGGGCGGCGGCGCTCGCCGCGGGGGCTGCCGCCGCGATCTCGCCCCAGCGGGCCGGCGGGGGCGCGCTCTGCTCGGCGGCGGTGCGCATGGCCTCCAGGTCGTAGCGGGGCGGTTGCAGCTTCGGGCTCCCGAAGCGGGCGGTGAGCGGCTGCGCGTCCGTCGCCTCGAAGTAGATCCACGGCTGGGGCGCGAGCTCGGCGGTCACCGAGCCCAGCTCGAGCGGCGGGTTGTCGCCGTCGTCCACCACGAGATCCAGGTCGGCGCCCTCGGGAGGGCCGATGGCGAGGCGCAGGTCGGAGGCGGACAGGTCTCCCTGCACCGTCCGGCGCAGCGTGCCGGTGCCGAGGACGCGCGGGGCCACGCGGCCGTCGTCGCCCAGCCGCGGCTCCAGCACGCGCGCCTGCCGCAGCAGGTGGCCGCCGCCGCAGCCCAGGCTGAGCGCCACGATGGGCAGCTGCCGGCCGGGCAGCTTCAACCGGAAGCGGCTGGTGCCGGGCTCGCTGGCGCGGCGCTCGAACGGGATGGCCGCGGTGAGCGGGGCGGGCCGGGGCGCGGCGCCCGGCGGCGAGAGCCGGGCCTCGGCGCTGCGGGGCAGCGGCACGCGGGCCGAGGAGTGGTCGTCCCAGGTGAGACGCAGGTAGCGGTAGTCGCCGGGCGCGAAGTCGAGCGCGCGATCCGCGAGGCCCTCGCCGGGGAGGTCGAAGAGCGTGCCCTCGCCGACGAGCGTCACCCAGTGGGCGCGATCGCCGCTGCCCTCCAGGCGCACGCGCTTCAGGAAGGGGCCCGGGCTGTCGAGCCGGAAGCGATCGACGGTGGCGGGCTTGCCCAGGTCCAGCTCGAAGCCGCTCTCGTTGCGCGTCGCGGGGATGGCCACGAGGCGCCCGCCGCGCCAGCGCTCGGTGGGCTCGGGCGCGCGCGGGGGAATCAGGAGGTAGCCGACCTCGCGGTTCGCAGAGTCGTAGAGGCGCAGGTCGGCGAGCTCCGCGCCCGGCTCGGCGTGCGTGAGCAACGGCAGATCCACGTCGA
This sequence comes from Myxococcales bacterium, assembly GCA_035508175.1. Lineage (GTDB taxonomy): Bacteria > Myxococcota > Myxococcia > Myxococcales > JAKAPL01 > DATJNL01. The sequence continues at coordinate 8,273 of DATJNL010000051.1, forward strand.
GCCGGTGCGGCCCGGCGGCGCCGGGGACGACCGGGCGGGCCCAGCGGAAGGCCGGCGTCTGGGCGAGCAGGACCGGCAGGAGCATCCAGAGCTTCACGCGGCCTCCTTGGCGGGCGGCGGCTCGGGCGCGAGCACGAACTTCTGCAGCACGATGGCCACGAGCGCCAGGCAGAGCGCGAGCGCCACGAACGAGCCCACGCGGTACAGGCCGCCGAGCCGCCACAGGTCGTGCAGGAAGCACTTGGCCATGGTGACGACGAGCAGCGCGAGCGCCGCGATGCGCGCCGCCTTGCTGCGCAGCACCACGCCCACCGCGAGGAGCGCCACGGCGAACGCCGCCCAGCCGAGCGTGTAGGTCACGTCCTGGCCGAGGGTGGAGCTGAAGTTGAAGGTGATCTCGCGCCCGGTGGAGAACCAGTCGGCGATCTCGATGTTCACGAGCAGGAACAAGAGCAGCGTGCCGCCCGAGGCCTGCAGCGTGGAGGTGCGGGGGAGGCGCGGGGCGGGGCGGTCGTCGGTGCCGGCGAGGATCCAGGCGCCCGCGAGCAAGGCCAGCGCCGCCACGAGGTAGGTGTAGAGGTACCAGTTCCAGATGCGCACGGCGCCGCGCGCGTGGTACTCGAGCACCGCGCGGTTGAGCGAGAGCCGGACCACCACCGCGGCGGCCAGGGCGGCGGAGGCGGCGAGCAGCCCCTTGTGGTCGAGGCGCAGGTACAGCCAGGCGAGGCCCGCGCTCTCGAGCGCCCAGCCGATGGTGACCCACTCGTTCTCGAGCTGCAGCGGGATCGCGGCGGTGATGAAGCCCAGCGCGGCGCCGGCCAGGAGGGCGAGGCGGTCGCGGTTCCGCTCCCCGCGCGGCTCCAGCCGCAGGAAGTACACCAGCAGGCCCATCAGGATCACGGCCTCGCCCACGGGCAGCACGCCGATGACGCCGGCGTGGCCGGAGGCCGTCAGCGCGTGGCGCGCGGCGAAGAAGAACGGCGCGCTCGCGAGCACCGCGGCCAGCGCCGGCAGGAGGCTGCGGCGGGCGCGCGCCCCGAGCGCGATCGGGTAGGCGTTGAACATGAGATACGGCACCGCCGCGAAGGCCAGCTCGTGCGTCCAGGCGTCCTTCGCGAAGTGCAGCGGCTCCCAGTCGAAGAGGGAGACGGAGGGGAGCAGCAGCGCGGCGAGCCAGAGCGGCAGCCGATCGGGCCAGGCGAGCCAGGCGAAGGCGAGGAGCGCCAGCGCGTTCGCGGGGGCCAGCCAGCGCAGGGCGGGCGCCTCGGGGAGCGCGGCGGCGGTGGCGAGGAGCAGCTGGAACGCGTACACGCCGCCCGCGGCGGCGGCGAGGAACAGCCCGCTCGTGGCGCCGCGCCGCCTCGCGAGCGGGAGGGCCGCGAGGCCGAAGGCGGCGAGCGCGCCGGCGGCCAGCACCGCCACCTCGGTCCAGGCGAGGCCGGCCGAGGCCCGGTCGCGGGCCACGAGCAGCCACTCGAGGACGATGGCCTGCGAGGCGAGGAGCGCGGCCAGGTGCAGCTCGGCCTTGCGGGCGAAGAGCGCCGCCACGAAGATCGCGAGGTCGAGCACGGCGAGCACGCCGAAGAGCGCCCAGGGCGGCACCGCCAGATCGGGCCGGCTCGCGACGAACGCCAGGAAGGCGTGCCCCACGAGCCCCAGGTAGAGCCCCTGCCGCAGCGAGCCCCGGGCCTCGCCGGGCGCCTGCGCCGCGTTGACCCACACGTTGCCCGCGAGGATCAGCAGCGCGAAGCCGGTCACGATGACGAGCGCCGGTACGAGCAGCGCGGTGACCATCGCGGTGGCCCACCAGATGGCGATCACCACCCACGAGAGCGCGACCCCGAGGAGCGTGAGGATCGGGAACGGGTTCGTGCGCACGTCGAAGAAGAGGCCGAGGTTCAAGAGCGCGAGCAGGAGCCCCATGCCCCACAGGGCCGTGGCGGTGTGGGCCACCGGGCCGGCGGCGAGGAAGAGCAGCAGCGCGAGGCTCGCGAAGAGCAGCACCGCGCCGCTGCCCTCGGGGCGCAGGCGGCGGCCGAAGCGGCGCGCCAGCGTGGGCACGCCCACGTAGAAGAGGCCGAAGAGGGCGTAGATCGCGAGCGCGGGGGTGAGCTGGGCCGGCCCGGCGAGGTGCTTCGCGGACCAGACCGCCTCGGCGGCCACGGCGAAGAAGGCGGCGATGAAGTGGAGCGGCCCGTTCTCGAGGAGGATCGCCGCGGCGGCCAGGCAGGCCATGAGGAGGAACAGCGCGGCGAAGAGCGCCGCCGGGTGGGCCGTCGCCGGCTCGACGTAGGCGAGCACCGGGAACACGAAGAGCAGCAGCGGCGCCGCGAGCGCCGCCCGCTCGCCGTCCCGGTCGAGCGGCCGGCCGAGGCGCTTCGCGAGCAGCGGCAGCCCGGCGTAGAGCAGCACGAACGGGGCGACGCAGCCGAGCACCCAGGGCCAGGCGTCGGCGCGGGGATAGCCCTGCGCCAGCCAGCCCGCGAAGGTGACCAGGGTGGCGAAGCCCGCGCCGCCGTGCAGCGCGCCCTGCTTGCGGAAGATCGCGAGCGCCGCAAGGCCCAGATCGACGAGCAGGAGGTAGCCGAAGAGCAGCAGGTAGCGCTCGCCGAAGGCCGGCACCGCGGCCATGCAGAGCGCGAAGAGGAGCGGCAGGGCGGCGCTCGCGACGAGCGTCGGGTCGAACAGGTCGGGCAGCCCGAAGTTGCCGCCGCGCTTCCCCTCGGGCGCGGCGCGGCCGCCCAGGGCGTAGGCCAGCGCCATGAAGATCGGGAACACCATGAACACGGCGGCGGCCAGGGGCAGCTCGGCCGGCTTGTGGATCACGAACTTCGCCACCCAGCCCCACTGGTAGAGCGTGGTGAAGGCGAGGCTGGCCGCCAGCAGGAGCGACCAGCGCTTGCGGTAGGCCACCCAGGCGAGGCCGGCGTCGAGGATCAAGAGGTAGGTGAACAGGCCGATCGGCTTGTCCTCGCCGGTCGAGAGCAGGATGGGCGTGGCGAAGCCGCCCACCAACCCCAGCAGCGCCACGAACGGGGAGTCGTGCCGCAGCGAGAGCAGCACGGCGACCGCCGTGATCAGCACCATGAGCCCGAACGTCGGCAGCTGGGAGAGCAGGTGCCAGAGCGCGTTGGCCGCGAAGATCGTCGAGAACAGGATGGCGATGCTGGCCGCGTCCAGGGCGTTGGCCGTGACCGCGTAGCGCCGCCCCTTCCACTCGCTCGCGACCAGGAGGCCGGCGCCGACGATCAGGCCGATCGCCATGCGGATGGGCGGGCCGAGCCAGCCCTCCTGGATGGAGTAGCGCAGGAAGAAGATCGCCGCGAACACGAGGGCGATGCCGGCGATCCAGGAGAAGAGCTTCACGCCGACGAGCTGCTCCCAGTCGAAGCGGCGGGGCGGAGGGGAGGGCGGCCTGGGAGGGGCACGGGGTGGAAGGGGCGGCTCGGGGATCGTCCGGGCGGGCGGGGTGGCAGGCGCCTCGACCGGGGTGACCGCCGCAGCCAGGGCGGGTGCGAGCGGCGGCGTCGCCGGGAGGGGCGCGGGGACCGCGGGGATCTCGGCGGTCGGGGCCGCGACCGGAGGCGCCGCCGGTGCGGGCTCGGGCGCTCGGGGCGCCGCCTCGGGCGGGGGCGTCTTCTCCGCGGCGGCCCTCGCCTGGGCGGCCGCGGCGGCCGGCGCCGGCGCCCGGAGCTCGCCTGCGCTCGGCGGGGCGAGGCCCTCCAGCGCGGCCAGTCGCTTGGAGAGCCGCTCGGTCTCGGCCCGGTTCTCGCTGAGCCGCCGCGACTGGGAGTCGAGCCGCGAGGTCAGCTCCTCCACCTCCCGGTTCAGCCGGTCGTGCCGGCCCCGTAGCAGGATCTGGTAGACGACGACCCCGACGAGAGCCAGGAACAGGAACGTGGTCACGGGGTGGCCTCCACTCCCCAGGAGGTCAGGCGCATCGTGCGACAATGCACGAGCGATCGCCCGGCCACAAGCGCGCCGTGCCGGCGGCCCGGCGCGCCCGTTTGACTTCATCGGCGCTCGCCGCTATAAGAAGACGCCCTGCGTCATGAACACGGCGCACGGGCGATCGGAGGCTGGAATGGCGTTGCTGCAAGAACAGAAGGCGCAGGTCATCACGAAATACCGTGCCCACGAGACGGACACGGGCTCACCCGAGGTCCAGATCGCGCTGCTCACCGAGCGCATCGGCTACCTCACCGAGCATTTCAAGGACCACGCGAAGGATCACCACTCGCGGCGCGGCCTGCTCAAGCTCGTCGGCCAGCGCCGGCGGCTGCTCGACTACCTCCGCGTGAAGGACGCCAACCGCTACAAGAAGGTCATCGAGCAGCTCGGCATCCGGAAGTGATGGAGCGCGCGACGCGCTCCCCGTAACACGGTCCGCGCGCCTCCCGTCGCACCGAGAGGCCACGGACCGACACATAGAGGGCGCCCGTTTCACATGCGGGCGAGGCGGCCGGCGGGAGGTTTTTGGTTTCCGATCCCGCGGTCTCTCCAGCGAGAGGCCGCAAGACCAGGGATCAAGAGCCTTCCGGCGCGCGACCCGCGAGCGTGCCCCTCTTCACAGGCTTGGACGACTCCGAGCGGCCCACGAGGGTCCGCCGCGAGCGCTCCGGCCAGAAGAAGAGAACGAAGATGGCTCACAAGTCAGTCAGCATCAAGGTCGGCTCCCGCGATCTCGTCATCGAGACCGGCAAGGTGGCCAAGCAGGCCGACGGCTCGGCGTGGATTCGCTACGGCGACACGATCGTGCTCGTCACCGCGTGCAGCGCCCCGGAGAAGAAGGAAGGGCTCGATTTCTTCCCGCTCACCGTGGAGTACCAGGAGAAGATGTACGCCGCCGGCCGCATCCCGGGCGGCTACTTCAAGCGCGAGGGGCGCCCCACCGAGAAGGAGACGCTCACCTGCCGCGTGGTCGACCGCTCCATCCGGCCGCTCTTCCCCGAGGGCTACGCCAACGAGACCCAGGTCATCGCGACCGTGCTCTCGATGGACCTCGAGAACGAGGGCGACGTGCTCGCGCTCACCGGCGCGTCGGTCGCGCTGACCCTCTCCGACATCCCCTGGGGCGGGCCGCTCTGCGGCATCCGCGTGGGCCGCAAGGCCGGGCAGCTCATCGCGAACCCCACCCTCACCGAGCGCGCCGAGTGCGACCTCGACATCGTGCTGGCCGCCTCGCGCGACGCCATCGTGATGGTGGAGGGCGGCGGCAAGGAGATCCCCGAAGCCGCCATGATCGAGGCGCTGCTCTTCGGCCACAAGGCCGCGCAGCCGGTGCTCGAGGCGCAGGAGAAGCTCCGCGAGGAGCTCGGCTTCATGAAGAAGCGCGCCTTCGAGGGACCGAAGCACGACGCCGACTTCAAGACCAAGGTCCGGCAGCTGGCCTGGGAGCCCATCGCCAAGGCGTACGCCATCGGCGAGAAGATCGAGCGCTACAAGGCGCTGGGCGAGGTGAAGAAGAGCGTGATCGCGCAGCTCGGCGAGGCCGGCGTGGGCCGTGAGAAGGAGGCCAAGGGCATCCTCGAGGATCTCAAGTACGAGTACATGCGCGGCATGATCGTCAACGAGAACCGCCGCATCGCGGGGCGCAAGCACGACGAGATCCGCAAGATCACCTGCGAGGTCGGCGTGCTGCCGCGCACCCACGGGTCGTCGCTCTTCACGCGCGGCGAGACGCAGGGGCTGGTCGTGACCACCCTCGGCACCTCCGACGACGAGCAGCGCATCGAGAGCCTCACCGGCCAGAGCTTCCGCAAGTTCATGCTCCACTACAACTTCCCGCCGTACTCGGTGGGCGAGGTGAAGCCGGTCCGTTCGGCCGGCCGGCGCGAGATCGGCCACGGCAAGCTCGCCGAGCGCGCGCTGCAGCACGTGCTGCCGCCCGTGGAGAAGTTCCCGTACACGATCCGGCTCGTCTCGGACATCCTCGAGAGCAACGGCAGCTCGTCGATGGCCACGGTCTGCGGCGGCTGCCTCGCGCTGATGGACGCCGGCGTGCCGATCGCCTCGCCGGTCGCGGGCATCGCCATGGGGCTCATCAAGGAGGGCGAGAAGGTCGCCATCCTGTCGGACATCCTCGGCGACGAGGACCACCTGGGCGACATGGACTTCAAGGTGTGCGGCACCAAGGACGGCATCACCTCCATCCAGATGGACATCAAGATCTCGGGCGTGGACCAGGGCATCCTGACCCGCGCGCTGGAGCAGGCGCGGGTGGGCCGGCTCCACATCCTCGAGAAGATGCTCGCCACGCTCGCCTCGCCGCGCCAGGAGATCAGCCCCTACGCGCCGCGCATCACCACCATCAAGATCCGCCCCGAGCGCATCAAGGACGTCATCGGACCCGGCGGCAAGGTGATCAAGGACATCATCGCGCGCACCGGCTGCTCGGTGGACGTGGAGGACGACGGCAGCGTGTCGATCGCCTCCTCGAACCAGACGCAGGTCGAGCAGGCCATCAAGATGATCAAGAACCTCACCCAGGAGGCCGAGATCGGCAAGACGTACCTGGGCACGGTGCGCAAGATCGTCGAGTTCGGCGCGTTCGTGGAGATCTTCCCGGGCACCGACGGGCTCATCCACATCTCGGAGCTCTCCGACAAGCGCGTCAAGCAGGTGACCGACGTGCTGCACGAGGGCGACGAGGTGCTGGTGAATGTCCTCTCGGTCGACCGCCAGGGCAAGATCCGCCTGTCGCGGAAGGAAGCGCTGGCCGCGGCAGCCGAGGGCGGCAAGA
>DATJNL010000052.1:0-2426 GCA_035508175.1 Myxococcales bacterium
CCTGGCCTTCACGCGCAAGGCCACGCTCGAGGCCCTCTCCTACCGCGCCTACCTGGTGCTCTCCGCGGCGGGAGGCCTGGTCACCCTGGCCAGCCTGTTCTACCTGGGGCACCTCGTCGGTCCCTCGACGCAGCTGCCGCAAGGATACTTCGCCTTCACCTGCGTGGGGCTCGCCGCCTACCTGCCCTCCCGCGCGGCGCAAGCGGAGCTGGCGCGGCAGGTCCGCGCTGCCCAGATGGTCGGGCTCCTCGAGCCCCTCGCGGCTGCGCCGGCCGCCCTGCCCGCGCAGCTCTGCGCCCTGGCCGTCCCGGCCACGCTCGCCGCCCTCGGTGGGGCGGCGCTCACCCTCACGGCCGGCGTCGTGCTCTTCGGACTTCGCATCGACCTCGCCGGGATCCCCGCCGCCGCCGCGGCCTTCTGCCTTGCTGCGGCGGCCTCGACCGGCCTGGGCCTCCTCTCGTCCGCGGTCGTCCTGCACGTGCGGCGGAGCGACCCGGTGGCGTACCTGCTGGACGCCGCGGCCTGGCTCGCATCCGGTCTGCTCTTCCCGGTGAGCCTCTTGCCGCCGTGGGCCCGCGCGGCGTCGTTCTGGATCCCGGCCACGCACGCCCTGCGGGCGGCGCGCGGAGCCCTCCTCATGGGCGCGGCGCCGGCCGACTCGTGGTTGCCGCTCTGCCTGCTCGCGTGCCTCGCGCTCGGGGTCGGCTCGGCCGCTCTCACGGTCGCCCTGCGGGCCGCGCGGCGCTCGGGAGCTCTCGGAATTTCATAGTCGTGACGCACGTCTCCTTGCGGCGGCGCCTCCGACTTCTCTATACTGTGGACGGTAGTTCGTCGCGCGGGCCCCCCTGACAACCCGAGGACGTGAGGAGCACGAAATGGCCATTTCGAAGCAGGACGTCTCTGGCAGCCTCGAATCCCTGGTCGCGCGGATCGCGCGCCTTCAAGATTCGGCCGGCTACCAGGATCTCCACTGGGAGGGCTCCTTCGAGGACTACCTGCGCATCGTCCGCGAGAACCCGCGCGTCACCCGCACGGCCTTCCAGCGCATCTACGACATGATCCTGTCGCACGGGAAGACCGAGTACATCGACAACAAGAAGAAGCTCGTCCGCTACAACTTCTTCCACGACGAGAAGTTCGGCGGCCAGGACGCCATCTACGGCCTCGACGTGCCGCTCATGAAGCTGGTGAACGTCTTCAAGAGCGCCGCGCAGGGCTACGGCACGGAGAAGCGCGTCATCCTCCTGCACGGCCCGGTGGGCTCCTCGAAGTCGACCATCGCCCGGCTCCTCAAGAAGGGCCTCGAGGCGTACTCGAAGAGCCCGGAGGGCGCGCTCTACACGTTCACCTGGCACATCGAGCGCGACGGCAAGAAGGAGGCGATGCCCTGCCCGATGCACGAGGAGCCGCTCCACCTGGTGCCGCCGGACTGGCGCGCCACCGTGTACGCGGAGCTCGGCGGCGAAGGGCGCGACGGCTACCACGTCCCCGACACCGGTGACCTCTGCCCCGCGTGCCGCTTCGTCTTCCGCGACCTGATGCAGCAGCACCAGGGCGACTGGGCCAAGGTCGTCGAGCACGTCCGGGTGCGGCGGCTCATGCTCTCCGAGAAGGACCGCATCGGCATCGGCACGTTCCAGCCCAAGGACGAGAAGAACCAGGACTCCACCGAGCTGACCGGCGACATCAACTACCGCAAGATCGCCGAGTACGGCAGCGACAGCGACCCGCGGGCGTTCAACTTCGACGGCGAGTTCAACATCGCGAACCGCGGGGTCATCGAGTTCATCGAGGTCCTGAAGCTCGACGTGGCGTTCCTCTACGATCTCCTCGGCGCGAGCCAGGAGCACAAGATCAAGCCCAAGAAGTTCCCGCAGACGGACATCGACGAGGTCATCGTCGGCCACACGAACGAGCCCGAGTACAAGAAGCTCCAGAACAACGAGTTCATGGAAGCGCTGCGGGATCGCACGGTGAAGATCGACATCCCGTACATCACCAAGCTGTCCGAAGAGGTGAAGATCTACGAGAAGGACTACAACCCGCAGCGCATCCGCGGCAAGCACATCGCGCCGCACACGCTCGAGATGGCGGCGATGTGGGGCGTGCTCACGCGGCTCGAGGAGCCGAAGAAGCACAACCTGACGCTCCTGCAGAAGCTCAAGCTCTACAACGGCAAGACGCTGCCGAACTTCACCGAGGACAACATCAAGGAGCTGCGCAAGGAGGCGCTGCGCGAGGGCATGGAGGGCATCAGCCCCCGCTACGTGCAGGACAAGATCTCCAACGCCCTGGTCTCCGACAAGGGCGAGGGTTGCATCAACCCCTTCATGGTCCTGAACGAGCTGGAGAGCGGGCTGCGCCACCACTCGCTGATCTCGGGCGAGGAGCAGCGCAAGCGCATCCGCGACCTGCTCTCCACCGTG
>DATJNL010000053.1:0-6274 GCA_035508175.1 Myxococcales bacterium
CGGCGAGGGCGCGGACGAGCTGTTCGCGGGCTACGACCTCTTCCGCGAGGCGCGGGTGCGCCGCTTCTGGGCCCGCCGGCCGGAGTCTTCCTTGCGTCCCCGGCTGCTGGGCCGTCTCTACCCGTACCTGGCCCGCTCGCCGGTCGCGCAGCAGGCGCTCGCGCGCGCCTTCTTCGGGGCGGACCTGTCGCAGTCGGACCAGCCCGGCTTCTCGCACGCGCCGCGCTGGCGCTCCACGCTGGCGCTGCAGCGGCTCTTCACGCCCGAGCTGCGCCGGGCTGCCGGCGGCGCCGCCGCGCGGCTCCTCGCGGACTTGCCGGCCGCGTTCGCGCGCTGGCCCGCGCTCGCGCAGGATCAGTACCTCGAGATCCGCACGCTCCTGTCGGGCTACCTGCTCTCGTCGCAGGGCGACCGCATGTCGATGGCGCACGCGGTCGAGGGCCGCTATCCCTTCCTGGATCCCGCCGTCGCGGCGCTCGCGAGCGCGCTGCCGGGCCGCTACAAGCTGTGCGGCCTGGACGAGAAGCACGTGCTGAAGCGCGCCGCCGCGGGGCTCGTGCCCGAGGAGATCCTCGCCCGGCCGAAGCAGCCCTACCGCGCGCCCGACGCGCGCGCCTTCGTGGGGCCCTGGGCGCCCGACTGGGTGCCCGAGCTGCTCTCCGAGCGGGCGATCGCGCAGGCCGGCGTGTTCGACGCGGCGGGCGTCGCGCGACTCTGGAGCAAGTGCCGGGCCGCGCCGCCCGGGGCGGCGTTCTCGAACACCGACGACATGGCGCTCGTGGGCGTGCTCTCCACGCAGCTCCTCCACCACGCGCTGGTGAAGCGCCCGCCGGAGCGTTCGCCGGCCCCTTCGTTTCGCACGTTCGTCGATCGACTCGCGAGGTGACCATGCACGGTGCCGTTCCGCTCCTCCAGGATTACCTGTCCCACGCCGCCGACGTTCTTCCCGACAAGGTCGCGCTCGTCGCCGGAGGGCAGCGCGCCAGCTACGGCGAGATCCAGGCCCGCGCGCACGCGCTCGCCTACGCGCTCCAGCGGCGCGGCGTGGGGCGGGGCGACCGGGTGGTGGTCTTCGCGGAGAACGGGCCCGTTCCCGCCGTCGCGTTCTGGGCGATCCTCGAGGCCGGCGGCGTCGCGGTGGTGGTGAACCCGCTGACCCGGGCCGAGAAGCTGGGCTACGTCCTCGCCGACTGCCGGGCGACCGCGCTCGTCGCCGACGCCGGACTCTCGCACGCCTTCGAGGCGGCGGCCGCGCGCACCCCGAGTGTCCGCGCCGTGCTGGTCGCCGGCGAACCCGCCCCGACGCTCCTCGCCGCGCTGCCCGGGGGCGAGGCGCTCGAAGCCGCGATCGCCGGCGAGCACGGTGGCCATGCGCCGCCGCGCCGCTGCCTCGAGCTCGACCTCGCCGCGATCATCTACACGTCCGGCAGCACCGGCGAGCCCAAGGGCGTGATGCTGACCCACCGGAACATGCTCTCCGCGGCCACTTCGATCGGGAGCTACCTGGGGAACGTCGAGGACGACGTGATCCTGAACGCGCTGCCCATGGCGTTCGACTACGGCCTCTACCAGATGATCATGGCCTTCCGCGTGGGCGCGCGGCTGGTGCTCGAGCGCGACTTCGCCTTCCCGATGTGGCTCGTCGGGCGCATGGCGGAGGAGGGCGTCACCGGCTTTCCGGGCGTGCCGACCGTCTTCGCGAGGCTGGCGGAGCTCCGGTCGCTGCGGGAGGCCCGGCTGCCCGCGCTCCGGTACGTGACCAGCACCGCGGCCGCGCTGCCGGAGAAGCACATCCGCCTGCTGCGCGACCTGTTCCCCGGCGCGCGGGTGTTCTCGATGTACGGGCTCACCGAGTGCAAGCGCGTGAGCTACCTGCCGCCGGAGGATCTCGACCGCAAGGCCGGCAGCGTGGGCGTGGCCATCCCCAACACCGAGCTCTGGATCGTGGACGACGCGGGCCGGCGGCTGCCGCCCAACCAGGTGGGCCAGCTCGTGGTGCGCGGGCCCACGGTGATGCGGGGCTACTGGGAGAAGCCCGAGGCCACGGCGGCGCGCCTGAAGCCGGGGCCGCTCCCCGGGGAGCAGGTGCTCTACACGGGGGACCTCTGCCGGATGGACGAGGAGGGGTACCTCTACTTCGTCGCGCGCACCGACGACGTGATCAAGAGCCGGGGCGAGAAGATCGCGCCCAAGGAGGTCGAGGCCGCGCTCGTGGCCATCCCCGGCGTGCGAGAGGCGGCGGTGATCGGCGTGCCCGACGAGGTGCTGGGGCAGGCCGTGAAGGCCTTCGTGGTGCTGGAGGCGGGCGCGGAGCTGACGCCGAAGGCGCTGCGGCTCGAGTGCCAGCGGCGGCTGGAGCCGGCGATGGTGCCCGCGGAGATCGTCCTCGCGCCGGAGCTGCCGAAGACGAACACCGGGAAGATCAAGAAGACGGAGCTCGCATGACCGCCGAGATCGTCGCCGCCCGCGTGCGCGCCTTCGTCCTCGAGAACTTCTACGTCTCCGAGCCCGAGAAGCTCGGGGACGAGGACTCGCTGATCGCGCGGGGCGTGGTGGACTCGACCGGGTTCCTCGAGATCATCGTCTTCCTCGAGGCGGCCTTCTCCCTGCGGATCGAGGACCACGAGCTGGTGCCGGGCAACTTCGAGAGCATCGCGCGCATCGCGGCGTTCGTCGCCCGGAAAGGGGCGTCCGAGGGCGCGCTTGGGAGGGCGGCCGCTCCTGGCGTATAATCGCCGGTGGCTTGATCCACCTGCACCGCAAGGGGGTCCTGGGCGCGCTCGTCGCGTTCGGCTTCGCCGCCGTTCCCGCCTGCCAGTGCGGGGCGGGCGTGGCAGGAGTCACCGGCACGGGCGGCGACGGCGGCAGCGCCGGGACGAACGGCGGCAGCGCCGGCAGCTCGGGCGGGGGCTCGAACGGCGGCACCGGCGCCGGCAATGGCGGCAGCAGCGGCAATCCCGACGGCGGCTGCGGCCTCCAGAGCTGCCAGAAGGCCCACGCGACCTGCGGCCCCATCGGCGACGGCTGCGGCGGCGTGCTGCAGTGCGGCAGCTGCACTGCGCCCGAGACCTGCGGCGGCGGCGGCACGCCGAGCGTGTGCGGCGGCCACGCGGGCTGCGTCCCGCGGACCTGCGCCGACGCGGGGGCGAGCTGCGGCCCGATCGCCGACGGCTGCGGGAACCTCGTGCAGTGCGGCAGCTGCACCGCGCCCGCGACCTGCGGCGGCGCCGGCGTGCCCAACGTGTGCGGCAAGAGCGGCGAGGTCGATGGCGGACACCTCCTGCCCGACGGCGGCTGCGCGCCACTCACCTGCGAGGCGCTGAACGTGAGCTGCGGCCCGGCCGGCGACGGCTGCGGCGGCACGCTCGATTGCGGCGGTTGCGACGCCGGCACGTGCGGCGGCGGCGGCATCCCCAGCGTCTGCGGCAGCCCCCAGAGCGCGTGCGTGCCCGCGACCTGCGCGAGCCTCCACGTGGGCTGCGGCGCCGCGGGCGACGGCTGCGGCAACCTGCTCGACTGCGGCGGCTGCGACGCCGGCAGCTGCGGCGGCGGGGGCGTGGCCGGCCAGTGCGGCTCGCCCCCGGTCTGCCAGGCGCGGACCTGCGTGGGCGCCGGCGCGACCTGCGGCATCCTCGGCGACGGCTGCGGCAACCTGTTGCAATGCGGCAACTGCAACGCGCCCGACATCTGCGGCGGCGCCGGCATCCCCTACGTCTGCGGCGACGGCAGCGGCGCGGACGGCGGCGGCTGCGTGGCGCCGACGGTGTCGTGCAACACCGACGCCGGCGCCATCTGCACCGACGTGCAGAGCGACTCCTCCAACTGCGGGAGCTGCGGCAACGCCTGCCCCGCGTCGTTCGTCTGCTCGGCCGGCACCTGCACGCCGCAGTGCACCGGCGCCTTGACCTGCAACACCGACGCGGGCGAGGTGTGCGTCGGCGACCACTGCGCCAACGCCTGCGACAGCGCGCTCACCGGCACCTCGAGCGTGGGCTGCGAGTTCTGGCCCACGCACCTCTGGAACACGGAAGACGGGGCCGGCTACGATCAGGGACCGTTCGGCGTGGTGGCCTCGAACACGTCGACCACCGCCACGGCGACGGTGACCCTCGAGGACGCCAACGGCGTCATCCAGACGCAGAGCGTCCCGCCCGGCCAGGCGGCGCTCTTCAGCGTGCCGAACGCACGGAACAAGCTCGCGCTCACGCAGGACGGCATCTCGTTCCACCTGCGCTCCGACGTGCCCATCGCGGCCTACGAGTACAACCCGGTGAACGCGGCGCAGGCGTTCTGCGGGAGCGCCGACCTCTTGCTGCCCACCCACAGCCTGGCCTCGTACTACTTCGTCGTCTCGTACATCTACGACCAGGCGACGAGCACCAAGTACGGCCTGACGCCGCCGCTCGGGCAGGGCTACCTCGCCGTGGTCGGCACCCAGCCGAACACCTCGGTGCAGATCACCGTGCCGGTGGCCACCTCGGCGTCGGCGAACGGCGCCATCGCGGCGATCCCCGCGAACGGCACGCTGAACCTCACGATCGGGCAGGGCGAGGCCGTCGAGATCGCGGAGGCCGCCACGCTCGAGGACATCACCGGGGCGACGATCACCTCCGACAAGCCGGTGGTGGCCTTCGGCGGCTCGGGCGCGACCACCGTCCCCGACACGGCCGCCGGCGGCGATCACTTCGAGGCGCAGCTCTTCCCGACGGCGGCCTGGGGCACGGCGTACGAGTGCGAGAAGTACGAGCCGCGCTCACCCAACGACGTGGACCACTGGAAGATCGTCGCGGGGCAGAACGGCACGGTCGTGACGCTGTCCGACCCGACCATCGCGCCGACCATGCCCAACCCGTTCGCGGCGGGGCAGGTCTTCGAGTTCGACACCGCCGAGAGCTTCGACCTCACGGCCACGCAGCCCGTGCTCGTCGCGCACTACCTCGAAGCCTGGGGCGCGCTGTCGGGCCAGTACAATCCGGCCGTCTTTCCGGGCCAGAGCACGAACGCCTGCCCCAACGCGGGCGGCGCGAACGATTCGGAGTGCGTCGGCGACGCGAACATGACGCTCGCGATTCCCACGGCGCAGTACCTGAGCTCGTACGTCTTCTACACGCCCAGCTCCTACGCGTGGAGCTTCGTGGATCTCATCGCGCCGGTCGGCGCGTCGATCACCCTCGACGGCGTCGCCGCGCCCGCGCTCACGCCCATCGGCGGCGGGACGTACGGCCTCGCGCAGGTCCCCGTCACGGCGGGCGTCCACTCCGCGAGCGGCGACAAGCCGTTCGGCCTGACGCTCTACGGCTACGACTACGGCATCTCGTACACCTGCGTCGGCGGCTTGAACCTCGGGAACATCGGCTTCAGCGGCAACCCCGGGAGCTGCACGCCGCTCACCTGCGCGGACCAGAACATCCAGTGCGGGCCGGCCGGCAACGGCTGCGGCGGACAGATCGAGAGCGGCTGCGGCGGCTGCGCGGCGCCCCAGACCTGCGGCGGCGGCGGCGTGCCCGGCGTCTGCGGCGGGGGCTGCGTGCCCGAGACGTGCGGCACCCTCTCGCTCTCGTGTGGACCGGCGGGCGACGGCTGCGGCGGCGTCCTCGACTGCGGCGAGTGCGACGCGGGAACCTGCGGCGGCGGCGGCACCCGCGGCGTCTGCGGCTCGCCGGGGCCCTGCGTCCCGCGCACGTGCCTGGACCTCGGCTACGACTGCGGCCCCGCCGGCGACGGCTGCGGCGGCCTGATCGACGGCGGCTGCGGCAGCTGCTCCGGCTTCGAGGGGAGCGGCAACGGGACCTGCGGCGGCGGCGGCATCCCCGGCGTCTGCGGCAACGGCGCCCACTGCACGCCGCTCACCTGCGTGGACCAGAAGATCTCGTGTGGCCCCGCCGGCGACGGCTGCGGCAACGTCATCCAGTGCGGGGGCTGCGACGCGGGCACGTGCGGAGGCGGCGGCACGCCGGGGGTCTGCGGATCGCCGACCTGCAAGCCGCTCACGTGCGCCGGCCTCGGCTACGACTGCGGGCCGGCGGGCGACGGCTGCGGCGGCCTCCTGCAGTGCGGCAGCTGCGACGCGGGCACCTGCGGCGGCGGCGGCCAGCCGAACGTCTGCGGGAACGTCAACTTCCACTGAGCGGGCGAAAGGCCCCCTCACCCGGCCTCTCCCCCGCCGGGGGAGAGGGGGCACTCGCACCTGTGACAGCGCGTTCGGAACCAACCCTCTCCCCTTCCAGGGGGATCGCAGCGCGTTCGAACCAACCCTCTCCCCTTCCAGGGGAGA
>DATJNL010000054.1:0-18203 GCA_035508175.1 Myxococcales bacterium
TACTAGCAAGTCGAAATAGCGGGCCGTGCCTTCCAGGATCTCGAGCTCCTGGGCTGGCGCTCCTTCAACGCCCTCCGCCTCGCAGAGCCTCCTTGTCTTCCACCATGTGGCAATCGCGCGCGGCCGCTCTCCCGGCGCGGCCCTCAGCGCTCGCGCCAGAAACCGCTGCTCGTCGACGAGGAGTTCCGCGTCCTCCTTCGTGGGCGGTTCGAGGTTTCGGCCGTGGAACTTCATCCGTGAAAACCACCCTTGACCCTGCTGGTAGAGATGGAAGACCTCGTGGGCGACGAACGTGGCAGGCACGGGCGTGTTTGCAGACAGACCGACAGGGATCAGCAGCGTGCCCAGCCATCCTGCGGGCACTGGAAGCGTTGCCGGAGCAACTTCCAGCTCCCCCATTCCGCGTCTCAGCAGAAGCTCGTCGGAGTTCGCTGACCAATCCAGGTCAAGGCCCGCCGGTATCCAGCAGGGGCATCGCCGCCCCTCGATCGGAACGAAACCGTCCGTTGGCAACGAAGAAAAGAGCAACGACCAGTCCCGCCAGACCAGGGTGACCGGAAGGATATCAGCGCGGAAGTTCGGCCATCCCGCCCCCTCCAGATCCACCGCGCGGACAATCTCGGCTACGTGCTCAGCCGCCTTCCGCACCTCGATTGGCGGCCGCTGCGAGCCAGCGGGAGCGGCCGTTGCACAACCGAGGGACAGCACGTGCAAACAGGCGATGAATCCACATTGCTGCACCGGCTGGGCCATCAGCGACTTGGAAACGTGGCCCGCCACGCGTTGGCGCCCGTCTGCTCCACTCGGGCATCGGTCGCGAGGATGAGCGACGGAAAGAACCGCGCCAGATCACTGCCGCGTCTGCCCAGTGGGGCGTACGAATAGAGCGTGATCCCTCGTGACGGGCCATCTGCGACCATCGAGAAGAGGCCGGCCCAGCGTGCCAAGACACCCGAGCCCTTGGCGAGAATCCCTTCGCCGTCCCCGACCCAAGGAAGAAGATCCGGCGAGCCGACCGAGCGCTGCGTGATCGAGGGGGCGAAGCTGCCATGCGGGGGCTCGAGTCTCAGCGTGGCCTCCGTTTGGCCAACAAGGTCTGCCATTGCGCGAGCTGTCCCGCTCCCTTCCATGCCAGGCAGGTCCTGCGCCAGGCGAGTCGGTAGCGGAGCCGCAGTCGCGTCTGGCTCCGCTCCCGGGATGCTGCCCGACAAGCGGCGGATGATTTCGCCCGCCAGGTTGAAGCTTGCAGGAAGTTTCGCGAGTCCCCGGGGAAGACCGGGCGCCAAGTCATCCAGGACCGACATCAGCGCGCTCCCGATCACGTCATCTCGCCTCTCAGCGGACCAGAATTCGGGCCACAGGTCCGCCCCTGCGATGAGCGCTGAGCCGATGCGTCGCTCCCGTTCAGCGTGGTCCCAGCCTTTTAAATCGCCCCAGACCTCCAAGGAAACAAGGAACATCGGCCCCGACGCCACCTGGGAAGCGCCGTCGCTCGGTGCGATGAGACACCGGCGTTCGCCCTCGCGCCGCAGAGCGGCCCACCGCTCCAGGGCCAGCGTGCGAGCTTCGCTTCCCTCTGGGGCTCGCAAAGCGGTTCCTAGCAGTAACTCCTCGTTCGCGAGCAAGCGTCGCCTCTCCATCGTCTCCGGAGTGCTATTGAGCGCCGCGCACGATCCGGCCGGCGGCCTCGGCGTGACGGGTTCAGCGGCCGAAAATGCCGCCAGGAGGGCATCATTCCAGGTGAACTCATCCCGCACGAAGCCTGTGACGACGTAGGCGACGAGGGTCCCGGGCCGCAATGCGTACAGATCGGCCGCGGCGGCGTCGATGGCTGGCCGAGGCCCTTGGTCATCGAAGATCCAGAACCCCGACGGCTGCTCAATCGGCAGGCCCTCCTTCCGGAGGCAGGGGCACTCCTTCCCGCGAATCGGCAGGAAGCCGTGCGTCGGCGGTGCGTCTAGCAGTACCGCGCCGGCGGGCGAGGCGAGGATGAGCGGACGTCGGTGGAGTCGTAGACCCGGCCAGCGCTTCTGCACAGCGGCGGCGGCGCTCAGAAGGCGCTCGCCCTCGCTCGCCTCGCTCATGAGAACCGCTCGAGAGGGACCCTCCTTCACCTCTTGCCCGGCCGACGGAACCGACGCACACCCGCAGAGGAGAAAGCACACACAAGCCGTCCAAGACGAGGCTCCGCTGAGGCCGGCGCAGCCCATCCGGTCGGTCATGTACCTGCCACGGCCGGCCCGCCCGGTGCGTGGGTCACGACTCGAGCGCTGTGCCGAGCCACGGTTTGTGAGCGGGTCTTGGCGCACGAAACACTTAGCACCGTCCGCCTTGTCGTGAGCGGTGGCTTCGTTTCATGAGCGCCGCCTCGACGGCGCGGCGCTCGGCCATGTCGGCGCGAGATTTGTCGCCCTTCTGCTGCTGCAAGCTGGCTGCGACATGAGTCGCGGTGAAGCCCGTCCCTCCTCACCGGGAGCATGTGACGATTCTGCCAGACCTCCTGGGCCTTGCGCCAGCCGAGAGCCTGCCGAGATCAGCACGTGTCGGTGGCCTCAATCTTCTCGCGGCAGCGCAGCTACACGGTCCTGCCGCATCGCTGGTCGACCCGCGGGAAGCGGCGGCCACGGCCGTCGCCGAGCACCAGGTCGCAAGCATCAGTAGGAAGGCCCTCACGACGGTGCTCATTCTTCCGGTTGGTGGTCGGCAAGTCGCCGCACTCTCTTTGCTTCCTTCCAGAGTCCGACAGCAAAGGGCGCCGCGGCACAGCGGTCGAGCCGCCCCTCCTTTCTCCGTTCATTTCTTTCCCCTCCGACTGCCGAGCTGGTAGCATCGCCACCGATGTTGTCCTCCGGGCTTCTCGCGCTCGCCCTCGCCGCCGCCGAGCTCCCGCCGCTGCCGGCGCCGCCCGACGTGGTGGTCGACACCTTCGTGCTCCGTCCCGACCAGACCCTCGCGGCGGTGCTCTACGCCGACGACCTGCCCGAGGCCGAGGTGCGGGGCGCGCTGGGGGCGCTCGCGGGCACGCTCGACTTCCGCAAGATCAAGAGCGGCGACGGCGTCCGCATCGAGCGGCAGGGGCCGCAGCTCACCTTCCTGGAGATTCACGACGGCCCGGCCGCGGAGTGGTGCGTGCGCCGCGACGGCGACAAGCTCACGGGCTTCGTGCGCGACGCGGCCATCGAGAAGCGCGTGGTGGACGTGGACGCCACGCTCACCTCGAGCCTCTACCAGGCCTTCACCGACGCGGGCGAAGACCCGCAGCTCGCGCTCGCCATCGCCGACGTCTTCGCCTGGGACGTGGACTTCTACCTCGACCCGCGCAAGGGCGACCACATCCGCGCGGTGGTGGAGCGGCTGCAGGTGGGCGACCACATCGTGGGCTACGGCGACGTGCTCGCGGCGGAGTACCAGGGCGGCGTGGGCGACCACCAGGTGTTCCGCTACGTCGACAGCCACGGCGAGGTGGGCTACTTCGACGAGGCGGGCCACTCGGCGCGGCGCACCTTCCTGAAGTCGCCGCTCAAGTTCACGCGCATCTCCTCGGGCTTCGGCATGCGCATGCACCCCACGCTCCACTACCGCAAGGAACACCAGGGCGTGGACTACGCGGCGCCCACGGGCACGCCGGTGTGGTCGGTGGGGGACGGCACGGTGGTAGCGGCGGGCTACAAGGGCGCGAACGGCAACTACGTGGGCATCCGCCACCGCAACGGCCTCGAGACCTTCTACTGCCACCTCTCGCACATCGCCCACGGCATCTACGCGGGGGTGCGGGTGGTGCAGAAGGAGCTCATCGGGCTCGTGGGCATGACGGGCCGCGCCACCGGGCCGCACCTGCACTTCGCCTTGAAGCGGGACGGCACCTTCATCAATCCGCTCACCTTCAAGGTGCCGCGCGCCGAGCCGCTGCCCGCCTCCGAGCTGCCCGATTTCCGGGTGGCCATCGCGCCGCTGCTCGAGCGCTTGCACCGGAAGCCCGTCGCCGCGCTCGACGCCCCCGGCCCGCTGACCGCCTCCCGCTGACATGGCCGACTGCCTCTTCTGCAAGATTCGCGACGGGCAGATCCCGAGCAAGAGGGTCTGGGAGGACGACCGCTGCTTCGCCTTCGAGGACATCAACCCGCAGGCGCCCACGCACGCGCTCGTGGTGCCGCGCCAGCACGTGGCCACGCTCAACGACCTGCCGGCGCTGGGCGCCGAGGGCGAGGGGCTCGTGGGCCACCTCGTGTCCGTGGCGAGCCAGATCGCCGCGCAGCGCGGCCACGCGGCGCCGGGTTACCGCGTGGTGATGAACACGAACGCCGGGGCGGGGCAGACCGTGTTCCACCTCCACCTCCACCTGCTGGGCGGGCGCCAGCTCGGCTGGCCCCCGGGTTAGCTTGAGAACCGGCCTTCGCCTCTTCGGCCTTCTGTGTGCGGTCGCCGGGCTCGCCGCGGCCGGCTACGGCTTCCTGCGCTACCAGACGGAAGTACGCTTCCTCGCGGGCGCCGGGCACGTGATCGGCCGGGTCGTGGAGATCCAGACCACGCCGGTGGACGAGCAGGACAACCGCTACTGCCCGATCGTCGAGTTCACGCCGCCCAAGGGGAAGACGCTCTCGTTCGTCGACACGGTGTGCGGCTCGCCGAGCCCGCACCGCAAGGGCGACAACGTGCCGGTGCTGTACGAGACGGCGGACCCCGACCAGGCGCGCATCGACGCCGGCACGACGGCGGCGAGCCAGCTGGCGCAGCCGGCCACCTGGACGCTCATCGCGTGGATCGTGGCCGGGCTGGCGCTCTGGGGCTCCGGGCGCGTGCGCGCGTGATCCCATGAAGAGACTGCTTCCGGTCCTGTGCGCCGCGCTGGCCGCCGGCTGCTCCAGCGGTCCCGGCCTCACCAGCGTCCCGGATTCGGGAACGCCGCACGATGCCGGCGTGGATGCGGGCGTGGACGGTGGACGCGACGCGGGGATCGACGCGGGCACGGACGCTGGGATCGACGCCGGCCTCGACGCGGGTGAAGACGCGGGGACCGATGCGGGCGTAGACGCCGGCACGGACGCGGGCACGGACGCCGGAGTGGATGCAGGCGAGGACGCAGGCGTGGACGCAGGCGTGGACGCGGGCGTGGACGCGGGCGTGGACGCGGGCACCGACGCCGGAGAAGACGCCGGCACCGACGCGGGCGAGGTCGAGAGCTGCGACGGCGGCACCTTCGTGGGGACGCGCTGCCTGCGGGTGCTCGCCTCGGGGCAGAACATCCCGAACTGGATCGCAGTCGACGCCGTGAACGTCTACTGGGCCACGCAGGCCAACGGACCGGTGCCGAGCCAGATCTGGCAGGTCGCCAAGACCGGCGGCACGCCGCGCCTGCTGGCGAACGGCTTCGGGACCACCTTCGAGGGCCTCGCGACGGACGGCCGGTTCGTCTACTGGGTCGATCCCGGCGACGGCTTCCCCGGCGACGGCGGCCTGTACTCGCTGCCCGTCCCGCCGGGGGACGCAGGCGCCGGCCTCTTGAGCGGCGGCTACTGGGAGCCAGAGGGCCTCACGCTCGCGAACGGCGTCCTGTATTTCAGCACCGGCAACGGCGACAACGGCACGGGCGCCCTGCTCTCCGTGCCGGCCACCGGCGGCGGCGGCACCACGCTCGAGGCCAACCAGTTCCCCACGCTGGGCATCGGCGTGGATCCCTCGGGCGTCTACTGGACCCAGAGCAACGGCTCCGCCGGGAACGTGTTCAGCGCGCCGCCGGGCGGCGGCACCCCCACGTCGATCGCCTCGGGGACCGATCCCTACATGCTCGTCGTGGGCGGCGGCATGGCGTACTGGACCGACCTTTCCGCGAACACCGTGAACGCGGTGCGCCTCGACGGCGGCTCACCCCAGGTGCTGGCGTCGAACCAGGCCTTCCCCTGGGGCCTCGCGCTCGAGGGGCAGTCGCTCTACTGGACGAACCTGAGCGGCGGACAGCTCATGGAGCTCGACCTCGGCGGCGGCCAGCCGGTCACGCTCCTGGATTCGACCGACGGCCTCGAGAGCCCCTTCTACCTGGCCGTGGACGCGACCGGCATCTACTGGACCGACAACGGCACGGGCGACGTGTACGCGCTCACGCCCCGGTAGGCGAATCCTGGACTCGCGCGGATCTTCGTAGTACCCAGGCTCTGTCGTCCAAGCCCAGGGGGCTCCACGGTGATCAAGACAATCGGCCTGCTCGCCCTCGCGGCGGCGTTCGGCGCATGCGGCGGCAGCTCCCCCGGGAGCTCCAGCACCGGCGGCGGCTCGAGCCAGAGCTCGTCGAGCGCCGGCAGCTCCACCGCGGGAACCACGAGCGGCGGGACCGGCGCCGGCGCGTCCAGCAGCTCCAGCGGCAGCGGCTCGACGGGCGGCCCCGCGACCGGAAGCGCCGCCGGCAGCGGCTCGTCGGGCAACGGCTCCTCCGCGGGCAGCGCCTCGACCGGGGGCTCGAGCACCGGCACTCCGACCGGCAGCGGCAGCTCCACCGGCACGGCCTCGGGCAGCAGCTCCGGCGGCACGGCCGGCGCCTGCGGCGCGGACGGCACGCCCTGCGGCCAGGGCCAGGTGTGCACCTCCGGCAGCTGCCAGACCGGCTGCTACATCGGCGGCGCCTTCTACGTGGGCGCGGAGGCAGATCCGGCCAACGCTTGCCAGCTCTGCGATCCGACCAGCTCGACGAACTCCTGGACCCCCGAGACCGGCCTGCCTCCCGCGACCGGCGGTTGTGCGGCGGGACAGGTCTGCAGCGCCGGGGCTTGCGCCGCGGGCTGCTTCATCGCCGGGGCCGTGGTGGCGCCGGGCGCCGCCCAGCCGGGGAACGCCTGCGAGAGCTGCCAGCCGGCCCTCAGCGTCTACGCCTACAGCCCGGCCACGGGCCTGCCGCCCGACGGCGGCTGCCAGGCGGGCGAGGTGTGCGCCGACGGAAACTGCGCCCCGGGTTGCGCCATCGACGGCGGCTTCGTCGCGAGCGGGGCCTTCGAGGCGGACGCCGGCTGCGAGAGCTGCACTCCGGCCAGCGACCTGACCGGCTGGACGCCTTACTCGGGCGTGCCGCCCGTGGGCGTCTGCGCTTCCGAGGACGAGTGTGACCGCGGCGCCTGTTGCGCGCCGAGCTGCACCGGCAAGTGCCCTTACGCCGACGACGGCTGCGGGCAGCCCTGCCCCATCCCGCCGGGCGGCTACCCGGGCTGCACGCTCGCGGGACAGGAGGGCTGCTGCGACCCCTCCGGCGTCTGCCAGCCCGGGAGCGCGGCGAGCGCGTGCACGGTGGGCGGCGCCTGCCAGAACTGCACGGCGAACAGCCAGAGCTGCAGCGTCACCACGCCGCGCGCCTGCTGCACCCCGGGAGGCGGCTGCGGCGTCAGCTGCGGCGACCCCACGCTGCTCGACGCCTGCGGCAACCCCTGCCCCTTCAATTGCCCGAGCTCGATGTGCTGCGACGCGAACCTGGGCTGCCAGCCCGGCACGTCCGACACGGACTGCGGGAAGGGAGGCACGCTCGGGTCGTGCGTGAGCTGCAACACGGTCTCGTGCGATGCGTCCCAGGCCTGCGGCGTCTGCAAGGACGGGGCGATGACCACGGTCACCTGCGGCTCCTGCATGGAGCGGACCTCGACCTGCGTGAAGGGCGAGTGGGTCGCCGGCGCGTGCAGCTCGTGCCCACCCGGCATCATCTGCACGGCCGGCGTCTGCGGCTCCTGAGCGCGCCGGCTTCTTGACCTGCCCGAAGGCCCCAGGTTACATCGGAGACCCATGCTCGCCGCCCTGCTCGTCGTCGCGCTCGGCGTTGCCCCACAAAGCGCGCGCGAGGCCAGGGAGCTCACGCGGCGCTCCCTGATGGAGTACGACACGGGCGACTTCGACAAGTCGCTCGCCGACGCCACGCGCGCCTTCGAGCTCGACCCGCTGCCCGCGTTCCTCTTCAACATGGCGCAGTGCCACCGCGCGCTGCACCACTGGGAGCAGGCCGAGTTCCTCTACCACCGGTACCTGGGCCACGTGCCCAAGGCGAGGAACCGCAAGATGGTCGAGGCGCTGATCGCCGCGGTGCAGCTGCGGCAGGGGAAGACGCCGGACGTCAACGCGCCGCAGCTCCCCGACCTTCCGGCGGAGCCGCTCGTTCCGGGGGCCCCTCGCACCGGCGAGGCCGAGCAGGCGACCGCCAAGGCCGAGCCCGGTCTCATCCGCGACGTCGACGTCTACCCCGTGGTCGTGGTGCGCGACGACGCGCCCCGCATGGACGCGAAGACGCGCTGGGCCTGGACGGCGACGGGCCTCGCGGCGGGATTCCTCGCCGCCGGCGCCGGATTCGGCATCGGCAGCCTCGCGGAGAAGAACACCATCCAGGGCATGAGCCGGCCCATCGAGCCGGCGCAGGCCGGCACGCTGCACGGGAACATCCAGACCATGAACGCGCTGAGCGCGACCGCCGACGTGCTGTTCGCGGCCGGCGGCGTGAGCGCCGTCGCCGCGATCACGCTGTTCCTGGTGCACCGGCGACATCCGGTGGCGCAGACCGGGGTCACGCTCGGCCCGGCACCGGCCGGCTCCGGGCTGGGCCTGTCGGGCTCGTTCTGAGCGGGGAGCGCGTGCCCACCGCCGAGGACCTCCGCCCGCAGATCGAGGAGCTCGCCCGCCGCTACGTCGCGGAGGAGCTCGCTGGCCGCGACGTGCACTTCGGCTGCAAGAGCTCGCCGACCTGCCTCGCGGCCGGGCCGACCGATTTGGACGAGAGCCTATGGGGCCGCTTCGACGCGGACCTCCTGAACCGCCATTTCTCGCCGGATGCCGATTCCACCGATCGAGACGACTGCTGCAACGCGCTGGCCGACGCGTTCTCGAAGGAATGGCAGGCGCGCGTGAAGCCCTGCAAGTGAGCGAGCAGGCCGCGCCGTCGCGGCCAAAGCGTCCTCTTCACACGCCGGTCTAAAAACGAGACCCCTCGGTCGGGATCGCGACTCCTGCGACCCCACGGCTCACTCCTAAGATCAATGGGTTGGAGCCGGCACGGCGCCTGCTCTTCCGCCCGTCCAGCGACGTTGGCTGGACAACCCGATGGACGAGCGGAGAATGACCATGAAGACGACGACGTGGGTGCAGGTTGGGATGCTGGCGGTTCTCGTTGCGGCCTGTGGCGGCGGGGCGCCCAATCCCTCGGTGGGAGGTACGACGGGCGACCTGTCGATTGGCCTTTCATCGGGCGGAACCGGGGTCAACGGCGGAATCTCGGACCAAATGGGCAGCACCACGAGCTCGAGCGGCGGCACGACCGGTGGCGGCGTCGCCACGAGCGATGATGGAGGGACGTCCTTCGATGGGGGCCCGGATGGCGGACCGCCCGATGACGCGTCGAGCGGCACCTCCTCGGCCGGCGGCTCCGCGACCGGCGGCACGACCACCGGCCCTTCCGACGACGGCGGGTCCGGCTCCGACGTCACCGGTTCGAGCGGCGGCAGCTCCGGAAGCGCGAGCTCGAGCGGCGGTAGCTCGGGCGGCACGACCGGCGGCATCCCCACCGTCTGCACCATCGACGGCCAGACCTACCCGATCGCCGCGAGCAACCCGCAGAACAGCTGCCAGATCTGCATCCCGGAAGTGAGCGCGACCGCCTGGTCGAGCGTGGGCGACGGCGCGAGCTGCGCGGGTGGCTTCTGCGAAGAAGGCACGTGCGCGAGCGGGTGCGTGGTGGGTGGAACGTTCTATCCCGCGGGGACGATGGATCCGGCCAATGGCTGCGAAAGCTGCGATCCTTCCGCCAGCAACTCGGCCTTCTCTCCCGTGACCGGGACCGTCGCGTGCAACGCCAACGGCGGCAACTACTGCAGCGCAGGCGTCTGCGGCAGCTACTGCGCGGTGAACGGCGCGCTCGCCGCCGCCGGGACTTTCGACCCGGCGAACCCCGACGAGTGCTGCAACCTCGCGCTGTCATCCCAGGCCTGGACTCCTGGCTTTGCGAGCTCGCTCGACACCACGGTGACGGGCGTGACCATGGAGCCGCAAGCGACCTGCGTCGGCGACGTCACGGGAGATGGCATTCCCGACGTCGTCGTGCCGCAGGGCGCGACGATGATGATCCTCGCTGGAACCGGCGACGGCGGCTTTCTCGCCCAGACGCCCGTCTCGCTACCCACGGGATCGAACGCGACCCACTGCGCGCTGGCCGACTTCAACGGCGACGGCACGCTGGACGTCGCGCTCGTGGGCGGCCTCGCCGTCGGCACCGTCTCGGGGTCCGTGACCGTCCTGCTGAACCGCGGCAGCGCGGGCTTCACCGCGTCCACCTTCTCGTCGCCGGTCGGGAGCGCGCTCGTGGTCGCCGACCTGCAGGGCCCCGGATCGCGCGATCTCGTGGTCGGCGGGAAGAGCGGCTCCGCGTCGGGCACCGTGCTGGCCCTCCTGAACCAGAACAGGACCGGCAGCTTCACGGCCGGCGGCTCGCTCGTCTTGCAAACCAAGGCCATGCCGACTGGCCTCGTGACCGGGACCTTCGACCTCGCCGCCGGAGGTGTCCAGCTCGCCGCGGTGGACACGACGGACTACGTGAGCTTCATCGTCAGCCAGAACGGCGGGAAGACCCTGTCGGAGCCCGCGTCGATCGACGTCGGCGTCGCGGCAAACGCCCTGGCGGCAGGCGACCTGAACGCGGATGGACGGCTGGACCTCGCCGTGACCGCCGGGAACGACTGGTACCCGCTCCTCAACACCGGCGGCTGGACGTTTCGACTCGGGAATGCGACCCCGGGGAGCGGCGCCACGATCGGCGATCTGAACGGCGACGGCCTGCCGGACGTGGCGTCCGTCGGAGAGTCTCCGACCACCGGTGCCTACGAGGCGCGCGTCTTCATCAACGAGACGCCCACCGGGGCGACGGGTGCCTCCTTCGCCGCTGAAGCCGACTATGGCGTCGGTCCCGGCCCTGCGTCCGTCGCCTTCGCCGACCTCGACGGGGACGGCAAGCCGGACATTTTGACCACCAACGTGGGGAGCGGCCTCTCCTTGTGGCTGAGCGTCTCGGCGCTGCTCGGACAGTGCCCTTGAGAAACACCGGCGTTGCGCGGGCGGGCCGGGACCGGTAGCCTCGCCCGGTCCATGGTCCGACCCGCCCCGCCGGTGCCGAAGCCTCACGCCGGTTCCCTGTCCCTGCAGATCTGCGACGCGCCCGCCGCCCTCGAGGCGGCGCGCGCGTCCCTGGCGCAGGGGCTGCGCTATGCCGCGGAGCTCACCGCGCTGTGGAATCCCCGCGACTCGGATCCCGAGCGCTTCGTGACCCAAGGCATCCTCGCCGTGGCCCTCGCGACGCTGCGGGGACGGGTCGTCGGCTGGGGGGAGCTCCTCGTCGCGCGGCCGGGGCTGGACGATCCCGCCGCCGCGCGGCAACCGCGCCACGGGTACTGCCGCATCTCCCGCCTGGACGTCGCGCCCGCCTACCGCCGCCGCGCCTTCGTGGACGCGACCACGCGCCTGCCCGTGTCGGAGCTGCTGCTGAGGGCCCTGCTCCGCGCGACGCCCTACGGCACGGAGGTGCTGGCGGAAGTGACCCCGGACGCAGAGAACCTCTTCGAGAGCGCCGGCTTCAAGCTGCTCGACGCGGGCCGCTGGCGCTACTCGCGGTAGCGTCAGTGCGGGAGCACGACCGTGAACGTGCCGCCGTTCACGCTGGCGCTGTTGCTCCCGCTCTGGCTCGAGCCGGCGAAGAACTGGGCCGAGAACGTGCCCGAGATCGACGTGCCGTCGAACGCGCTGACGATCACCTGGGCGATGCAGGCCGAGGTGGCGCCGCACGTCCATGTGTCCGACAGGGCGAATCCCGAGGGCGCTTGCCACTCCATCACGTTGAGCTGGTAGCCCGAAGGGGCCCCCACCGTGAGGCCGGCCAGCTCGAATCCGAAGGCGCCCGACGCCGCGTTGCTCGCGATGACGTCCACGGTGTAGGAGGTCCCGTCGAAACTGCTGGTCGAGCCCGCGAGGTCGGCCCCACTCCAGGCAAACGTGGAGGTGCCGGAGCTGCCGAGAGGACCGGAGGCGCTGATCGCGCAGCTGACGGTGCCCGAGGCGGGCGTGCCCCCGTCCACCCCGGCATCGGCGGGCGTCCCGGCATCGACTCCGGCGTCGGTTCCGGCGTCGCCGAAATTGTCCGGGGCGATGGGACAGCCCGACAGGCAGGCTCCGACGACGGCGCAGGCCAGAGCACGCTTCACCATGGCATGTCGACCTTCTGCTTGTTGGGATCGATGTGAGGGCACTCGACCTCCCACGGGCGGCCCTCCTCGAGGGTGTGCACCTCGAAGCACCGGGTCTGGCCGCGCAGGTAGCTCTTGCAGCGCCAGTTCTTCTGCGAATACCAGAGACTGGGCTCATGGCATTCGACCTCGGCGGTGGCATCGCCGGAGACGGCCTTCACGGCCGCCTTGACCCGGTCCGGGTCCTCACACGAGGCGAAGCCGCTCCAGGCAAGGAGGGCGGCGAGCGCGAGGCAACGAGCCATCGAAATTCCGACCTCCTTTTTTGCCTCGGCTCGTCTCCACGACGAAGCCGTCTTCCGGGCCCGTTTCTAGCATGTTCCAGGTCGAGTGGTATCTTGAACCGGCCTTGGCCTGGCCTGGAGGTCGAAAGATGCGTTCGTCGCAAATGCTGCGCGTCCTGGCGGTTCTGATCGTCGCTTGGCCGGTCAGCTCCGCCCGGGCGGAGGAGCCCGACGCCGGGCCCTCCGAGTGCGCGCGCATCGACGCGCGCATCGCCAAGAGAAAGCACTTCCTCGCGATCCGCGCCCAGGAGCGGGTCCTGCATCCGAGCACGCCGACCTTCTCTCCGTATTGCCAGGAGCATCCGGACGACGAGGACTGCCAGTTGCTCACGAACCAGCAGCAGGAGGATCTTTCCCGCGACGTCTCCGAGCTCACGATGGGACCGGATGGCAAGACCCCGGTGACGGACCCGGTGCTGGTGCCGCTCTGCCGCCGGCGTCGCCGGCTCCATTGCCCGAAGCCCAAGTGACGTTCTAGACTACCGCGCATGCCCGAGCCCACCCGGGAGCTCATCCTCGCTTCGACTTCGCAGGCCCGGCGCGAGCTGCTCACGGCGGTGGGCCTGCCCTTCCGCTGCGTGCCGCCCGAAGCGCCCGAGGTTCGGCCACCAGGCCTGGGCCCCGCGGACCTCGCCGAGGCGCTGGCGCTCGGCAAGGCACGCGAGATCGCTCGGCGCTTCGAAGAAGCGCTCGTGCTGGGGGCGGATCAGATCCTGATCGTCGATGGGGAGATGCTGGAGAAGCCCAAGGACGTCGAGGCGGCGCGGACGCAGCTGAAGCGGTTGCGGGGCAAGACGCACGTGCTCACCACCGGCGTCGCCCTTCTCTGCGAGAAGACTCACGCGCTGCGCGTGGAGCACGAGCTGACCCGCATGACCATGCGCATGATCGCGGACGACGAGATCGAGCGCTATCTCGAGACGGGCGAGTGGCAGGGCTGCGTCGGCTCGTACCGCGTGGAAGGCCGCGGGCTGAAGCTCTTCCAGCGCATCGAGGGCGACATCCTGAACGCGCGCGGCCTCCCGATGCTGCGCGTCCTGAACGCGCTGCGCGACCTCGGCTTTCCGCTCTTCTGAGTGGGCGCTTCGCCCTGGATCCTCGGCCCGCGGGCCGACTCCGCGTTGCTCCTCGGCGGCCTGGGGCTGTCCGCCGCCTTGGCGGCCGCGGGCCACTTCGGAGGAGCGGCCGCGCTCGCGTGGGTGTTCCTGCTCTTCCAGGCCGGCTTCAACCTGCCTCACTACTTCCAGACGTACACCCTCACCTACTTCGATCGGGAGGCGCGCCGCACCCACGGCAGGCGGCTGCTCGCGCTCGCCCTGATCTCGATCTGCGTTCCGCTCGCCGCGCTGGCCGCGCCCTCGCCGCTGCCGCTCCGGCTGCTCACGACCGTCACGCTGGTCTGGGGCTTCTGGCACGTCGTCCAGCAGAGCTGGGGGTTCACCGCCCTCTACCTGCGACGAGCCGGGGCGGCGGACGCGTCCGGCCGCTTCTGGGCACGGTCCGCCCTGCTCTC
Organism: Myxococcales bacterium; assembly: GCA_035508175.1. Lineage (GTDB taxonomy): Bacteria > Myxococcota > Myxococcia > Myxococcales > JAKAPL01 > DATJNL01. The sequence continues at coordinate 14,040 of DATJNL010000054.1, forward strand.
CGGTTGCGCCTGGCCGCTGGCGTGGCGGTTGGCCCACGGCACGCTGGGCTACAGCGCCGGCGGCCTGTCGCAGACCTCGCTCCTCCCGCCCCTGCCCGAGCCTGCCGCCCAGGCCACGGCCGCGCTCTGGGCGATCGCGTCGCTCGGCTTCGGGGCCTGGATCGGCAGCCGGCTCCGGCGGCGCCTCCCCTGGTCGCCGCTGGCGGCGGCGATGGTGCTCTTGACCGTCGTGCAGTTCTGCGTGGGCTTCGTGCTCATCGACGACTTCGTGCTGACCCTGGTCTTCCTCACCGCATGGCACGCGCTGCAGTACCTGGCGCTCGTCTACGTCGTGCAGCGGCGGCGGGAGACGCCGTGGGGGCAGCTCGCGAACCGGGAGGAGGTCGGCTACTTCGCCGTGGCGGTCGTCTTCGCGCTCCTGGTCACGGGCGCGGCGGAATCGATGCGGCGCCCCTGGGGCGACGCCGTCTACTTGCCGCTCCTGATGGCGCACTACCTGAACGACGGCTGGCTGTGGAAGCGCAGCAAGAACGCCGCCGTCGCCGCGTGGCTGTCCTGAGACGCCTTCTCAGGCGCGGACCGCGCCCTCTTCCTGCGCGCTCTTCTTGCGCTTGCCGCCGCCCTCTTCGCCCTCGCCCTCGCCGCCAGCCTTCGTGAACGGCTGGCTCTCGAGGGCGCTCTTCAAGACCTCGTCCATGGTGGAGCAGAAGACGAACTCGATGTCCTTCTTCGCCTGCTCCGGCACGTCGATGAGGTCCTTGCGGTTGCGCTCGGGGAGGATGATGCGCTTGATGCCGGCCCGGTGCGCCGCGAGCACCTTCTCCTTGATGCCGCCCACCGGCAGCACCAACCCTCGGAGCGTGACCTCGCCCGTCATGGACACGTCGCCGCGCACGCGGATGCCGGTGAGCAGGGACGTGAGTGCCGTGAAGATCGTGACGCCGGCCGAGGGGCCGTCCTTCGGGATCGCTCCCGCAGGGAAGTGGACGTGGATGTCCTGCTTCTCGAGGAAGTTCGGCTTGATGCCGAGCGCCTCGGAGTTGCTGCGGACGTAGGACAGCGCCGCCTGCGCGCTCTCCTTCATCACGTCGCCGAGCTGTCCGGTCAGCGTGAGTGAGCCCTTGCCGGGCATGCGGGTGGCTTCGATGAAGAGCAGATCGCCGCCGGCGGCCGTCCAGGCCATGCCCGTCGCCACGCCGGGGACCTCGGTGCGCTCGGCCACCTCGCTCCAGAACTTCTCGGGCCCCAGCATGTCCTGCAGGTCCTTGTCGGAGATGCTGCGCTTCTCGTTCTTGCCGCTCGCGACCTCGACCGCGACGGCCCGGCAGATGTCCGCGATGCGCCGCTCGAGGTTCCGGACGCCGGCCTCGCGCGTGTAGGACATGATGACCTTGATGAGGACGTCCTCGGGAATCGTCACCTGGTCTGCGCCGAGCCCGTGCTCCTTGAGCTCCTTCGGGATCAGGTGCTTGTTCGCGATCTGGATCTTCTCCTCGAAGGTGTAGCCGGGCAGCTCGAGGATCTCCATGCGGTCCCGCAGCGCCGGCGGGATCGGATCGAGCAGGTTGGCCGTCGCGATGAACATGACCTTCGACAGGTCGTACTGCACGTCGAGGTAGTGATCGCTGAAGCTGTTGTTCTGCTCCGGGTCGAGCACCTCGAGGAGGGCCGCCGAGGGGTCGCCCCGGAAGTCCGCGCCGAGCTTGTCGATCTCGTCGAGCATCATCACGGGGTTGACGGTACCGGCCTTCTTCATCGACTGGATGATGCGGCCGGGGAGCGCGCCGACATAGGTGCGCCGGTGGCCGCGGATCTCGGCCTCGTCGCGCACGCCGCCGAGGGAAAGCCGCACGAACTTGCGGCCGATCGACTTGGCGATCGACTGCCCGAGCGAGGTCTTGCCGACGCCCGGAGGCCCCACGAAGCAGAGGATGGGACCGCGCATGTCGCTCTTGAGCTTGCGGACCGCGAGGTACTCGAGGATGCGCTTCTTCACCTTCTCGAGGTCGTAGTGGTCGCCGTTGAGGATGCCCTTGGCATTTTCGATGTCGAGGTTGTCGTCGGTCCTCTTCGACCACGGCACTTCGGTGAGCCAGTCGAGGTAGGTGCGGGCGACGGTGTACTCGCTCGAGGCGGCCGGGATGGTCTTGAGCCGGTTCAGCTCCTTCTGCGCGACCTTCTCGACCTCGGGCGGCATCCCGGACTTCTTGATCTTCTCGCCCAGCTCGTCGAGCTCCTCCTCTTCCTCACCCATCTCGCCCAGCTCTTCCTTGATGGCCTTGAGCTGCTGGCGCCGGTAGTACTCGCGCTGGGTCTTGGACATCTCGCCCTTGACCTGGCTGTCGATCTTGCTCGAGAGCTTCAGGATCTCGCGCTTGCGGTTCAAGAGCTCGAGCACGAGCTTCATGCGCGCCTTGAGGCCCACCGTCTCGAGGACGGCCTGCTTCTCCTCGATGGGCACGTCCACGTTGGCCGCGATGAGATCGGCCAGGTGGCCGGGGTGGGTGATGCTCTCGACGAGCTCCGTGGCCGCCGCCGGGAGCTCCGGCATGAGCTCGATCACCTCGCGGGCTAGCTTCTTCAGATTGATGCCGAGCGCCTCGATCTCGACGTCGTCCACCGGGGTCTGATCCTCGACCGCCTCGACGCGCGCCTTGAGGTAGGGCTGATCCTGGACCAGGTCGAGCACGCGAAAGCGCGCCAGCCCCTGGACCACGAGGGAATAGTTGTCCTCGCCCATCTTGAGCAGCTTCACGATGCGGGCGACCGTGCCCATGCTGTGAAGATCGGCAGCGCCCGGATCTTCCTCCTCGGCTCGGCGCTGCGTGACGACCCCGATGACCTGGTCGTCGCGGACGGCGTCCTTGATGAGCGCGATGGTCTTGGCGCGACCGACCGCGAGGGGAAGCACACCGCCCGGAAAGAAGACCGAGTTGCGCAGCGGCAGGATCGGCAGGACCTGGGGGATCTCCTCCTTGGACATCAACCCCTGGGGAGGCACCACGGCCGGCGTCGGTGCACTGCTCTTCTTGTTGTCTTTCTCGGACATGGAATCCTTTCCGCTGCTTCGGACCGGGCGGGGGCTCCCCCGTTCGGCTTCGTTCCTTAGTATCGGAACCGTCTCACGATAGCCATGAAATTGCGCTTGGCAAACCGCGTGCCGCGCCGCGCATCGTCAGACCGTCGATCCCGGTACCTTCCCCAGGCCCCGACGGGCCTGATAGACTGGCGGTCGTCCTTTCCCCGAGGTCACGCCCATGGGGGTTCTTCTTTCACTCGTCGTTTCTCTGACCGCCGCCTCTCCCTCGGCTTCGGAGCGGCATGAGGCGGACCGCCTCGGGGCCCAGGCGAAGGCCGACCGCCTCGCCGGTGGCTTCAAGGCCGCCCTCGGCGAGGCCACGCGGGCCTGGCAGACCTATCCGCGGCCGGTATTTCTGCTGGAAATAGCGGAGGATCACCGTGGCCTGGGCGAATGGGCCGAGGCCGCCACGTACTACGAACGTTACCTCGCCACTCGGCCGGCCGGTGCCAACCGGGCCCTGGCGCGCAAGCACTTCGCCGAAGCCAAGAGCCACTTGCGCGGCGGCGGAGACGTCCTGGCCGTCGCACCGCTCGCACCGGGCCCAGCTCCCGCCGCCAACCCGCTCGAGCCCGCCCCGCTGGTCGCCGCTCCGCTCGCGCCGGCCCCCCTGGCGCCTCCGCCGGTCACCCAGGCCCAGCCCCCACCGGCGCCGCCCGCCGCTGTGGCGGACCCCTTCAGCACGGGAACTGCCGGCGAGGTGAGCCAGAGCGCGCCAGCCCACCATTCGCACGTACTCGCGTACACCCTCATCGGTGTTGCCGCCGCTTCGGCCGTGGTGGCGGTGATCGGCTGGGGAAACGTCGTCTCCTACAACAATTTCGAGGGCAGCGTGGCTTCGTCGAATGCGGGTACGTTCGCCGCCACCGACGCGGTCAGCCGCAAGAATCAGGCGCAGACGTGGTGGGACGTAGGTCTCGCCACGACGATCGTCGCCGCCGTCGCCGGCGGAGCCATTGCCTTCACCTGGTAGGAGGTCGCCATGCAGCGAGCTCCGCGCTGGATCGCCCTGGCCTTGCTGGCCGCCGCCGGCTGTCTGCAGGACCTGCCCTCCGGCAAGCTGACCTGTACCTCGGACAGCGACT
>DATJNL010000055.1:0-11702 GCA_035508175.1 Myxococcales bacterium
GCGAAGCTCGCGGCCGCCATCCGCGCGGTCAATGATCTCAACGACGAACAGGCGCGCGCGCTGCTCGACGACCTCCTCTCCTCCAACCCGCCGGACCGCATCTCGGCGCAGGCCTACCTGTACCTGGGCATGATGGACTTCAACGCGATGGACAAGGTGCACGCCCGCGAGGAGCTGCGGCGTTCGCTCGAGCTCGACCCGTCGATCGAGGTTCCGCCCACGGTCTCGCCCAAGATCAGCCTCGCCTTCGAGGAGCTGCGCCGCCAGCTCGCGCGCAAGCTCCGCGCGGAGGACACGGCGCCCGCGCCGGCCCCCGCGGTGTCGGCGCCGCCCGTGGTGGTCGAGAAGGAGGGGCCGCGCGCGCGCGTCTGGCCCTGGGTGCTGGGCGCGGCCGCGCTCGTCGCGGTGGGCGTGAGCGTGTGGGGCTGGGTGGAGGTCGCGAACTTCGAGCAGCTCAAGGGCGCGTCGAGCGCGGCGAACCCGGCCTCTGCGGCGCAGGCACAGAGCGCGCAGTCGCTGGCCCAGACGGGCGAGCCCGTGGCGATCGTGGCCGACGTCGCGGCGGCGGGCCTCGCCGCGGGGGCGATCGCGACGTGGTGAGGCGCGTGCTCCTCGCCGCCGCGTTCGGACTCGCCGGCTGCGACCTGAGCTACGCGGGGCTGTACGTCGCCTGCGACGGCGGCAACTTTCCGGGCGCCACCTGCGTCGGCCCGGGCGGCTCCACCGGGGGCACGACCGCGACCGGCACGGCCGGGGGAGGGGGCTCGAGCACCGGGCTGAGCACCACCGGCGCGAGCTCCGGCGGCGGGAGCCACTTCACCTCCGGCGGGACCTCCGCCGGCAACTCGACCTCGGGCACGGGCACGGGCTCGACCGGCGCTGCGGCGACGACGGGCGGCTCGACCTCGGGCGGCACGAGCGGCGGCTCGACCAGCGGGAGCGTCGGCTCGAGCAGCTCCAGCTCGAGCAGCTCGGGGGCGACCGCTACCGGCGGCACGAGCTCGTCGGGCGGCAGCACCGGCGCGCCCTGCATCGAGGGCGGCACGCCCGCGGGCAGCGTCGCGTACGGCGTGCCCGACTGGTCGCCGAGCTGGCTCACGCTGCTCGCCGGCACACCCGACACGCGGGGCAGCACGCTGGGCGCCGGCGACCTCCCGCTCTTCGACGAGCTGGAAGGGCTCGCGAGCGACGGCGCGGGCCACTTGTTCGTGGCCGATGACGGCAACGACGTCATCCGCGAGATCGACCTCGCGACCGGCGCGGTCACGACCATCGCCGGCCAGAAGGGCGTGGCCGGCAGCGCCGACGGCATCGGCACGCAGGCCACCTTCAGCGGGCCCGACTGGCTCGCCTACAACCCGGCGGGCTTCCTCTACATCGCCGACGGCAGCAACGCGACCATCCGGCAGATGGACCTCTCCTCGGGCAAGGTGACGACCGTCGCGGGCACGCTCGGCGACCCCCAGGGCTGCGAGATCGGCAACGGTCTGTCGGCCGGCTTCGACGGCCTCGGGGCGCTGGCCTTCGACGGCAACCACACGCTCTACGTCGCGGTGACCTTCTGCTTCGGCTTCGTGGCCCTCGACACGAACAGCTGGAACGAGACGCTCGTCGCCGGCCAGTTCGGCGGCAGCCCCTGCGGCTACCAGGACGGCACGACCGCGCAGTCCGCCTTCTCGTATGCCGGCGCCGTCGCCTACGTGAACGGCAGCCTCTACACCGCCGACAGCAGCGCGGCCTTCTGCTCCGGCGCGGGCGACACGCTGCGCCTCATCGACCTCGACGCGGGCACGGTGAGCACCGTGGCCGGCGCGGCCGGGCAAGCCGGCAGCACCGACGCCGTCGGCACCGCGGCGCGCTTCAACGTGCCGGAAGCCGTCGTCTACGACGGCGTCGGCAACCTCTACGTCGGCGACGGCAACAACCAGACGATCCGCAAGGTCGCGTTGCCGGGCTACGGCGTCACCACGGTGGCCGGCGACGTGGGCGTGGCCGGCAGCAGCGACGGCGTGGGCGCCACCGCGCAGTTCGACAGCCTCGCGGGCCTGGCCGTCGGGGGCGGCGACCTCTTCGCCGCCGACTTCGTGAACCAGGAGATCCGCGAGTACTTCCCAGACGGCGGCCTCGTCACCACCGTCGCCGGCTCGCTGGGAGTGACGGGCAGCGCCGACAGCAACGCCGGCCCGGCGCTGCTCGACAAGCCGATCGCGAGCGTCTTCGACGGCGTCGACACGCTGTACGTGACCGACAGCGGCGACCACACCATCAAGGCCATCGACGTCCAGACCGGCGCGGTGTCCCTCGTCTCGGGCACACCCGGCGTCTCCGCCATCCAGGACGGCGCCAACCCGACCTTCATCGGCCCCAACGGCCTCGCCTACGACGGCAACGGCCACCTCTTCGTGACCGACGGCAACGACAGCGAGGTCACGCGGCTGCTGGACCTCGCGAGCGGCGTGGTGACCACCGTGGTCGGCACGGCGGGGCAGGGCGGCTGCGCGCTGGGCACCGGCGCGGGCGGGGAGTGGAACGCGCAGGGGCAGCTGGCCTACGACGGCAACGGCCACCTCTACGTCGCCAACACTTTCTGCTTCGACATCGTCGAGGTCGACACTTGCAGCTGGACGCAGACGCTCGTGGCCGGCAGCAACAACGGCAGCGACACCTGCGCGTACAAGGACGGCCCCGCCCTCCAGGCGCAGTTCTCGTACGCGGGCGCCTTCGCCGCGGACTTCTCGGCCTCCGCGGGCGCGGGCATCCTCTACATCGTCGATTCGGGCGCCCCCTTCTGCAGCGGCGTGGGCGGCACCGTGCGCAAGCTCGACCTGAACACGATGATGGTGAGCACCATCGCGGGCAGCGCCGGCGTGACGACCAGCAAGGACGGCGTCGGCGCCGCGGCTGGCTTCCACTTCCCGGGCTACGTCGCCTACGACGGCCTCGGCAGCCTCTTCATCCAGGACGGCGACTCGACCGTGCGCATGCTGAACCTCGCCACGGACGCAGTGACGACCGTGCTCGGCACGCACGGGAGCTCGGGCGTCGTGCTCGGCCCCGCGCCGGGCGGCCTGGAGCAGCCCTCGAACCTCCTCGTCGCCCCGGGGCCGACGCTCTACGTACCCGACAGCAAGGCGGCCGTCGTCTTCATGGCGCGCTGAGCGGCCGCGTCGCAGCGCTCGAGGTGCTCGTGAGGATGAAGGCGCTACGCTGGCGGTCCGGCGGCGCAGGGCGAGCGCTGCAGCACCCAGTCGACGTCGCCGAAGAACGCCGCCGGCTTGGCCCGCCGCCGTATCTCCACGATGGCAGCGCGGCCACCCTGGACGAGGTCGTTCCCCGAATGCTCTGTTCGAGGCCGGGCTGCCCGCGCTCTCCGCATCCGAGACGGCGGACCTGGTGACCTACCTGCAGACGCTGTGACGCCGGGGCCCCTCCCGATCCTGCTCGCTCGGCGGCAGGAGTCAGGGCGGCGTCAGGCAGATATCGCAATCGGGCGCGATGAAGGTGCCTTGTTCCACGTCGCTGCCAAAGGCGATGGAGTAGGAGCCGATGAACCCTCCCCCGGGCTGGCTCAGATTGATGCTGAGCTGCCCAGACGTCGCCGGGGTCCGCGTCACACCCCCGGCGCTCCACGTCGTCAGGACGGCGCAGTTCGGCGTGACGGCAACGGTGCCCGCAAAGTTCGAAGCTAGAGAGACTGCAAGCGCCGCCGCGTTGGTCGTGGACTGAAGGCCGGCGTCCGCCGTCACCGCACAGGCAGCCGCGGCAGAGGTCGCGAGAACGATGGTGTCGCTGGCAACGACAGGGGCACCGCCGGTCGTGCCGCCAACGTGCTCGAGGTCGACGCAGCCGCCGGTTCCGGTACCCCCGTTGATGACCTGGCCTATCTCAATGGCCACGCCCGCGTCGTTGAGTAGCCCCGCTCCGGCCGTGAGATGACTCGCGGCGCAGTTGCCGACCCCGCCGTTTGGCCCCGCCTGATATCCAAGGCACGTCGTGCCATTGCATCCCCCGGGACAGAACGAGACCTGACACTGACCGCCGCAGCCCGGAGGGTCGAGCGGAAGGTTTCCGGCCACCAGGCCCTGACCGCAGCACGCAGCGCACTCGTCGCAGCCGCTGGCGCCTACCGATGCGGGCGCGAAGCCGCAGCTGCCTCCGGACGCAGAAGAATTGCCCTCGGAAGAACATCCCAGGAAGGCGAAGAGCAAAGCCAAGACGCCGATCAGTGGACGCATGACCCTGGTGAACGTAGCGCAAGGCGCCACCGGCGTCGAACTGGGTGAGAGACCTCACCTCGGCGGTAGACCCAGTTCGGAATGACGATGTCAGGTCGCGGACAGGGTCTGTGCGCTCACCGTTAGCCCGGGATGGACGAGCCACGCGATTGGCCTAGAAGCCGGTCCCATCGAGCTGAACCTCCAGAATCGGCTTCACCGTGCTGTCCGTTTGGATGGTCAACGTCCCCCTTGTCTCAACCGCCGCGCCCGGCCTGAACTGAACATCGACGGTGACCGACTGACCCGGCTCCACGAAGGTCTGGAAGTCGCCGGCGAGCGCGAAGGCTGAAGGATCGATTCCCGCGTCGCCGAGGTTGAGGGGGCCCGAACCTTGGTTTTGAATGGCGAAGCTCTTGGTGAGCTCTTGCCCCACTGGAACAAAGCCGAATTCGAGGGACGATGGCGTGGCGATGGGGTCGTCGTCGACCGGGCACACGCAATCACCGAGGCCGTTATTTGTAGGAGTCGAGCCGCAACTCGCCACCGCGAACGAGATTAGCGGCAAGGCCAGAAGGCATTGGGCAATACCCGCCGGTCCGCCTCGACCCGGTCTGTAACTCACCCACCTCTCAGGGCTGGCCACCTTCAGTACCAGGCCCAACCCGCGGTCGCGTACGCGCCGGGAGCGACGCCGCTCGAGGCGAAAGCGCTGCCGCCGACCGTTGCGCCCAGGTCGAAGGCGACGCCCAGCGTGAAGGCGCTGCGGCCGGAGCGGCTGCGCGAGGGCACGAGGTGGAGGTCCGTGCGCAGCGTGGCCCCCAGCGCGGTCACGGTCGCGAGCGAAAACCGCGACATCCCGTTGGCCTGCCCGATGAATTTCTGCTCGACGACGCCGCTCACGAGCGGGCCAAGCGCGAGCGTGAACCAGTCGCCGAACGTCGCCTCCGCAGTCAGTGCGCCGCGGACGTAGGTCTGGTCGACGGTGGGCCCGAGCGACGCCTCGAGCTCGACGTCCGTCCCGAACGACCCCTCGAGCTCGGCGCCCCAGCGGTCGTTGAACTGCACTCCTCCTCGAATGTAGATCCCCAGGCCAGCGCCTTCCGCAGACGTAGGGGAAGCGCATCCCGGCAGAGTTGCTGCGGTCGCTGGCCCGCACCCATCGAGAAGCGTGGCCAGCGGCCCGCCGGAGTACGAATCCACTGCGAGCCCGCCATGCAAGCCGACCCCGAAGAGGCGGCGCGCGCCCACGTCCGTTCCCGGAGCCACTGGCGCGGGCGGAGGCGAGAGGGGCGGGACCTCGACCGGGGTGTCGGGTGGAGGCGGGGCGTAGGTTGGCTCGGGGCCGGCGGAGAGCAGCATGAGCACGAGCGGAACCATGCGGCCACGCTAGCAGCACGCGGAGCCCAGCGCTTCACAACACGCGAGAGCAGCGACACGCAATTACGCTCGTGGCACCGCCAGACAAATCGTGGACGATGAACCTGCGCCGCCGAAGGCGGTCACTCCGGCATGCCGGCGTCAATCCAGGCCACCAGCCGGTCGCGCTCCGGAGCGGTAGGATGTGGGCCGCTGCCGATGGGGAACTGCTCGGCGGCCACGGTGCAATTCCAAGCCGCGTCTTGGGTCACGGCCACGCCGCAGCGGATGGTGGCCGCATTGGTGGCGACGTTCGCGTACTGCGTGAAATCGAGGTTGGAGCCTGAAGGGTCGCCCTGCCCGCCGGGCGTGTGGCAGCTCACGCAGTAGCTCTGAAAGAAATCGGGCGATGCCCAGTTGGTCCACGTGTCCCCGCCGCCCCCGGTCGTGCCGCTGCTGGTGGAGCCTCCGCTCGTGCCACCGCCGGTGGCCCCTCCACTCGCGCCGCCGCCGGTGGAGCCTCCGCTCGCGCTGCCGCTGGTGGAGCCAGTTCCGCTGGAGCTCCCACCTCCGGTGCTACCGCCGCTCGTCGAGCCCGTCGAGCCAGGCCCCGGAGGCAGAACGGGGCCCCCGCACGCGAGGGTGAGGCAGCAAGCGACGGCGAAGAACGGGAGCCTCTTCATGTCTCGGAGCCATACACCCGGCCTATCGGGGGTGTCACGTTCAGCGCCGCCGCAGCAGGATCACCTCGGCCGCGCGGACGAGGCGCCGGGCAGAACCGGTATCCGAGCTGCAGCGGTTCGAGCAGGCGGACACCGAGACCACCAGCACGACGCCCGCGACGAGCAATTCTCGACGAGGGCCCGGGCCCCGGCCGCCCCCGGGGGGTCATGCCCTGCCTAGCCAGCGTCCGCTGGGGCGGGCTCGCAGGTACCGAAACAGTCCTCGGCGGTGCAGTTGAGCGGCGTCGGGTGAGGGTCGCAGAACCCGGAGGCACAGTCGGAGCTCTGACCGCAGCCCTCTCCATTGCCGCTCTTGCCGCACCCGATGCCACCCACGATGAGTCCGATGACGAGGCTGCTGGTGATGAGCGGTCGCATGGGCTTCCTCTCGTTGCCTTGCGCGGCACGCTAGCTCGCCTCTGGCCTGGCCGTCGAGCCCTCGTTTCGAAGACCCACCCAAAAGCGAACCTGCACTCCCTGGACGACCGATCGTGGGCAGCAAGACGGTCAGCATGGGTTGCCCCCGCGGCTTTCTCGCGAGAGCGCCGCGAGAAGTCGGGGCCGCCGGTTAGGCTGAAGGGCGTGCACCTCTCCAAGTCGCGCTTCCTCCAGGGCCTGCAGTGCCCCAAGCTCCTGTGGTGGGCGGTGCACGAGCCCGACGCTCCCGAGCTGGTCTGGGACGCCGCCCTGCAGACCGTCCTGCAGCGGGGCCACCGCGTGGGGGAGCTTGCGCGCAGCTACGTCCCCGGGGGAGTGCTTATCGACCTCCCGCACCAGGACCTCCGGGCCCGCGTGGAGGCCACCCGGAAGGCCATCACCGATGGGGCAGCGGTGGTCTACGAGGCGAGCTTCCTCGAAGACGGCGTGTTCGCCGCCGTCGACATCCTAGACCTTCGCGAGCAGGTGCTCATCGAGGTGAAATCCACGGTCGACGTCAAGGCGCAGCATCTGCCGGACGTCGCCATCCAGCTGCACGTGGTCCGCCGAGCCGGCGTCCCCGTCGCGCGCGTGGAAGTGATGCACCTGAACCGCAGGTGCCGGTATCCGGACCTCTCGAACCTGTTCGTCCGTCGAGACGTCACGGAGCGCGTCGAGGCTCTGCTCCCGGCTCTCCCGGCCCAGACCGAGGGCCTGCTCCGCATCCTCGAGGGCCCTCTCCCCGACGTCGCCACGGGGGCCCACTGCTACCGGCCCTACGGATGCCCCTTCCTCGGGAGATGCTGGCCCGAGCCGAGAGTCCTGGACGTCGAGAACCTTTACCACTGTGGCCCTGTCCGAGCGCAGGTCCTGCGCGCCCGAGGGATCCAGTCGCTTCTCGACCTGCCCGAGGACTTCTCCGACAGCGGCGTCGTTCGCCGTCAGCTCGAGAGCGCGCGCACCGGGAAGCTCGTCGTGGAACCCGGCCTGGAGGCCGCGCTCGCGGGCTTCGAGGGGCCGCTGGGCTTCCTCGACTTCGAGACGGTCGCTCCGGCCATACCCGTCTGGCCCGGCTGCCACGTCTACGAACCCGTGCCCGTGCAGTTCAGCCTCCACGTCGAGGCCGGGGCCGGGCTGCGGCACCACGCATTCCTGGCGAGTGGCCCCAGCGACCCCCGAACCGCCATTGCCGACGCACTCATCGCCGCGAGCGCCGGCGCCAAGACCCTCCTCGCGTACAACGCCGACTTCGAGAGAAGATGCATCCTCGGCCTGGCGGACGCGGTTCCGGCGCTCGGAGGCAAGCTGCGGGTCATCGCCGACCGGGTCCAGGACCTGCTGCCGGTCATCCGCGACCACATCTACCACCCGGACTTCTGGGGCAGCTTCAGCCTGAAGAGCGTCCTGCCGGCTCTCGTCCCCGAGATGGGCTACGGCGACCTGGTGATCGCCGAAGGCCAGACGGCCTCGGCAGCGCTCGAGGCCCTGCTCCTCGAGCCCGGGGCCGACACGCAGGAGCTGCGCGCGCGGCTTCTGGCCTACTGCGAGCGGGACACGTTGGCGCTGGCACACCTCCTGCAGCGCCTCCGAGGCATGAGCACCCTGCCCGGAGGCCCCCGATGAACCAACCGGACGTCGCAGCATCGAGGTTGCCGGTGAGCATTCCCATCGCCCTCCTTCACCAGGCCTTCGGCGACGACCCCGGTGCCGAGGTCGAGGTCTCCGCCGAGACCGTGGTGCTGCGTTTCTTCGTCGACGAGGAGCGGACGCGCTGGCTGGAGATCACGACGCGGCGGGAAGGCCGGGACGCGGTCTTCGACTGCGTGGTGCGTTTCTCCGATGGCCGCCCGCTCTCCGAGAATCCTCACCATCTGCTCGTCCGTGACACTGCTCTTGCGCATCGTCCTCTCCGTTTCGGAGAGGCATCCTCTCACGCCTCAGCTGGACCGAAATCCCACAGGACAGGTCCCTGGAGCGCGAGAGCACGGCCTTCTAGGCCGTGGCTCCTGAAATGTGGGTGAGCCGCGTGGGGCTCGAACCCACGACCCACGGCTTAAAAGGCCGTTGCTCTACCGGCTGAGCTAGCGGCTCAAGGTCTTCGTCTCGCGTGCAACGGGCGGATCCTACCATCCCGCCGTGCTTCGGGACAGGTTCGCGCGTCGGGCGGGCGCACGCTCCCGGTGTTGTGGCGGCGCGCGCGGCAGCGTAGAGCTGCCGCCATGACGGCGGCCCCTACGGCACCCGGTCAGGTCTACGCGGTCCGCCTCGCGGCTCGACGCGAGGCGCTGGCGCGACGCGAGCGGCACAGTGGTTGGGTGTCCAACGCCCGGCTGGCGGTGGCGCTCACGCTCGTGCCGCTGGCCTGGGCGGTCTGGGGCGGGCCACACCTCGGCGGCGGGTGGCTGCTCGCGCCACTCGGACCGTTCCTCGCGCTCGTGCTCTTTCACGGTAGCGTCATCCGGGGCATCGAGCGGGCGCGCGCCGCGGTCGTCTTCCACGAGCAGGCGCTGGCTCGCCTGGGCGGAAAGGCGATCGGACCGGAGGGCGCGCGCTTCCTCGACGAGGGGCACCCTTACGCCGCCGACCTGGACCTCTTCGGGGCGGGCTCCCTGTTTTCCTTGCTGTGCACGGCGCAGACGCAGGTGGGCGAAGACGTGCTCGCGGCGTGGCTGCTCGCGCCGGCCGGCGCGGCCGAGGTTCGCTCGCGCCAGCAGGCGGTGCGGGAGCTGGCGCCGGCCGTGGACCTCCGCGAGGAGCTGGCGCTGCTGGGCGCCGACGTGCGCGTGGTCGGCGGCCGGGAAGCCCTGGAGCGGTGGGCCGTCTCGGCGCGGGCCCTGCCCGCCACGCCCTGGCTGCCCGCGGCGTTGATCGGCCTCTCGACCTTCATGGCCGCCACCGCCGCCGGCTGGGCGCTGGGGGCGTTCGGCCCGCTGCCCTTCCTCGTGGCGCTGAGCGGCGTCCTGCTGGTCTCGCGGGGGCTCAGGTCCGCCGTGCAGGTGACGCTGGGGGCGGTCGAGGGTCCGTCCCGCGAGCTGGCGGTCCTCGCGCGCCTCACGGCCCGCTTCGCGCGCGAACCGCTCGCGAGCGAGGCCCTCGTGAGCCTGCGCGCCGCGATGACGGCCGACGGCCTGGACGCGGCCGATCGGATCGCCGCCCTCGACCGGCTGCTCGCGTGGGCCGAGGCGCGCCACAACCAGCTCTTCGCGCCCATCGCCTTTCTCCTCTGCTGGGGCCCCTTGCTGGCGTGGCTCGTCGAGCGCTGGCGGGCGCGCTGCGGCCCCCACGTCGCGCGCTGGCTGGCGAGCGTCGGCGCGCTCGAGGCGCTCGTGAGCTTCGCCACGTATGCCTTCGACCACCCGGACGACGCCTTCCCGGAGATCGCCGAGGGCCCCGCGCGCTTCGAGGCCACGGGGCTCACCCACCCGCTCCTGCCGGCGGACCGGGCGGTGCGCAACGACCTGGCGCTGGGCGCGCCCCTGCGGCTCGTGCTCGTGAGCGGCTCGAACATGTCGGGGAAGAGCACGCTCCTGCGCAGCGTGGGCACGGGCGCGGTGATGGCGCTGGCCGGCTGCCCCGTGCGCGCGCACGCGCTGCGGCTGTCCTGCCTGCAGGTCGGCGCCAGCCTGCGCGCCCGCGACTCGCTGCAGGAAGGCAGCTCGCGCTTCTACGCGGAGATCCGCCGGCTCAGCCAGATCGCCGCCCTGGCCGAGAAGGGGCCGCTCCTGTTCCTGCTCGACGAGATCCTGGCGGGCACGAACTCGCACGACCGGCGCGAGGGCGCCGGGGCCGTGCTCGCCGCGCTGGTGAGCCGCGGCGCCGTGGGGCTCGTGACCAGCCACGACCTCGCGCTCGCCGAGATCGTCCCGCGGCTCGGCGAGCGGGCCGCCAACATGCACTTCGTCGATCACCTCGAGGCGGGAAGGCTCGCCTTCGACTACCGGCTGCGGCCGGGCCTGGTGCAGAAGAGCAACGCCGTGGAGTTGATGCGCGCGGTGGGGCTGCCGGTCTGAAGGAGGGCGATGTGGGCGGCCTGCGCCGGCCGCATCGCGCACCCGCGGGGGTTCGCGACCTCGTGGGCGGCGTCCCTCATCGCCTCGCGCGCGATCGAGCGCCTCTGGCGCGGGTCGAAGGCTTCGTGGCAGACGCGATGGAGCTCGTTGGACGCGTTCGATGTCCTCTCGCGCCGGTGCTGGGTCTTCTCGCGCGAGGCCGAATGCCTCTGGAAGACGGTGGCGAGCTCGTTGAACGCACGCGAGAGCTCATTGAACCCGCGTGAGAGGCTCCAGCGCCCGCTCTCGAAGACCCAGCGCGCGGCGTGGAGGTCGTTGGAAGCGCTCGCTGTCTTCAAGCGCGCGTGCGAGCGCCTCTGGAGGCCGCGCGAACGAGCTCCGTGCGCGCGCAAAGGGTTCCAGCCCGTGCGCGAGACCTCGTTGAACGTGCGCGCTGTCTCGTTGAACGTGCGCCAGGTCTTCTCCAGCCGGTTCAACGCCTTCCACGAGGCGCGCGCGAGGCTTCATCGCACGTGCTCGAAGACCTCGAACGGGCGCAACGAACGTTGGAACGTGCGCCAACGCCTCACGCACCAGTCGTGGAAGACCTTGAAAACGCTCGATGCACATTGCAGCGCGCGCAAGACCTTCCACGGCGTGCGCCAGAGGCTCCAGCTCGCGTCGCCGAAGACGTTGCGCAGGTGCTCGAAGGCCTGGCACGTGCGCAAAGAACGTTTGAGCGTGCGCTGACGCCTTCACCACGTGCGCTGGACCCTCTTGCACGCGTCGTGGAAGACATTGCACACGCGCTAATGCTTCCACGACGTGCGCTAACGCCTCTTGCACGCGTCGTGGAAGACATTGCACGCGCGCTGATGCTTCCACGACGTGCGCTAACGCCTTTTGCACGTGTCGTGGAAGACATTGCACGCGCGTTAATGCTTCCACGACGTGCGCTAACGCCTTTTGCACGCGTCGTGGAAGACATTGCACGCGCGCTA
>DATJNL010000056.1:0-12907 GCA_035508175.1 Myxococcales bacterium
GATCTCGCTCACGTCTCGATCAGCGCCGCAGGCAAGGTTTGAAGATCATGAACTTGGGTTGAAGGGGGTTCGTAGAGTGGAGAGGCGGGGCGGGCGAGGGGGCGGCTGGGACCGAGCGTCGAGGCCGATGCCACTCGCGAACGATCTTCTATACGCTGCGGGATCGAGACAGGCGAGGCCGAGCCGCGAGTGGACCGGCCGGCCCCGAACCCGCCCCGCCGCCCCGCGCTTCATCCCACGTGAACCCTGGCCCCTGATCTCGAGATCGCACGCAGCGGGGGGCAACGGGGGCGGCAGCCCCCGGGGAATGACGCCAGCCTCCCGCGGGTTGCGTGCCGGGCGTCGCTCCGTCTATTCTGACCGGCCCCTCGCACGGGCTCTGGAGCTCCACATGGCAACCATCCTCCCCCTCCTGGCGCTCGGCGGCGTGCTCGTCGCCGCCGTCTTTTTCATGCGCTCCCAGTCCGCCTTCAGCCAGCTCGAGCAGGTGCAGGAGCAGCTCTCCGCCGCGCACCGCGAGCTTCAGGAAATGCGCGAGGCCAAGGATCAGAAGAGCGGCAAGGAGAAGTCGCGCAAGGACGAGGTGGCGGATCTGCGCGAGAAGGTCCGGGACCTCAAGGCCCGCGCGATCGAGGCGCAGGAGCAGGCCGCCAAGGCGAAGGACGCGGAGAAGGCCCGGCGCGAGGCCGAGGAGGAGGCGCGCGCCGCGCTGGCGCAGGCACGCGCCGAGGCCACCGCCGCGGCGAACGAAGCGAGGGCCGCCCGCGAGGAGCTGTCCCTGTCCCGCCGCGGCCGTCCCGCGCCGGCGCCCGCGCCCAAGGTCGAGGCGCCCAAGGCAGAGGAGCCCGCCGCGAAGGTCGATGCCGGCGCGCTCGCCTCGCTCGAGCGCAAGCTGGACGCCGAGCGCGCGAAGCTGGCGGATCTGGAGGCCCGCGCGGACGGCGAGCGCAAGAAGGCCGCGGAGGCGCGCGCCGAGCTGAAGCGGGTCGAGGCCAGGCTCGCCACCTCCGAGAAGGTCTACCTCGTGCAGAAGAGCGAGGGTGAGCTCTGGAAGGACCGCTTCCGCGCGCTCGAGGCCCGCTTCAACAAGCAGATGCACGAGCTGGACGCGATGCGCCGCGGCGTGCTCGCGCTCGAGAAGCGGCTGCCGCAGGCCAAGATCGAGGAGGCGCGCGTCGAGGCCGCCGCGGAGGCGCAGAAGGCCGCCGCCGCGGAGCAGCGGGCAGCGGCTGCCGCCGAGCAGAAGGCGGCCGCCGCCGAGCCACAGAAAGCGGCGGTCGTGGCCGGGTCCCAGGCGCTGGACGGTCAGCCGCCCTCGGCCGTCCAGACGCCCGCCGCGGAGCCGTCTTCCGCTCCGGCCTCGGCGGCCGACCACGTCTAGCGCCTGCCGCGCCGCGGCCAATGAACCTTCCCACCGCCGCCCGCGCGCTCCGCAGGCCGGATTTCCTGAAGCTGTGGCTCGGTTACGTGCTCTCCGAGATGGGGAGCCAGGTGACCCAGGTGGCCATCGCGTGGCAGCTGTACCTGCTCACGCACTCGGCGATGTCGCTGGGCCTCGTGGGGCTCTTTCGCTTCCTGCCGATCCTGCTCATGTCGCTCGTCGGCGGCGTGGTCGCCGACGGCCTCGACCGCCGGCGCCTCATGGTGGGCGCGCAGATCGCCCTCGCGCTCAACTCGGCCGCGCTCGCCGCGCTCACCTTCCTGGGCCGCGCGACGCCGGTCGAGCTGTATGGCTTCGCCTTCCTGGCGGGGCTGGCACGGTCCTTCGACAACCCGGCCCGGCAGGCGCTGCTGCCCAACCTCGTCCCGGCCGAGGAGCTGCCGAATGCGCTGTCGCTGAACGCTTCGGCCTGGCAGGCCGCCACGCTCGTCGGGCCCGTGGTGGGCGGGGCGCTGGTCGCCGTGAGCGGTCCGGCGGCGGCCTATGCGGTAGACGCGGTCACGTTCGGCGCGATGGCCGTGGCGGCCTGGTCGCTGAGCTTCCGGCAGAAGACCCGCGGCGCCGGGGCCGTCTCGCTGCGCGCCGCCGTCGAGGGGTTGCGCTTCCTGCGCGGCACGCCGGTAATCCTCTGGCTCATGGCCATCGACTTCGCCGCCTGCCTGCTCGGCGGCTCGATGATGCTCATGCCGATCTACGCCGACACCATCTTGCGCGTGGGGGCCCGCGGCCTCGGCCTCCTCTATGCCGCCCCGGCCGGGGGTGCGCTCGTGGCCGCGCTCCTGATGGCCGCGCGGCCGCCCATCCGCCGGCAGGGGGCCACCGTTCTCGTGGCGGTGGCCTGCTATGGCCTCTCCATCGCGGCCTTCGGTCTCTCCCGCGACATCCGCCTGTCGCTCCTGTTTCTCGCCGCGTCCGGCGCGGCGGACACCGTGAGCATGATCATCCGGCAGACCGTGCGGCAGCTCCTCACGCCCGACGAGCTGCGCGGCCGCATGACCTCGGTGAACATGGTCTTCTTCATGGGCGGCCCCCAGCTCGGCGAGCTCGAGGCGGGCGCCGTGGCGAAATGGCTGGGCGCGCCGTTCTCGGTGGTCTCGGGCGGCGTCCTCTGCGTGCTGGCGGTCCTGGGCTTCACCGCGGCCGCCCCGTCGATCCGCCGCCTGCGAGACGCGACCGCCCCGGCGGCCGGCAGCCCGTCCCTGCAAGCCTCCTGACCGGGCCGGCGTTGCAGTGACAGGGGCGCTGCTTATCCTTTCCCTCCATGGCGCCCGCCGACGGCCTCTGCATCGACCGCTGCACCGACGGCGAGCCGCCCACCGCGCTGGAGATGGAGCAGCGGCTGCGCGCCGAGGGCTTCCGTCCCTATCGGTACTCGCACCCGCCGGGGACGACCCAGGCGGCGCGCGGGGCCCGCGAGGTGCGCTGGCTGCTGTCGGGCAAGCTGCGGGTGCGGTTGCACGGCAGCGAGCAGCCCATCGTCCTCTCGCCCGGCGATCGGCTCGATCTGCCGCCCGGCCTCGTGCGCGAGGTCGAGGTCGAGGGCGACGAGCCGGCGGTGTTCGTGGCCGCCGAGGGCGAGCCCGCGCTGCACTGAGCTGCCGCTGGCCGAATTCCCGCTTCGCTGATCGGCTTTTCGCGCGAGCGGCCGCCCGGCGCGCGCTTGACCGCTGGTAAACGCTCCCCCTAGAGTGGTCGCCACTTCCGTGAGCCCGCGGCTCCGGTGGAGGGCACCCGCAATGCTGACGTTCCGCAAGGCCACCTTCGCGACCTGTCTCGGCGTGTTCGTCGGAGGGCTCGGCGCGTGCAGCAGCTCCAGCCCGGGCGACGGCGGCAGCGGGCTCACCTGCCCGGCCAACCAGACGCCGTGCAGCGGCGTCTGCGTCACCACGGCGACCGACGCCAGCAACTGCGGCAGCTGCGGCAGCGCGTGCGCCAGCGGGCAGGCTTGCCAGTTCGGCACCTGCACCGCTTCCTGCTCCCAGGGCAACGAGGTCATCTGCTCCGGCACCTGCACCAATACGGCCACCGACCCGGCGAACTGCGGTGCCTGCGGCACGAGGTGCGCCAGCGGTCAGAGCTGCGTGAACAGCGCCTGCAAGAGCAGCGGCGGCTCGACGGGCGGGACCAACGGCGGCAGCAACGGCGGCCACACGGGTGGCACCACCGGCGGCAACAACGGCGGGAGCACCGGCAGCTCCAGCGGGTGCCAGGGGACCGAGGTCCTCTGCAACGGGACGTGCACCAACACCGCCGACGATGCGAACAACTGTGGCGGCTGCGGCATGGCCTGCAACGGCGGGGCCTGCCAGGCCGGCCAGTGCGTCACGAGCTGCGCGAGCGGCACCACGCTGTGCGGCACGGCCTGCGTGAACACGAAGAGCGACGACGACAATTGCGGCAAGTGCGGCACGGTTTGCACCTCGCCGCAGAGCTGCGTCTCGGGCGCCTGCACCCTCACCTGCACGGGCGGCGAGAAGGTCTGCAACGGCCAGTGCACCAACGTCACCACGGACGCCGCCAACTGCGGCGGCTGCGGCAAGACCTGCCCCGCCGGCGACAGCTGCGTGAGCGGCGTGTGCAGCTCGAGCTGCCCGTCGGGCGAGACGAACTGCGGCGTCAGCTGCACGAACACCTCGACCGACCCCCAGAACTGCGGCAGCTGCGGCAATGCCTGCTCGACCGGCGTGTGCAGCGGCGGCAGCTGCACCACGAGCTGCGCGGGCGGGACCACCCTCTGCGGCGGCAGCTGCGTCGACACGCAGACCTCCGGGCAGAATTGCGGCGGCTGCGGCAAGGCCTGCGGGAGCGGCCAAGGCTGCGTGAACGGCACGTGCAGCACGAGCTGCCCAGGCGGATCGACCCTCTGCAACGGCAGCTGCGTCGACGAGGCCACCGACAACTCGAACTGCGGCGGCTGCGGCAAGGCCTGCCCCGCCGGCGAGACCTGCCAGAGCAGCACGTGCACGCTGACCTGCGGCAGCGGGCAGTCTCTGTGCGGTTCCACCTGCGTGAACGAGCAGACCGACGCGCACAACTGCGGCGCCTGCGGCAAGGCGTGCGGCAGCGGCCAGGCCTGCGTCTCGGGCGCCTGCACCACGAGCTGCCCGTCCGGGCAGCAAGACTGCAACGGCAGCTGCCTCGACACCTCGAGCAACACCCAGAACTGCGGGAGCTGCGGCCACGCCTGCGCGAGCGGCCAGGCCTGCGTCTCGGGCGCGTGCAGCACCACCTGCTCCGCCGGCTTGACCGCGTGCAGCGGCCAGTGCGTCAACGTCCAGACCGACAGCAGCGACTGCGGGAGCTGCGGCCACGCCTGCACGAGCGGCCAGGGCTGCAGCAGCGGCACGTGCAGCACCAGCTGTCCCAGCAACGAGACGCTCTGCAATGGCGCCTGCGTCGACACGACCACCAGCAACGCGGACTGCGGCGGCTGCGGCAAGTCCTGTCCGAGCGGCGAGACCTGCTCGTCGAGCAAGTGCGGCGTGACCTGCACCGGCGGTCTCACCGACTGCAGCAACAGCTGCGTGAACACGCAGACCGATCCCCAGGACTGCGGCAGCTGCGCCCATGCCTGCGCGAGCGGCCAGACCTGCAGCGCCGGCAGCTGCGCCACCACCTGCCCGAGCGGCGAGACCGCGTGCAGCGGCTCCTGCGTGAACACGCAGACCAGCACGCAGAACTGCGGCAGCTGCGGCCACGCCTGCACCAACGGCCAGACCTGCAACGCCGGCAGCTGCGCCGGCTCCGCCGACGCCGGGAGCTGCCCGAGCGGCGACACCGATTGCAGCGGCCAGTGCACCAACACCAAGACCGACGCCCAGAACTGCGGCAAGTGCGGCGACGCGTGCACGAGCGGCGCCACGTGCAGCAACGGCGCCTGCGCCAGCACCTGCCCGTCGGGCGAGACCTCGTGCAGCGGCAGCTGCGTCAACACACAGACCGACAACCTGAACTGCGGCAAGTGCGGCACGGCCTGCCCGAGCGGCCAGGTGTGCTCCTCGGGCAAGTGTGGCAGCGGCTGCAGCGGCGACGCCGGCACCATGTGCCCCCCCACCGGAGGCACTTGCACCAACACCGCGACCGACGTCTCGAACTGCGGCAGCTGCGGCACCGACTGCACGGCGCAGGACCTCACCACGCCCGCCTGCTGCAAGAGCAGCTGCGTCGACGAGGACAGCGACCAGGCCAACTGCGGCTCGTGCGGCAACGCCTGCGCCGACGGCGGCGCCTGCTGCGGCGGCAGCTGCTCCGACCCGACGACCGACGTGCTCAACTGCGGCTTCTGCGGCGACGACTGCACCCAGGACGATTTCGTCTACGCCGGCTGCTGCGACTCCACCTGCACCGACATGGACTCCGACAGCGCCAACTGCGGCGGCTGCGGCATCGGCTGCACCGACGGCGGGGCCCCCGCCTGCTGCAATTCCGGCTGCACCGACGAGGACACCGACCCGCTGAACTGCGGAACGTGCGGGAACGACTGCACCCAGGGGGGGGCGGTCCCCGACGCGACGTGCACCGCCGGCACGTGCAGCAACGGCAGCGGCACCTGCTCGGGCCCGGACGCGGGCGTCTCCTGCGACGGCACGTGCGTGGACACGACGAGCGACACCAACAACTGCGGCTACTGCGGCGACACGTGCTACGGCAACGAGCCGCTCTGCTGCGGGAGCAACTGCACCGACGGCGACGGCGATTCGCAGAACTGCGGGACGTGCGGCACGGTCTGCTCCACCGGCACGTCGCCCATGTGCTGCGACGACGGCAGCGGCAGCAACGGCGTCTGCGTCGACACCGACAGCGACCCCAACAACTGCGGCGGCTGCGGCAACCCGTGCACCAACCCGGACGGCAGCCAGGGCACCTGCAGCGGCGGCACCTGCTCGCAGGATTGCGGCGGCGGGACCGTGATGGCCTGCAACGGCACCTGCACCGACACCAGCATCGACACGAACAACTGCGGCGGCTGCGCCGGCGCGGGCGGCACCGACTGCACCACGCTGGGCTTCACGGTGCCGGTCTGCTGCAGCAGCACGTGCGTCGATGCCGACAGCAACGTCACCAACTGCGGCTACTGCGCCAACGCGGGCGGGCAGGATTGCACCGCCACGAGCGCGGTGAACCCGCTCTGCTGTGGCGGCACGTGCACGGACGGCGACTCGGACGCGCAGAACTGCGCGTACTGCGGCCAGGTCTGCGCCGGCGGGATCTGCGCCGGGGGAAGCTGCGGACAGGACTGCGGCAGCGAGACGTTCTGCGACGACGGCCAGTGCCACGACACGACGAGCGACATCAACGACTGCGGCGGCTGCGCCGATCAGGGGGGGCAGGACTGCACGACGCTCGGGTACACCAGCCCCCAGTGCTGCAGCAGCTCGTGCGTCGATTTCGACGACGACGCGAACAACTGCGGCAGCTGTGGTTATAGCTGCGCCGACGACGGCCAGGGCGACGACACCTGCGAGGGCGGCAATTGCTGCAGCTCGGTGAACGGGACGTGTTGAGCTGAACAGCCCAAGGACTCGGGCGCAAGTCGGTTCTCCAACTCCGGAGAGAATCGAATGTCGCTCGAATCGGGGACCTGCGACTGATCGATCGAGCTCGGACGCACGTCCACGCAGGTCGATCGGGGCCTGGGCGCGCTCGGAAGGGCGATCCGCGACATCGGATTCCGTCTCGCGTCGATCGGAGAGAGACTCATCGAGCTGAGTCTCGTTCTGAGGTCAATCGATGAGGGACTCGACGAGCCGTGGCTCTTCCTGAAGTCGATCGATGAGAGCCCCGACCAGCTGAGTCTCTTCCTGAGGTCGATCGATGAGAACCTCGACGAGGCGAGTCTCTTCCCGACGTCGATCGATGAGAGACTCGACGAGGTGAGTCTCTTCCTGACGTCGATCGATGAGAGACTCGACGAGGTGAGTCTCTTCCTGACGTCGATCAGAGAGAGACTCGACGAGGTGAGTCTCTTCCTGAAGCCCTTCGATCGAAGCCTGCTCCCGCTCAGGAACCATCTGATCCCCTTCAGCTTTCTCCTGACGCCCGCCACGTCTTCGCTGAACCCGCTGCTTCGAGGTGCGAAGGGCGTCAGATTCCTGATGCGCCGGGTGAGAAGGAAGGCGACGAGCCCGATCTCGTTCCAGACGCAGGCCGCCTTCGAGACGACGCGGGTCAGGAGCTGTTCGAAGCCATTGGAATCGTTCACCAAGGCCGTCAGACCCCGAACGAACCCCTTCAGGCTTCGGATGGCCCCGGTCAGACTCCGTACGAGGCCCTTCAGGAACCTCATGAACGGCGTCGTCTCCTTCGCGAAGCCCGTCAGCTCGAGCACGGCACTCTCCGTGAGGCCATCGCAGGGCTGCAATCGAGACGTGGGTCGCGTTTCACTACCCCTGCACGCCTTCATGTCCCGCGTGATCCCGGTCGCTGGACGACCGCGCCGCGTCTGCTTCGGTCTTACGGGCCCGGTGACCCTCGGCGACCCGCGCGTTCCGGTTCGCGCCGCCTGCTAGTACCGTGCGACCAGCTCCGCCGAGCCGCCGGTGAAGCCCGGGAAGTTGCGGCAGATGCCGTTGATGCAGCGCAGGCCGGCCTCGCGGCCGCCGCCGAAGACGCGCACGGTGTAGTGATCGGAGATGATCCACGAGATGCCGGCGTTGGGGTTCTCGGGGCGCCACAGGTCGGGGTACTGCGTGTTGTACTCGTAGCCGAGCGTGGCGGTCCAGGCGCTGCGCTTGAGGGACAGGTACGCGTAGCCCCAGCTCCAGGCGTGGCCGGTGAGCTGGTCGTAGTCGAAGCGCCGGTGGAGCCCCTCGAGCTCGAGGCTGTACACGTCGCCGAGCACCTGCACCGCGTCGTACTGCACCCACCACTCCTGCTGGAACGCCGAGCCGGGCTGGTAGGCGAGCTGGTTCTCGATCTCGTAGCGGCGGCCCACCGCGACGTTGGCGTGGCTGCGGTGCTGCTGCCAGTTCACGTCGGCGCCGACGTACCCGTCGTAGATGTCGTACTGGTTGGTGTCGTCCTCGAAGTAGGCGAACGACACGTAGGGCGCGACGTGATCGTCGATCTTGTAGTCGAGGCGCGCGCGGGGGCCGAAGATGTGGGAGGTGAGCTGCTCCTCCTGGAAGATCTCCTCGAGGTTCGGCGGATTGCTGTAGACGTTCTGCTGCCAGAACGCGGGGAACATCACCGACGGCAGGCTGTTGGGCACCGGGAAGAAGAAGCTCTGGTAGTCCTTGAACTCCACGAGCAGCGTCGCCGGTCCGAGGAAGGCGTCGGCGGAAGCGAAGAACGCGTTGCCGTTGGTGGTCTCGTGGTTGCCCGAGGTGCCGCAGCCCGGGTAGAGGCCGCAGCCGTTGGTGTAGGTCGTCTGCACCTGCCGCGCCTCTTCCAGGTAGAGCTTCCCCCAGCGCCCGAGCCAGGGGAGGTCGAGGGTGGCGCTGAAGTTGCCGGTGTCCGAGACCGTGGGCGCCACGCTGCCCGGCGGGATGGGCTGCGACTGGATGGATCCGAGCGTGAACAGGCCGAGCCCCACGGACTGCGTGGCCGTGCCCGGCGTGTAGTTGCCGAGCAGCGTGGTCTGCGGGTTCTGGAAGAAGCCGGCGCCGTCGACGCCCAGGGTGAACCAGCGCGGCACGCGGTACTCGAGGCGCGCGGCGGCGATGCCGTCGTCGGGATCGGGCGCGACCTCGCCGGTGGCCTCGTCGGTGTTGACCACGTTGGTCAGCCCCGCCGCGACGTTGGCCGAGAAGCCGCCCAGGTGGTAGCTCGCGTTCAGGCCGCGCACGGTGGTGTCCACGCCCAGCGCGTCGATCTTGAGGATGCTCACCACGATGCCGCGGCCGTAGCTCAGGTAGAAGTCGCCGAGCGTCACGTCGAAGTGGTCGTCGAGGTAGTTCAGCGAGACCTTCTCGAGCCCGAAGTTGTCGATGTAGCGGTTCTCGAGCAGGTTCGCGAGGTGCAGGTTCTCGCAGTAGCTGACGAAGGCGTTCGCGCCGAAGCACTGGCTCGGGTTGGGGAAGGGCCCGCCCACCGAGGGCGCATTGGCGAAGACCGCCGAGTCGAAGCGCAGCTCGGCGTGCCAGCGGCGCCACGAGGCCTGCGCGTCGAAGCGGTTGAGCCAGTCGAAGTAGTCGTTGCTGGTGGGGTCGTAGTTGGGCGTGCCCGGCGCCGCGATCGTCCCGTTGTCCACGTGGAAGGCGACGTCGGCCGTCTCGCTCAGGTCGAGGAGGAACGGATCCCCGCCCAGCTCGGTGCGGATCGCGAGCGCGGGGGCGGCGATCGCGCAGGCCACGGCGGCGGCCAGGGCGGGGAGCCCGCGCATGTCGTTCAGTGCTGGCCCAGCTCGGCGACGAGCTGCGCTTCGAGCTTGCGCTCGTCACCCGGCGTGTAGCCGGCGCGCTGCTCGACGATGCGCCCCCGGCGATCGATGAGGACGCCGTAGGGCGCGCTCTTGTTGCCGTTGTACAGCGCGACCGCGCGCGACTGCGCGTCGAGGAGCACGGGGAAGGTGAGGCCGTCCTTGCGGGCCACCGGCGCCACCGCGCCCACCGTGGTCGTGTCGTCCATGGCCACGCCGAGCACGACGAAGCCCTGGCCCTTGTACTTCTCGTAGAGCGCCTCGAGTTGCGGCAGCTCCAGCTGGCAGGGGCCGCACCAGCTCGCCCAGAAGTCGAGGTAGACCACCTGCTTGCCGAGGTAGTCGGAGAGCTTCACCGAATTGCCGTCGGTGTCGGAGAGCTCGAAGTCGGGCAAGCCGG
Source organism: Myxococcales bacterium (assembly GCA_035508175.1). GTDB lineage: Bacteria > Myxococcota > Myxococcia > Myxococcales > JAKAPL01 > DATJNL01. Next base: position 10,201 of record DATJNL010000056.1, read on the forward strand.
ACGCGGAGGCCGCGCTGCGCGGCGCCGAACCGGAGGCGGTCGCACAGGCCGCGAGGCAGACGAGCGGCAGGCAGCGAATGCTCAGCCCCCGGAGGCCAGGTAGTTGTCGAAGTCCTGGTAGAAGGTGGGCACGTCGCCGAAGACGGCCTCCACCACCTTCATGTTCGACAGGTCGATGATGATGTTCGCCGGCCAGGCCTGGAGCCCCACGCCCGAGACGAGGTTCTCCTCGGGGTCGATCGCCATGGGGTAGTTGGTGTTGTACTTCGTGATCCAGTCGGTGAGGTCGGTGGGCGTGGCGGCGTTGCTCGGGTTGTCGCCCTGCTCGAGCACGCTCAGGATGATGCCGCCCTCGGCGAGCCACTTCACCGCGTAGCCGGTCTGCGCCTGCGCGTTGTACGAGTACGTCTGCGTGGTGGCGTTCCAGCCCGGGAGCTGCGCCGCCTCGTCGTTGCAGTGCGGGCACCAGACGGCCGAGATGTCGAGGAAGGCGTATTTGAAGCCCGAGCAGTAGAGGTAGTGGAACGCGAGCTCCTGAATCGAGGTGAGGCCGATGTCGGAGAGGGGCTGGCCGTTGCTGCCCGTGTTCCAGTAGCCGGTCCCGAGGAAGAAGTCGGGGAAGACGCTGCCGCGGTCGGTGCCGCAGCTGCCGCCCGGGTACGTCGCGTTCGCGAGCGCGGCGGGGGCCGTGGCGGGGCAGGCGGCGTTGGTGGGCGAGCAGGTGGGCGGCGGTCCGCCGGTGGTGCCGCCCGTGCCCCCGGTGCCGCCGGTGGTGCCCGAGCCGCTCGAGGTCGGGACGGTGGGGACGAACACCGAGAAGTGCGTGGTCTGGGCCGACACGTGGCTCGAGTCCACCACGGTCGTGGGGAGCGGCGTGTAGGTCGACGAGCCGAGCGGCGCGGTCATGATCACGACGCTCGAGGCGGAGGCGCCGGCCGGCATCAACACCGAGGAGAACGCGAGGGTCACGGTGACGGGCGCGTTGAACTGCTGGCCCTCGGGGCCGAAGACGTAGGAGCCGCCGACGACCGTCGTGTTCGCGGGGGCCGGCGTGCTCGAGGCCGCGGGCTGGATGGTCACGGTGATGGGCGCGGTGAGGATGCCCGCCGAGATGCTGACCGACGCGTCGGAGCCGGCGGCCACGGTGGCGCCGGCGCTGCCCACCGACTGGGACGCCGAGGTCCCGTTGTTGTTGTTGCCGACGTCGTTGGGGCTGCAGCCGGCGATGCAGGCGGTGCACGCGGCGAGGCAGAGGCAGCAGGCGGCGAAGAGCAGGCGCTTCATGGCGGACACCTCGGGGTGCGGGCGCAAATCGACCGGCCCCACCCTTGGAAACGACGCTACTTTTGCGTATCCAAGCTGTCAAGCGAGCGTCTCGTCCGCCAGTGCCTGGCCGTCCGGAGCGTCCCGGGCGAGCTCGAGATGGGGCTGAGACCAGCGCACTCCGGGCGGCGGGAGGACGGCCCGCCCCCGTGCTCAGACAGTCCTCGCGCGCGGAGGGTACGGGAGAAAGAGACCCGTGAGGAGCGCGCTGCGGAACTCGCACGGGGACGGGCCTCCCACCCCGCAGCCGAGCCCCACTTGCGGTGCACGTGGTGGGGTTCAAGCGGCCGCCGCTGCCTCCCCCGGCCCCTCTCGGGAGGGCCGCGGTGCGGCCTTCGCGGTAGAATCGAAAGATGCCCCACCACGCTCCACGTCGTGGCTGTTTCCAGCGTTCCCGTTCTTCTTCGTCGGGATGTGGCTTCTCGTGGCGACTCTGCGTAGGGCCGCCTCGGGCCAGTACCCACTCATGACCCGGCTCCCTCTCGTCAAAGCCACTTCGGCAACGCCCCCACCCATCTCGCGCCCGGCTCCGTCACCGTCGTCCGCATCACCGCTCCCGCTGGCCTCCGCGTCACCTGGAACGTCGCCGACGACCCGTGCGGCGAGCCACACTAAGGTGACCGTTCGCGTCGAAGGCTTCAAGCCCGCGCCGCAGCTCCAGCGATGGCCCTCGCGGGTTGTTTCGAGCTGTCCTCGACGCGATCAAGTCCGCTTCTACCTGGGGGTCACCTTCATGAGCATGCCGGCGTCGTTCTGGTCCACGTTCTTCCAGTAGACGCTCGTCGCATCGACGGCGATGGCCTCGGGTGAGCTCTGTCCGGAGGCGAGCGTGATCGGTATCCCGCCGTCGATGGCGACCTTGTTTACCGTACCGGTGGAGAAGTCGGTCCAGTAGACGCTGTCCGAGCTGACGGCGATGCCGACCGGTGACCCGGCTGAAGCGAGAGTCACCGGACTTCCGCCCGCCAGCGGCACCGACATGATCGTTCCGCCTCCATAATCGGCCCAGTAGACGTTGTTCGCATCGACTGCCAGCGACAGGGGCACGTATTGCCCGGTTGCCAGAGTCGCGAGGCCTCCGCCATCGAGCCCCACTCGCATCACCGTCCCGGCGAGCCCATTGTCCAGATCCGTCCAGTACAAGCTGGTCCCGTCGACCGCAATGGTCAGCGGGTTGTTCTGTCCGCTCGCCAGCGTGACCGGGGCTCCACACGCCAGCGGCACCTGCACGAGCAAGCTGCTCGAACCAAAAAAGGGCTCTTCACCGATTTGAGTGCAGCGTTTGAGCGTGGAGGAAGCGGCCGAGATCCTTCGCGGAGCGGATGGGGTGAGCGGTCGCCCACTTGAGCTTGAGCAGGAGCATGTGCTCGTCGCGCATGCCCCG